>CANRGB010000001.1 GCA_947630005.1 uncultured Lachnospiraceae bacterium
GCGAAAGCGTTGTAACCCATTTGGGAGAGTTCCAGCGCATGGGGAAAACTGTCGTGCATCGCGCCTACATAGGCAAAGCCGCCTCCGGCATTGCACACCGCAAACTTTTCACCGGGATTTCCTCTGAAAAAAAACAGCCCGGTGTCCGCCTTATCCGGCTCGGCGGCCTTTTCTTCCTCCGTATAAATATCATAAAAAATCGTCTCGCCCGCCTCCGCGTGAGCTTTCATGTAATTGACAATCTCTGCCGTTTTGTCCGGATCGATATAATTGTACCAGGTAAGCCGCAGATCTCCCAGCGTATTCCCGCTCCAGTATCCCATGTCCGCCGGAAAGATCAGCCGCCCGTAATCCCCGAAAACCGGATCAGCCATAACATCAGAAATCAGGGTGTCGGCTGTGTAAAATTCATTTTTTGTCTGCTCTGTCTGAAAGGTTTCCTCCGCCGATGCTTCCGGAGAAATCTCTGCTGTCAGTTCTTCTGTGTGCAGTTCTGCCTCTGATCCTTCCAGAAAGTTCTCCCCGTCACGGAAAAACAGCGGAAGCGCATTGTAGAGATATTCCTGCACGGCGGCAAAATCATGATAACCGCCGTTCTTCTGGTAGAAGGCATAATGCTCTGGCGTAAACACGTCTTCCCGAGCCAGCATCTCCTCCGCCTGCATCACAGTCTGGCTCTTCACAGCGTCCTGCGTGCCGACGGCATGGTAGATAAAATAGCCCCTCTCATCCAGATTCTCATCTTTCACAAGCTGCTCGATGAAATCCACATTCTTTTTCGTCTGAAAATCACCGTAAGTTCCATAGTACCAGCAGGAACCGCTCATCGGCAGAAAATACCGGATGTAATCGTAATCATAACAGAACTGCAGCCAGGTAGTGACAGATCCGAGGGAAAAACCCCCGAATGCCCGGTGATCACGGGAAGCTTTCAAATCCTCCAATGAATCCGACTGTGCGTAGGTATGATATTTCCCCTCCACCGCCGGCATCAGATAATTCTCAAAATCCTGATGAAATTCCCTGAATTCCTGAATGGAACTGCCAAAATCCGTGCTGCTGTTCTCATTATAAAAACTGGCTGATACGATAATGAGCGGTGGAATATCCCCGTTCGCGATCAGATTATCGAACATATTTTTCGTCTCAGTAAACTCAAAATATTCCCCGGCATGACCTCCCCAGCCATGCATGAGGTATAAGATGTTGTACCTCGTCTCCGGATCGCTTTCGTCATAGCCATATGGCGTATAAACGTAAGCGGTTTTCGTGATTGGGGAAGCGTCCCGCACATAGTCCCTGGATTCATAATCAAGACGTTCAACGCTGCCCTGCTCGTCCGCCGTCTCCTTATACGCTTCCGGTACCGATTCCGTCCAGCCGGTCTGAGGAAAATTCATCGCCGGGTTTCCTGTTTCTGTTCCTGATTTTTTATTCTCGTCTGCACTTGCCGTCCCCTTCTTCGCGCTGCCGTCTTCCCGTCTGTCTGCCCCGCAGGCGCACAGCGGGATCAGCAGCAAAACCGCTGTCAGACCTATTATAATTCCCTGTTTTACCATAATTTCATTCCTTCTTTCGAATGCATTCTGCTGGCTTTCTGCCTTTTGTAAAACGTTTCAGCTGTATGATCCACAATCTTTCTATAAAAATGAAAGCTCCGGCTTTTTTACAGCATAATAAAATCGAGACCTCCTGAGAAGTCTCGATTGGTTTATCAGTTCCAACCAGAGGTTATAACTGATCTTTATTCCATTACCGCTCTGACAGCCTCCAGAAACTGTCTGACCGTGTCGGAAGGATGTGTAGAATACAGCACGCCGAACGGAATACTGTGGTCCCATTCCACAGGAATCACTTTCAGCATCGGATGGACGCAGTTCCAGCTTCTGATGACCAGAAGCACATTTCTTTCCAGCTCACAGCGGTTGAAAATATTCATATCATAAAAATCAAAATCCACGATCCTGATCGGACGATGATGTTCTGTCAGTTCATCCCGCAGCACATCCACATAATGGCTCCAGCCGCGATGGATCATCAGCAGATCTTCACCGTACAGATCCTGTATGGTCAGCCTGTCCTTGTCTGCCAGCGGATGGTAGATGGAAACGGCGCAGCACAGCGGTTCTTTCACGATCTCCAGCCCGGCGCAGCCGCGCACCTCCAGCAGCGTATCGTCAAAAATACCGGTCACGACATCAATATTCTTTCCCAGATTTTTCAATATCTCCCTCGCATTTTCCGGCGTATTCTCAAAGGGAACAAGCTGGAAGCTGATGTCCGAACAATGCTCATGGATCTTAGGCCAGAGATCCGTAAGTATCTGGGCCGGCGTCATGGGAGAAGTTCCGATGCGGATGAGTGAATTTTTTTCGGCTGCAGCGTATCTGGCCCGCCGCACCGCTTCCTGACAGTATGTGACAATATACTTCGCATCTGTATAAAAAGACTCGCCCGCACTCGTAAGTTTCAGTCCCCGGTGCGTCCGTTCAAAAAGCGGCACGCCCACCTCGTTTTCCAGAAGATTGATCTGCTTGATAATGGCGGTGGACGTGATATACATTTCTTCCGCCGCTTTATTGAAACTGCCCGCCTCCACAATGCGGATAAATGTTTCGAGATGAATATTATTCATACAATCTGTCACCTCATTTCATCCCCGGATCTAATAGTCGGTCACATCAAACTCCCGGTCTTTATAATAGAATTTTCTGTCTTCCTCCGTGATCTCCCGGATGATCCTGCACGGATTGCCCGCGGCCACCCTGTTGGCCGGGATATCCTTTGTGACCACGCTCCCGGCGCCGATCACCACATTGTCGCCGATCGTAACTCCCGGAAGAATCACAACGCTTCCGCCAATCCAGACATTGTTTCCGATCGTGATGGGAATCCCGTACTCGTACCCGGAATTTCTGCTGTCAGGATGAATGGGATGTCCTGCCGTGTAAATCGAAACGTTGGGCGCGATCTGTACATTATCGCCAAATGTCACTTTGCCGACATCCAGAATCGTCAGCCCGTAGTTGGCGAAAAAATTCTCGCCTGCCTCGATATTCCACCCGTAGTCACAGTGAAACGGCGGCTCGATCCAGATATTTTTCCCGGTTTTGCCAAACAGTTTTTTCAAAAGTTCCGGTATCCTCGCCCGTTCATCCGGCTTTAACAGATTAAATTCATAAATGGCCGCCTTGCAGGCGTCCCTTTCCTCTCCAAGATGATCCAGCCAGGCCTTGTACGGCAGGCCGTTCAGCATTCGTTCTTTCTGATTCATGTTCTTTTTCTTTTTCCTCTCTTATATGACTGCCTCGATCAGAGCTTTATATTCAGGCATCCGTCTGTGATAAACTGACTTTTATCTGCTGTCGATCTTCTGCAGATATCCTGGTTTCGAAGCTCCTCTGCGGAAAGATACAGATTATATAATCTTGTCTCAAAAATCCTGTTCGCGACTTCCACCAGACCATTTTGGTTTTTTATAAATCCAAACATGGCAGCCATATCAAGTTCTGCCAGATCAGGATTATAGACGACCGGCCTGCCCGCAAAAAGAATATCTTTTATTATAGAATTCAGCGGCGGATAGATGTTAAGTTTCCCGATCAACGACTCAAACAGAGTATTCTTTTCCGCAAGCAGCATGTTCACTGCCAGCAAAAATCCCTCTTTTGTCCATGCCGCGGCTTTCGACCCAGCCTCTTTCTGTCCGCTCACTTTTTCGTCCATCAACTGGCAGAGTCTTGACACAAGAAACGGATAGCCGGAAGTATACTGATAAATCTCTCCTGCCATCTTCTCAACATCCATACCTGTGTGATAATCTGCCTCATACTCCAGAAGCATGCCCGCAATTCCTTCCTGGGAAAGGCTCATGTCAATCTCGAAATCCGCGGCAATGTTCCACGGACTGTTGACTTTATGTTCATCCTCCGGGCGGATTTTGTACCTTAAGTTTTTTATATCGTATACGCCCGCAAGGATGACGGACCAAAATGCGGCCCGCTCCCTGCGGTCAATATAATACGCCCTCAGCTGTGCCAGAAAATCAAGAAATACCTGATTATTCGCTGCGCTGTCCACTTCGTCAATAATCAGCACAACCGGTTTCTCAGATTCAGAGCAAATATCACTCAGACCTTCGAAAAGCTCTTTCATCCCAAAATAAGAACCCTGCAAAGTCATACATTCTTTTAGATCATTGATTGCTCTTCTTACCCCATCTGTCAGAGCGGAGCGATTTGTCCGAAACAGTCTTAAAAAAGTAGTTAAAAATGAAACCGAAAAAATATTTCCATTTTCAAATTTCAACGCATCAAATTTCTGAAAATCCATGGAGATGACATAATATTCTTCCCGCAGATATCTTGCCAGAGCTTTCAATGTCGTTGTCTTTCCATACTGCCTGGCGCGATTGATCGTAAAATATTTATTCTGATCAACCAGTGCCTTTATATCTTCCAGCTGTCTGTCAATATTCACCATATAATGCTCTTCCGGTATACAGGCAGCGGTTGTATTGAATCTTTTGGCCATAATGCACGTTCCTTTCCGGAACTTTCCTTTTCTGTCAACTATACGTCTCTGCCGCATTTTAGTCAATTATGATTTACAATGCAAATATAAAGAACTCCGCTTATGATAAGTTTCTCACGACCAGGTCAATCAGCTTCCGATATTCCAGTTCCGCCCGTCTGGCGTAACCCTGGGCTATATCCGACATTCTGTCCTCCGAATTCGAAAAAGCATTGAACGGTCCTACAAATCTGTTAAACTGATCCACTATAGACAAAGCTTTCTCGGACTTTTCGCTGTCTAAATACCGATTCCGCTCCCCGATAACATATAAGTCATTAAGGGAAGACTGCATCCTGCCGGTTATTTCATTGATCTTTTCACCACGGTTATTATTTATCGCATCCCGGTATTCAGTCAGCACTTCATAAATCGTCTGCAGAAGCCTGTCAAATTCATCCGGCTGTTTCGTATTTCCCAAATCCGGCACAGCCTGTATATACTGTCCGGTCAGCCTATCCATCACTGCTTCAAAGAAATCCATGGAAGCTGAGATGCCGTTATAATGAACAATCTCCTTAATATCATCGGGTAAACTGTCCGGAAATTCAAAACCGCGCATCATGACAGGAATAATGTTTTTCTTTTTACGGATTGCATACGCTATTTCCTTGCGAACCCAGTCTTCCGAATTCATGCATCTGTCCAAACCGTCTTTCGGAAGAATGACAAGAACATCCGTACATTCATCAATCACCTGAAATAATCTCTGATTAAATTTTCCTGACCTCAGCGATTCCACATCAAAAAAAACACGATACCCCCGCTCTTTGAGCTGATAGAATAACAGCTGCCCCAGAAATTCCGCGCCGTCCCTTCTATACGAAATAAAAATCTGATAACTCATCCTGCGCCTCCTTGTCTATATTATTATTCTTTAACATGCGGATCTTTGCTGATCCTCTCCGCCTCGATCACTCTCGGCTTAAGCTCCGGGAACTTTACCTCAAAAGGAATGTCACCCGGATTCCGGATAAAAATACTACATTTTAACTATACCGTCAACACACTGCCGGCATTATTTTACTGCAGAGCCTTAACCATGAACCGTTCCGTTTGTTGGAACGCATCGTTTTCCCACCCACACAGATGATTTTTTCAGTTTTTTCCCCTCATTGCTGTTCAGAAGCTCCTACTATTTCCGGTACAGCTGCTGCAGGTTCTCCGGGCGAATCATTCTTATCACACGCTGGATGGTGTCATGGGATGGGACACATATAAATTAACCTCTGGATCGGTTTCAAGGGCATAAGAGCTGATATGATCTTAAAAAACTGCGGCTTCTCAAAAAACCGCCTGGTGCTTCCGGCCCCTGCCTATGATGAGTACGCAGACTGTTTTGATGATTTATTCCGGCACGGCGCCTCCGATTTTCCTGACAGCCTTTTCCGTGAATCCATTCTTCTCAAGCTGTTTGCAATCCTTGCTGATCATTATTCCAGACATGCCTCAGACAATGCATACCGACAAATCGGATACAGCGCCAATCCCTATATAAACCGCTCTGTCGACTACATCAGCAAAATGTACAGGAATGGAATCGGAGTGTCCGATATCGCCGACAGTGTTGGTCTGAGCCGCGCCCATCTGAATCATTTATTTCAAAAAGAGCTTCATATTTCAATCCAGGATTTTCTGATGAATTTCCGCATGCAGAGATCTGCCAGCCTTCTTGTCAGCACAGAAAAGTCTGTCAAAGAAATCTCCATCCTTGTCGGATATAAGGATCAGCTTGTGTTTTCCCGGGCATTTAAAAGGAAATTCGGGATGAGCCCCAAAATTTACCGGGCGAATACCCGGCAGGAAAGTCCGACAGACGCAAAGATGGAGCAAAACGCCTGGGCGAAAAACTTTTCCTGAATGAACACCCGGACATTTGGCCCCATTATCGTGACAGGATGTGGGAGACGGTTCTTACGCACAATGCCCATCCTGTCCGGCTCCGGCTCACAGGATGGGCATTTTTATTTTCACTTTTTTCCTTTGCAGAGAGGTGATGACGCTCACCCGCACCAGGAACATCCTCTTTACAGCAGTTCCAGCAGCTCCTCTCTGCTCATACTGCCAAGCTGTCCGGTCTCCCCGCCGATAATCTGTTCGGCCAGGTCGCCTTTCTTTTCCTGAAGATTCTGGATCTTCTCTTCGATCGAGTTTTTCACAAGAAGCTTGTACACCGTGACTTTCTTCGTCTGCCCGATGCGGTGCGCGCGGTCGGTCGCCTGGTTCTGGACCGCCTGATTCCACCACGGGTCGTAGTGGATGACCACGTCCGCGCCGGTCAGATTCAGCCCGACTCCGCCAGCCTTCAGCGAGATCAGGAACAGCGGTACAGCCCCTTCGTTAAATTCCTTCACCAGCTGCAGCCGTTTTGCTTTCGGCGTGCTCCCGGTGAGCACAAAATACGGAATCTTCGCCTCGTCAAAGCGCTCCTGCAGCATGTCCAGCATGGACGTAAACTGGGAGAACAGCAGTACCCTGTGTTCGCCGTCGAGCGCGCTCTGAACCAGATCCACGCAGGCCTCCACCTTAGCCGCCTCTCCGTGATAATCCTCAAAACAGAGCTGCGGCGCGCAGCAGATCTGACGCAGCCTGGTCAGCTCCGCGAGAATCTGTATCTTGCTCCGGCTGAATTCGTCGTCGCTCTGTGAGGCAATGCTCTGCTTCATGTGAACCACCTGGCCATCGTAAAGCTTCTGCTGCGCGGCTCCGAATTTCACATAGCGGATCTCTTCCAGCTTCTCCGGCAGATCCCGCAGCACATCGCCTTTCAGCCTGCGCAGAATAAACGGGCTTACCATCTTCTGCAGACGTTTCGCGGCCTCTTCGTCGCCGTTCCTTACGATCGGAATTTCCAGCTCCTTCCGGAACACATCGTACCCGTACAGGAATCCCGGCATGAGATAGTCAAAAATACTCCAGAGTTCGCTGAGCCGGTTCTCGATCGGCGTGCCGGTCAGCGCGAACCGGATCCGGCTGTTTATCACTTTCACCGCTTTCGCGGCCGCCGTCGTGTGATTCTTTATGTACTGCGCCTCATCGATGATCTCATACCGGAACAGTCTGCCCTCGTAATACGCGATATCGCGCTTGAGCAGATCGTAGGAAGTCACCAGCACGTCCGCCTCCTGCCAGTGTTCGATCTTCGCGCGCCGTTCCTCCTGCGTCCCCGTGACCAGCACAACGGAAAGTTCCGGCGCAAACCTCCGGAATTCCTCGCCCCAGTTGAATACGAGAGAGGATGGCGCTATCACAAGGGAGACGCCGTGTTCCGCCTGACCGGCTTCCTCCGTCCCGGACAGACTTTCCTGCTTTGCCGCAAGCAGCACCGCGATGACCTGCAGTGTCTTCCCAAGTCCCATATCGTCGGCCAGGATTCCGCCGAACTTCCACGCCTCCAGCGTCCGCAGCCACTTAAAGCCGTCCTTCTGATATTTCCGCATGATTCCGGACAGGCTCTCCGGCTCCTCGTAATCCGCGTCTTTTACGGTCTTGAACCCTTTGATGATCTCGCGGAAATGACTGTCGCGGCGGCTGTAGATATCTTCGTTTTCTTCCAGCATCCGGTCAAGATAGAGCGTGCGGAACATCGGAAGATGCATTTTCCCCCGGATAAGTTCCGCCGGCTTCAGATGCATGGAATCCGCAAGCTCCGCGAGCGCCCGCAGATTCTGTTCCTCAAGATCCACAAAATCCCCGTTTTTCATCCGGTAGTATTTCTTTTTGAGCCTGCAGCTTTTCAGGATATCCAGCAGCTCGCTCTGCGGAATGTCGTCGGTCGTGACCGTAAGATCCAGCATCCCTCCCGCGACCGAGACGCCCACCGACACTTTCACGCGCCGGATTACGCGGCGGTTCAGGAACCGTTTTGTGCAGTGCACTTCGCCAAGCTCCATCAGCCGCTCCGCCCCGCTTTCAAGCACCTGGTACATCCTCTGTTCATCCCCGCCGCAGGACAGTTCGTCCTTGTCCCAGTCCATCTCCGGAAACCACTGCGACGCCAGAAACAGGATTTCATTTTCTTTTTCCGCGTCCCGGAAGGGAGCCGCGTCATGCCCCGGAACGGCCGTATCAAACACGGAAAACTCTCTTTTTCCGTACCGGGCATAGATCCGGCAGGTCATATCGTCGTTTTCCGCGTCCAGATAGAAGGCAAAGGACACCTGCGGCGGCAGATAGGACCGGAGTCTTTCCGAATCTTCCTCCGTGACGTCCACAATATCCTCCAGCTGCGGAAGCAGATCGTAGTAGAACTGCGCCATATGATTTCTTCCCAGCCGGAAGGAAAACTGATCTTTTGAGGAGAGCTTTGACAGCGGTTCGATCCGCTCTGTAAACTTCCTGTCCGCGCGGCTGAAGTGTTCTCCGTTGATAAAGTACTTGGAGTCCGTCCCCTCATACATTCGTGGAAGCGTTCCCTGTACGCAGATCCCGTGAAACTCCCGCCCCTTCTTTGAATCCTCGTCGGCTGTGATCTTCATCGTCACTTTCGGGTTCGCGTCCGCGGCGGACAGCATCGTTTTCGTCTTGACCGGAGCGTCCTTGTCCTCAAACTCCACCGGCCCGTCCAGCAGTCTTGCGTAAAACTCATCCAGCCTCCAGCCGTACAGATTCAGAAAGCTTCCGACCCCCAGTCCTCCTGATCCGTAATAACGCCAGGAGTCCGCCATCCGCTGGGCAAATTCCTGCTCCTCGCGCACAATCTGATTGATAAAGCGGATCCAGTTTCTTCCCTTTTCCGTGAAATTACTGATATTATGATTGATCTGCATGGTCGTGCCGTACTGCGCGGTCTCCGAATTCTTCACATTCCAGCAGAACTCATCCAGTTTTTTCACCACATACATCCGGCTCTCGCCGATGCGGAACGACAGAGTCAGCCTGCCATTGCTCCTGATCAGTCTCGGCTCCAGACGGAGATTCATCCTGCCGGACGGGATGTCGGACATGATCTGGTTCTCATGTTTTTTGTAGAACGTATTCAGGAAGATCATACCCTTCCGGTCCGTCGCGTCCCCGAGACTGTGTGCTCTGAGGTATTCTTCCATAAAAATAAGAAGTCCCGCCTTATAGGGGCAATTAGCGGACGTCGGATCCCAGGTGTAGTATTCGTTCCGGCATTTCATACATCCGCAGGCAAGCCGCCGCACCTTCGACTGTGAAAAGAGCAGCTCCATGGAAAACTCCCGGCCGCCTTCCTTTCCGAACGCGCTCATCTGTCCGAGCTTTTCTTCCGAATTGACCTCATACCCTGTGGTGATCTCATTGAGCGCGATCTTCCCCATCGAAAGGAGGTCCCGGCCCCTGTTCTGCATATCCCGGGAAATTCTTATGGATCTGAAGATCTTTTTTCCGTTAAAATACGTATATTTCTCAAGAGCGCCAAGCCTGCGGTCCGCATCCTCCGCGTCCGCGTCCTCATCCCTCGGATTCTGCGTCTCGGAAAATTCTCCTTTTCTCGCCTGCCACGCGGCTTCATTTTTCTTTCGTTCTTCCTGATGGCGGAGCCATTCTTTTTCTTCTGTTTCCTCCTGGCCGAGCCAGTCTTCTTTTCCCCGCTGATCTGCCATGTGTCCGTCCTGGCCTCCTTCTTCATCTTGGTCCGTTCCGTCTCTGCACAATAAACTTCCGTGTCCGCGCTGCGGAGGAAAGCCCTCCGGACCGCTTCGTGCTTTTTGCGCTCCCGCACTCCTTTGCCGGCATTTTCTCCGGCACATATCTCCAGCGCCGCATGTCGGCTCCGCAGGCTTTAATACTCCGTCAGTCCCTTTTCCAGCGTTTTCTCCAGCACATATCTCCAACGTCCGTGGTATATGGCTTCTTTCCGAACCTCATACCCCAGTCCCCGCATGTTTGACAGACTGTATACATTATCCGGATGGATCATGCAGAGAAGATATTTCACATCTTCACGCTCGCGGATGACCTCCGCCTCCGCGGCCTCCGCCATCCTTCTCTGGAGTCCGTACCCGCGGTATTCTGCCGCGACCGACGCCGTATCCATCATGACCGCCTGCGCGATCTGTTCCGGAGAATAGGACAGGAAATGCCCGAGATTCTTCTCAGGTTCCGGATAAGTCACGACAAAATAACCCGCGATTCCGCCGTCAGGCGCCTGCGCGACCAGCGTAAATCCGTCTTTTGTCGCCCTGCCGTCCTCCGATACGCGCTTTCGCATGTACGGCTCATTGTCCTGAATGTACCAGTCCGGATGCTCCGGGTCGGCGGCCGCCTCCATGATGCGCATGATCCCCGGAATGTCGGCAGTCCGCGCTCTTCTGATCTCAAATTCCATATGGTTTCTCCTTTTGCATCTTTTTCCCGCCGGGCCGGCGTGTAAACACTTTTATTTCACCGTGACCTTCCGCTCCCCGCTCCAGCTGCCGTAAACTTTCGTGCTGCCGGACTTGTAATACGCGCGCACCCGCACGTAGTAAGTTTTCTTTGAAACCAGGCCGCTGATCTTTCTGCTCAGGGATTTTACCGCAAGTGTTTTTGTACCCGGCAAGCCAAAAGCAGGCTGGAAGAGATCATCCGGATTTTTTCCGTCCCAGCTCATATTCAAAGTCAGAGACGAGGTATACTGCACCTGATATCCCGTCGCCTTCGCGACTTTCTTCCAGGAGGCGCTGATCGTCTTTTTCGAGGCACTTTTTGCGGTGAAGCCGGAAGGCGTGCCCGGCCTGACTGTGACCGCAACTTTCAGAACAGCCGCCTTGCAGGACGGAGTAGCCGAAGCCCTGACCGTAATCACCGCTTTGCCCGGAGCCTTCAGCGCGACCTTCCCCGAGGCGGATACCTTCACCACTTTCGTATTGCTGGATTGATACGTCAGTTTCCCGTCCCCGCTGGTTTTCGCCTTCAGGGAGAACGCTTTGCTGCCGTACAGCTTATTATAAGAGGATGCCCCCGTTGTGATCGTCTGCTCTTTGCGCAGGCTGTTGTCCGCCGCTTTGCTGATCGAGAAGCGGTAGCAGGTGAGTGCGTACTGCGCGGCGCCGGCGTACTGCTCTGTCCCGTAAATCCGGGCCGTATAGGAGCCGGCACGCAGATGTATCTTTTTCGACGCGTGTTCAAACGTCTGCAGCCGGCCGATGTCAACGCCGGTCACATAGGAATTGCTGACCGCGGCCGACGGGGTCGGGGATACCGTGTGCCAGATGCTCACGTACTCTCCTGTTCCTTCAAGCGACAGCGCCGCGTTATTGTTCGCCCACAGGTCGATCGTGTAATCCCATTCTTCCGGAACCGTAAAATGAACATAATGCTCGCAGGTATCCCGGAAATTCTGGAACGGCGTCGTGAGATTAAGCACGCGGTAGCCGTTGTTGACTGCCCCGGAGAACGTCTGTCCGAGCGTATAGGAAGCGCCCGGCTTCCGGAACAGAGTCGATCCCGGCGCGCTCTGCGCATGCGGAAGGAACCGGATATCATATTGATATGTGCTTGCAAAACCAGAGCATTTCGAATACAGATCATACGTACCCGGCTCCAGAAACGTCTCAAAGCGCCCATAGCCCGCGCCGTCTCTCTGCGCGTAAAAATGCGTGGCGTCCCCATCGCTCCCGATCGGAAGGCTGTTCATCCAGGATTTGTCGTCAAAGGGCTCTGACGCCTCTTTCAGATAGGTCATCACCTGCTGCGGACAGAAGAATGAGGGCACGCTGTCAATCCTGATGTGCACGCAAAGCACGCCCGCGGTTTTTATATCCAGGCGGAGACAGTCCGTATCAAAAAGCGCATACTGAGAGTTCCAGGGATTGTCGTCTCCGTCCTTCTCATCCGGATGGTAGCTTCCCGTAAAGGTCAGTTCCCCGGCCCCGCCGATCGTGACGCGGTCGGGATCGGACGGACGGTTCCCTCCTTCCTTTTCCGAAAAGGACTCCGCGGACACCGCAAGCGGAATCAAAAGAAACATGGCAGCCGCAGCCAGAAGAATTAAAAAGTTTTTCTTTCCTGTCTTCATTTTTATCTCCATTCTCCGCCGGCCGGGCGGTACAGACAATAAATAATCATATCACGCTTTTCCTGAACATAAGCGCATACCTTTTTGCCCCCATGATGCCGCGGATTTCTCCGCACTTCGTACTCCCGAAATCCTGGTATCATAAAATTTATTTTATCATATCTACTTTTTATATACAATCATGTTCTTACGGCCTCAGCAGCTGCGCATAGATCTCCCGCTTGGAAACGCCGCGGTCCTTTGCCGCCTGCTTCATCGCCTCTTTCCGGTCCATTCCGAGCGCCTCATAATGTCCTACATGTTCCTGCACGCTCAGTTCTTCCCATTTTTTCTGCTCCTCGCGGCGGAGCTCCCGGCGGCTGCGCCCCTCCATCACGATCACGCACTCGCCTCTCGGCTCATTCTGTTCATAGAAGGAAAGCGATTCCGACAGCGTTGACGCGAAGACCGTCTCATGCTTCTTCGTGAGCTCCCGGCAGATTGTGACCCTCCGTTCCCCGACTGCCTCGTACAGGTCCCGCAGGGTTTTCTGCAAACGGTGAGGGGCTTCGTACAGAATGACCGTCCGCGTCTCCTCCTTCAGTTCCTCCAGGATCTCCTGCTTCTCCTTCTTATCCTGCGGAAGAAACGCCTCAAAACAGAAGCGCCTCGTCGGAAGCCCGGACAGCGTGAGCGCGGTCACACAGGCGCAGGCCCCCGGCAGCGAAGTCACCTCGATCCCCGCCTCCATGCAGAGCCGCACCAGATCCTCCCCGGGATCCGAGATCCCCGGCGTCCCGGCGTCCGTGATCAGGGCCACGTTCTTCCCTTCCCGCATTTTCTGTATCAGGACATGCGCTTTCTCGATCCGGTTGTATTCATGATAACTCGTAAGCGGTGTCTTTATCTCAAAATGATTCAGCAGCTTTATGCTGTTGCGCGTATCCTCCGCCGCGATCAGATCCGCCTCTTTCAGAATCCGCACTGCCCGGAACGTGATATCCTCAAGATTTCCGATCGGCGTCGCGCAGAGATACAGTTTGCCCTGCTCCATGACCTGCCCCCTTTCCCAAATATCCTTCGATCCCATAATGCCGCGGATAACCGCAGGGAAATGAACCGTAATTTAAAACCCGTACACGGTTCGGACCTCCTCCGTATATTTCCCCGGCTCCTCAAACACGATCAGCGGCCGCTCCACCGTCATCCTCGGTCTGCCGCCGCGCACCGACTCGATCAGCACCAGGTTCGGCTCCCGGTCCGCGTAAGGGTGCACCATCCGCATCCGCTTCGGCTCCATGTGATACTGCGACAGCGTCCGTATGATCTCCGCCAGCCGGAACGGCCGGTGTACCATATAGAATCTTCCGCCTGTGCGCGCCAGATACGCGGCCGCTCTGACCACATCCTCCAGCGTGCACAGAAGCTCATGACGCGCGGCCGCTTTTTCCGGGTCGGGATTTGTCAGTCCGTGCTTCCCCGTCATGTACGGCGGGTTCGACGTGATGACATCAAAAGAAGCCGGAGCAAACAGACTTCCGGCCTCTTTTATATCTCCCTGGACAATTGCGATCCGCTCTTCAAGGCCGTTCAGCGCGACGCTGCGCCTGGCCATGTCCGCGCTCTCGGGAAAAATCTCAAGCCCGGTAAAATGCCGCCCCTGCGTTTTCGCCTCAAGCAGAATCGGTATGATCCCCGTGCCGGTACCGAGATCCAGCACAGTCTCCCCCGGCTTTACCCGGGCAAACACCGACAATAGAACGGCGTCCATGCCAAAACAGAATTTTCCTTCCTTCTGTATGATCCGGTATCCGTTCCGCTGAAGATCATCGAGACGTTCTCCTTCTTTCAGCTCAATTGCCATTCAGCTTCGACTTCCCTTCCTTCTTTTGGCTCAATTGTCATTCAGCTTCGACTTCCCTTCCTTCTTTTGACTCAATTGTCATTCAGCTTCGATTTCCCTTCCTTTTTTTCCAGAGCTTCCAGCTGCTTCAGCTCCTTCTCCAGCTCCGCGTCCTTCTCTTTTCCTTTTCCCTTGTCTTTGTCCTTGCGGCGTCTCGGCCGGAACCTCAGATCCCTGACGTCATACTCCT
This sequence comes from uncultured Lachnospiraceae bacterium, assembly GCA_947630005.1. Lineage (GTDB taxonomy): Bacteria > Bacillota > Clostridia > Lachnospirales > Lachnospiraceae > Choladousia. The sequence continues at coordinate 14,608 of CANRGB010000001.1, forward strand.
GCAGCTCTTTCTCGTCGTTTACATCGACCAGCACGCGCACCTTCTGGCGCAGCACGTTCACGCTGTGCACCTCTCCCCTGACGCCGGAGGAAGTCGTCACCTGCTCTCCCACGCCCGGCAGACGGCTGTTCAGATATTCATAGGTTTCCTCCTCATTTTTAAGGCAGCACATCAGACGGCCGCAGACGCCGGAAATCTTTGTGGGATTCAGCGACAGATTCTGCTCCTTCGCCATCTTGATGGACACCGGCGCAAATTCGGAGAGGAACGTATGGCAACACAGCGGCCTCCCACAGATCCCGACGCCGCCGAGAATCTTCGTCTCATCCCGGACACCGATCTGCCGCAGCTCGATCCGCATCTTGAACACCGCCGCCAGATCCTTCACCAGCTCGCGGAAATCAATCCTTCCGTCCGCCGTAAAATAAAACAGCACCTTATTATTGTCAAACGTATATTCCGCGTCGATCAGCTTCATCTCAAGGCCGTGCTTCTGAATCTTCTCCTGACAGATCACCATCGCGTCTTTCTCGCGCATACGGTTCTTTCTCGCCTTTTCGTCGTCCTCCGCCGTCGCGACGCGCAAAACCGGCTTGAGCGGCTGGATGACTTTCTCGTCCTCCACTTCCCTGATGCCGCCCACGACGGTCCCGTACTCCACTCCGCGCGCCGTCTCGACGATCACATGATCCTTCGGGCTGATCCTGTATCCCCTCGGATCAAAATAATATACCTTGCCCGCGTTCCTGAATCTCACGCCAACTATTTTAATCATGCATATTCTCCTTAATCACAAGGAACAGCAGTTCCATCGTCAGTTCAAAATTTACGTTCGCGTCAAGCCGCGCCTTGGCGCTCTCGATCGCTTTCATGACCTCATCGATCCCTTCGTAAGAGCAGACGTTCACGGTCTCCTGAATGCTGCGGATCTGATCCTTGAACACGATCGCGTTCACGTCCCTGGTGGCCTTAAAATATACCATATCGCGGTACCAGAGCGCAAGAATGTCCAAGTAATCCTGTATCGAAAGCTTGAATTCCTGGATTCCCTTCACCGCTTCCACAATCTCGCCGAACTCCATCTTCCCGGCATTCTTGATCAGATGCAGCGCCGAGGATTTGATCGCGTCAAAATCCTCCGAGGACGCGAGGCGGACCGCCTTTCCGATATTTCCCTGCGCGAAAGCCACGCAGATATCCGCCTGGTAATCCGGGATCTGAATATGCTCCATCAGATACGCCTTCACCTGACTGTCCGGAACCGGCTTCATGGGAAGGATCACGCATCTGGAACGAATCGTATCCAGAAAATGCTGCTCGTTCGTCGTCAGAAGAATGATGATGGCATATTCCGGCGGCTCCTCGATCGTTTTGAGAATCGCGTTCTGCGCCTGAACCGTCATCTTTTCCGCCTCCGGAATGATATAGATCTTGTATTTTCCGCTGTACGGACGGATCTGCACATCTCCGACCAGCTGATCGCGGACATCATCGATTCCGATGCTGTTCGGCTTCTCGTGCGCAATGCAGATAATATCCGGATGATTCCCGCTCTTTGCCTGCCTGCAGGAATGGCATTCTCCGCAGGGAACCGTACCCTGCCCTGTACATTGCAGCGCCATCGCCCACGCCAGCGCCAGCGTCTTCTTTCCGCATCCCTTTTCACCGCTGAACATATAGGCATGTCCAACTTTCCCTGTCTCTATCACATGCATCAGCTGCCGTTTGATCTGCTCACGTCCGATAATCTCTTCCAGCTCTGTCACAACAATGCACCCCCTTTTGTTTTCCTGCGCGCTTCCTCCCCGCTGTCGGAGGCCAAACGCGCGCTCTCTCCATAATAGCATACTTTACAGCAAACGACAAATAAATTTACGGTTTATCTATAAATAGTATGCGGAATATCATAAATTGCGTCCTCTTTTATTTTCAGGCATCCTGGTTCCGGAAGGACTTTATCAGCTCCGTGATTTTCTCCACGCAGTCCTCTTGTCCGCCGTTGTTGGAAAATCTGCGCGTGATTCCCGCCGCGCGGATATTCTCCTCCGAGAAATCCTCCTGATCCGCCAGAAAGCGGCGGCACATTTCCCCGTAATCCGGGACCTTCTCCCTGTTCTCCCGGAAAAGCGCCCTTCTCAGGCGCTCGCCGTCTTCCACCTCAATATAGATCGGAATGATCCGGTCTTCTCCATAATACCGGCGCAGCTTCCTGTAGGATTCCAGCGTCCCGACGGCCAGATAATCGTCGTCCGCGAGACGGATCCGCTCATCATCCGCCGTAAAATAATACCAGATCCCCTGCACGGTGTCATAGGAGCGCAGTTCAATGATGCGGCCCTCTTTCTCCATCCGGCGCATCTTTTCCTCATCCACAAAGTGGTACTCCACGCCGTCCGTCTCATGCGACCGGATCGGCCGCGTGGTGTAGATCACGAAAGGGCGCAGCCCGAGCTCCCTGCGGGAGAGAAGATCCGCGTAAACGCTGTCTTTCCCGGACGCGCTCTTCCCCATTATATAAAATATTTTTCCCATTTTCCTGCCTCCTGCTCCGAAGTTCCTCTGCCGTCCTCGGGTTCCGCAATCACAAGGATCGTCTCCCCCGAATAGTCCGTCAGTCCCTGCAGCTCAAATCCCTGTCTGCGGCAGCCGTCCAGCCGGTCGAGAAGGCGCCGGGTAATCCGCTCCCCCGGAATCAGAAGCGGTATCCCCGGAGGATAAAGGTAAATATATTCTCCCGAAACGCGGCCCGCGCTTTCGCAAAGCGGCAGCCTGCGCTTCTCTCTGTTCTCGGCCTCCTCAAGGCTCAGGACTTCCTCGTTCGCGGGCTCTGTATCCGCGGTGTGCAGGGTTTCGCTCTGCCGCCCTGTTTCTTCCGAAGTATGTAAGACTTCAGTCTGTCTCTCTGTCTCTTTCTCCGCCGCGCCCCCGGCTCCGGTCAGCTCCGCGTCGATCTCCAGCAGCGCGCCGCACAGCCGGTCAAATCCCTCCTGTGTGTCCGCAACCGAAGTCAGAAACGTCACGTAATGCTCCGCAGCCATCTCCGCCTGAATATGATACCGGTCAAGAAGAATCCGATACAGTTCACGGCCGCCCGCCGCGCAGTTCTCCGTCGAGACCAGAATCCTGGATCTGTCATAGTCATAGCAGTAAAGCTCTTTTTCCGTCCCCGTGACCAGATGCAGCGTCTTCATCTCCGACAGACGCGCGCGCGCCGACTCGATCCGCCCGCAGAACAGATCGAACAGCTCCCGGCCGCGCTCCTCCATCAGGGCGACACAGCAGTCGATTCCCGCCATCAGGACATAGCTCGGGCTGCTGCTCTGATAAATTTGAAGATACTTCTTCAGCCTGGCGCGGTCCACTCTCGGGCCGCAGACGTGGAGCAGAGCCGTCTGAGTCAGAGACGGCATGGTTTTGTGAATGCTGTTTATCACAATGTCCGCGCCGCATGAGACAGCCGACGGGGGAAAATACGGATGCATCGCAAAATGCGCCCCATGCGCCTCGTCGACGATCAGGAGCGCCCCGTGCTCATGCGCCGCGGCCGCGATTTCCCGGATGTCGGACACCACGCCGTCGTAGGTCGGGGAAGTCAGAAAAACCGCGGATATCCCGGGATTCTGTTCGAGAAGCCTTCGCACCTTTCCGGGATCCGCGCTTCCGTAAATCCCGCGCGTCATATCCGTGTCCGGATAAAGCCACACCGCGCGGAGCCCGTTCAGAAACAGCGCGTGGTACGCGGATTTGTGGCAGCTGCGCGCCATCAGGATACGCCCTCCGCGCCGTGATGAGGCCGATATCGCCGCCAGAATCCCCGCCGTGCTTCCGTTTACAAGATAATACGTCTCCTCCGCTCCATACAGGCGCGCGGCCCGCTTCTGCGCCTCAAGCAGAATCCCTTCCGCGTGATGCAGATTGTCAAATCCTTCGATCTCCGTGATATCGATCGCGAACGCGTCCTGAAAATGGCGGATATTCCGCTTATGTCCCGGCATATGAAACGGATAGTAATCCCGGCCGCTGTATTCCCGCAGCAATTCATACAGATTCTTCGTCACTTATTCCCCTCCGTCTCTCGTTGTACATCTAAACCTGAACTGATCGTTTCAGGTATCTTAAGCTTATCTGTGGTTCTGATCCGCCGTCCTCCTGTCTGACTCCCGTCCGGCAGTTCCGCAAAGAGCGGCGGCATCCCAAACCGCAAAGCTTTTATAGCATATCCTCCGGAAACAATCAAGCGGAAAGGATGAGCGCGGCGCGTTTAACAAATTCTTAACAACGAGCGCGCCCAAAACGCCCGTTTTTAGCGGTCATTCCTGAAAATAAGGCGAATCCCGCCCCGCAGAATCCCCCTTCTGAAAAAAATGACTCCAACATTTAACATTTTTTTAAAAAATCTGTTGCAATTTCGTGGAAGTTATATTATAATCTCTTTTGTAAAAAGAATTTACCCTTCAAAAATTTTTTTTACAAAACCCCTTATTAATTATTTATACTCCCCTCGAGACAGCCGATAGCTCCCCTATCGGCTGTTTCACTTTGCGCCAAAAGCAAAGCGGAGAGTTTTCTCTTAAAATTTTAACCGGCCAAGCCGCACTTCTTCCATATAGCGCGCCATATCTTCATCGAGACTGTCAAACAGATAATTTCTCCCGCTGCTCTCCCGCCTGCTGCGGCAGACCTGACGGATCTGTTCATTCATGATCAGAATCTCTTCCTTCAGATCCGACGCAGACAGTCTTCTCGCCCCCCTCGCCAAGGATAATGACCTGTTCCAGGCGGTCGGAGGTCGCCACGGTGACATGATAGCGTCTTCCGATCTCGCGCACGGTCTTCTCAATATACTGATCGGCCGTCTCCGCTTCCTTTGTGTAGACGATATAAATATTGTGATACTTTACAACTTCCCCTGTAAATCCTTCCACCTTGTACGCGTCAAACACCAGGATCAGCCGGCAGCCGGAAAATCCCTGATAATTGCAGAGAACGTCCATCAGCTTTGTCCGCGCGGCCGCGATATCCGTATCGGCAAGCTCCTTCAGCTCGTCCCACGCGAAAATAATATTATAGCCGTCAACCAGCAGATACTCATCCACAGGTTCCTGCTTCTTTGCCTGGCGGCCGGACGGACCCGCCTCGTTCTTTTCCGCCCCGCCGCCCGGACGGGAGGAATTTCTCTCCGCCGCGCCGGAACTTTTCTTTCCCGCGCCGCTCCCCGCCGCAAAAGTGCTTCCCTTCGTACGTTTCCACGCCGTCCGCGATTCCCCCGTGGAAGTCCCGTAAGTCCGGTCAAAAATCGCCTTCAGTTCTTCCTCGTCATGAAACCGGTCCGCGTACGCCGTCCCGGACGGCACACCCATCCTGCGCGGCGCTCCCGCGCCGGACGTATCCTCCGCCGGCGTTTCCTCCGCCATTCCCGCGCCGGCGTCAGAGTCCGCAAAAGACCGCCTGCCAAAGAGCGCTCTCTTTTTTCCGTCCCGATCCGTGACCCACTCCACGCCGCCCGAAACGTGCATGTAGGAGTCCGCCTTGTCCCAGCTCACCACGAATCCCGCCCCGTGCGCGCAGAAAACAGATCCCGTCGGATTCTCCAGGTCTCTCTCCGAATCGTATCCGGCCGCCTCGATGATCTCCTCCGCGTTGTGGCACGGCCTGTACCCGTCAAGGCGGAATGCCAGCCGCCCGCGTCCCTTCGTGTACGCGCTGACCTCCGTCTGGTAGCCGCGCATCTCGGATACGGGCGCGCTCCCCGTCAGCACGGTCATATCGCCCGCGATCTCAGGCGGCTCGAAAGAACCGCACATGCGCTGGATATCCGAGAGCGCCCGTCCGACCATCTCCGACGGGACCTCAAGGCGGAACGCGTAAAACGGCTCCAGCAGAACGCTCTCGGCCTTCTTCAGCCCCTGCCGCACCGCCCGGTAGGTCGCCTGCCGGAAATCTCCGCCTTCCGTATGTTTCAGGTGAGAGCGGCCCGCCGTCAGCGTGATCCGCACGTCCGTCAGCGGCGCTCCGGTCAGAACGCCGGCATGTTCTTTCTCCAGCAGATGCGTGAGCACCAGCCTCTGCCAGTTCAGGTCAAGATCATCGGTGCTGCAGGCGGACTCGACCTGGATCCCGCTCCCCGGCTCCCCGGGCTCAAGCAGCAGATGCACCTCCGCGTAATGGCGCAGCGGCTCAAAATGTCCGGCCCCCTCGACCGGTTCCCGGATTGTTTCCTTATATACAATATTGCCCGTGCCGAACGTGACCTCCATCCCGTAACGGTCCCGGATCAGGCTCTGCAGGATCTCGATCTGCACCTCGCCCATCACCTGCGCGTGTATCTCGCCAAGCTGCTCGTTCCACACGATGTGAAGCTGCGGTTCCTCCTCCTCGAGCTGCCGCAGTTTCTGCAGCGCCGTATGCGCGTCGCAGTCCTCCGGAAGGTCAATGCGGTAAGTCAGCACCGGGGAGAGCACCGGAAGCACCGTCTCCCGCTCAATGCCAAGTCCCTGCCCCGGCCAGGTCTTCGCAAGCCCCGTCACGGCGCAGACAGTCCCGGCGGGCGCCTCCTGCACCGGCTCGAATTTTGTCCCAGAGTAAACACGGATCTGATCCGCCTTCTCCTCCCAGATCTGATCCTCCGGAATTTCCTGGTCCATTCCGCCTTCCGGCGCCTCCGGCCGGCGGTTCGTCAGCACCATCCGCGCCCGCAGACTGCCACCGGTGATCTTCATGTGCGTCAGGCGCTTCCCCTGCTCGTCGCGGGAGATCTTGTAAACCCTGGCGCCGAATTCCTCCGGATAAATCGGGGCAAGCGTATAGTCCGCCAGTCCCCCGATCAGCTCCTTTACACCGGTCAGCTTCAGCGCGGAGCCGAAAAAGCACGGGAACACTTTCCGCTCCCGGATCATCCGCGCCGTGTCCTCCTTCGTCACTTCGCCCGTCTCCAGGTAACGCTCCATCACGTCCTCGTCGCACATCGCGAGATTTTCAAGAAATTCTTCCGAACTGTGATCCTCTCCAAAATCAATGCAGTTTCCGTCCAGCCTGCGGACAAGCTCCTCCATTCTTGCTTTCCGGTCCGTCCCCGGCTGGTCCATTTTATTTACAAATAAAAAAACCGGCACCCGGTACTGCGCGAGCAGTTTCCAGAGTGTCTCCGTATGTCCCTGCACGCCGTCCGCGCCGCTGATCAGAAGCACAGCGTAATCCAGCACCTGCAGCGTGCGTTCCATCTCCGCCGCGAAATCCACATGCCCCGGCGTATCAAGAAGCGTCAGCTCCATATCTCCGAACGTAAGCCGCGCCTGCTTGGAAAAAATCGTGATCCCCCGCGCGCGTTCCAGCTCAAACGTGTCGAGAAACGCGTCTTTGTGGTCGACGCGTCCCATCTTCCGGATACTGCCGCCAAGATACAGCAGAGCTTCCGACAGAGTTGTTTTTCCCGCGTCGACATGGGCGAGGATGCCAAGGCAGATATGTTTTCCAGACTTTCCCTTTTTCGTCTGTTCTCCCACAAAAATGCCTCCTCTCGTAAAAATACTTTGTCAAGTATATCACAGGAAGAAGCATTCGTCGAGGTATCGCTCCCTATAAGAGCAGGAACTTTTTGGTCTTGTCTGGTTCTTGTGTCCTCACGGGATTTTGCGCCGGGACCCGCGGGCAGATTCCGGATCACGGCGTTATCCGGCCAAAGCCCAGCTTCCGGGCCAGTCCCAGGGACGCTGTATTCTGCGGATGAATCCTGACCAGAACCGTATCCGAGTGCAGCACGGCAAACGCGTAATCCAGCACCGCCCGGCACATCTCATATGCAAAGCCCTGCCTGCGATAATCCTCCGCGACAGCATAGCCGAGTTCAAGGCAGAACGGTTCTTCCGCGCTCCCGGGCAAATGTTCACGCACAGCGTCCTTCCTTAGGACAACGTACCCGTTATCCTCCCCTGCTTCATAATCCTTCAGACCACAGCGGCCGATCACCGTTTTCTGGCGGCCCGATTCCATCCGCTCGACGGTCCAGTACCCATATCCGTAAAACGGATAAACATTCTTAATATAAGAACAAAATTTTTCTTTTTCACTGTCCTCTTCCGAAATGCAGAAGCCGGTCTTCTCCTGTTTTTCCCGGCTCTCCCCGCAAAACTCCGGAGCCGATTCCAGCTGATAAACCGCCTCAAAATCTTCCGGTACGCTTTCGCGGATCAGCAGACGCTCCGTGCGGGCTATCACAACCGGATCTCCGTAAAAACGGCAGCAAAACTGTTCGAGTTCTTCCGGCTCCCTCTCTTCAAAACTCTCCCACACCATCCGGACATGTGGAAAATATCCGGAGGCTGCGCCTTCTTCCCGTCCCGCCGTTTCTGCTGACGTTTCTTTCGCTGCTTCCGTTTCTTTCGCTTCTGCTGCTGCTTCCATTTCTTTCGCTTCTGCTGCTGCTTCCGTTTCTTTCGCTTCTGCTGATTCTTTTGTTTCTGCTGCCTCTTCCGCTGTTTTCACTTCTGCTGATTCCTTCCCTTCTGCCGGGCAGTATCCGACACAGGCAATTTTCTGCAGTTCGCAGAGTCCGGCCGCTTCCGCATCATCCGTGATCACCAGAATCCGCCGGGCAGAAAGCGCAAAGGAAGGCTCCGACGGATCCGCCGGAACATCCGCCCCGTTTTTCTCATTTTTCCCCGTTTCTTTGCACATATGGCAGGGGATTCCCCGCGCCTTCAGTTTCCGCATAAAAGAAACGCAGTCTGCCCGATGGCGCTCCTGTTTCATATAAAATAGTATCTGATTCATTTTTCCTCCGATTTCCGTTCCGGTCTGATATACAGAGTTTCGTTCCTGATCATGATACCATAATACGCTCAAAAAAATTTAAAAAAGTGCTTGCATTTTCCGGGAAACAGTGCTACAATGAACAAGCTTGAGTTGAGAAGCACTAAAATACTTCAGGCTCGCGGCGATGCGTGGCTCAGCTTGGTAGAGCGCTGCGTTCGGGACGCAGAGGTCGCAGGTTCAAATCCTGTCGCATCGACTCCTTGGCAGGGGCAGCGGAACCCTTGATAATCTGGGGTTCCGTTTTCTTTATAAAAATATCGAATATAAAATATGCGGGTGTAGTTCAATGGTAGAACACCAGCCTTCCAAGCTGGACACGTGGGTTCGATTCCCATCACCCGCTTTTTTATGTCTTAAAGGGATACTGCACGCAGTATCCCAATTTTTACAGGCAGGCACGATTTTTTTACAGGCGAGGCCCTCATATCAAAGATATGAGGGCCTCTACATCACCGTTTCATCAGGAATATGCTCCATAATGTCCTCTACGCGGCAGTTCAGAATCGTGCATAGCCGGTCAACCGTATTGACTTCTATATTCTTGTTTTTTCTGAGGCGGTCAAGCAGAGAGCGGTTGATACCATATTGCGTATAGAGTGCGTATTGTGTGATCCCTTTTTCTTTCATGGTGACCCATAATGGACTATACGTAATCATGATTTAACACCTCCTTATCTCCAGTAACAGCTGGTTTTATTTGCACAGACAAAAACGGAACATCTGTCCGGGCAGTATAATTGGTGTATAAAATCAGTTTTACATCTACTCTTATTATGGTGTCAAAATCATAATAATGGTAGTGTTCTTATAAAAACAATTTTATCAGTTTTCACAAAATTGTGTCAAAAAACCAGCATTAATTGAGGAAAATTCTGAATTATTTGCAATATTGTTCCATGTGTGTGGCATTTTGCATGGACAATGGTATAAGTTTTTCCAAAAACTGTATAAATTCAAAAAAAGAACATATTCTATATGTGTAATTCCGCATGATCCTGAATCTTATACTGGAAAAATCCGGCGTTATGAGGTATTATAGTCCTGATACAGGAGCTGAGATATCATTCTGTCCGGCGCAGATGACAAGAACTGCCGGGCATGGATATATAACAAAAATAAAGGAGGATAACAATATGAAATACGTATGCGAAGTATGCGGGTGGGAATATGATGAGACCGCCGGTGATCCGGAGCATGGCATCGAGCCGGGAACCAAATGGGAAGATCTCCCGGATGATTTTGAATGTCCGGTATGCGGAGTAGGCAAAGATCAGTTTGCCGAAGCATAAAGCAGACCCGCATCACTCAAAGGGAATCGAGCAGGAGGCGGCTTTTCCTCCTGCTCGTCTGCGCGGCCCAGGTGCTGCGTCAGCAGCTGGTTTCCATGCCTGGGCCTGTGCATGAGACAGGAACGAGCCGAAATACGCCGCGCGGGTTTCGACTCGTTTCTTTTTTGTAATGTTGTTTCTTCTACGTTCGATAATTTCACAGAATACGGGGAAATGTTCAGGCTTTCTTCGGCTCCGGATATTCCACGCCGAACGTCTCCGCCGTGATCGATCTGATCTTCTGCTCCGCCAGAGGCTTGTCGCGGAAATCCGTGCGCGTCTCGGCGATTTTGTTTACGACGTCCATGCCTTCCGTCACCTTTCCGAACGCCGCGTACTGGCCGTCAAGGTGCGGAGCCGCTTTGTGCATGATAAAGAACTGACTGCCGGCGGAATCGGGAGCCATTGCGCGCGCCATCGAGAGCACGCCCGCGTCATGCTTCAGCGGATTCGCGAAGCCGTTGTACGCGAACTCTCCGGGAATGCAGTATCCCGGACCGCCCGTGCCGGTTCCCTGCGGACATCCGCCCTGGATCATAAATCCGCGGATGACTCTGTGAAAGATCAGCCCGTTGTAAAAGCCTTTGCCGACGAGGCTCAGGAAATTATTGACGGTGTTCGGAGCGATTTCCGGATAGAGCTCCGCTTTGATGATATCGCCGTTTTCCATAGTTATTGTGATGATCGGATTCTGTGCCATTTTTTCCTCCTTATCGCTTACCTGTTTTCCACCTGATTATAGCCTGTTTGCGGGGGGAATGCAAGTTTCTTTCCCTTTTTTACGCTCTCCACCCGCTGTGATATTTGTTTTTCAGCGTTCCGTTCGTCAGCTTTCCCCATCCGAGCGGATAGCCGTCCGCGCAGACCAGCTGCCATCCCCCGGCGCGGGCAGGCGTTTTGTCGTCCGTTTCAATCGTCTCGCCTTTCAGGTAACGATACACCCTCCTGTCATCCGAAGAGAACGCGATCACAGAAGCGTACTCATCTCCCCGCAGCGCCATCGCGAATGACTGCGACGGCTCAAACCGGTCTTTGCGGATCTCTCCCATATAGAGTCCGTTCCGCAGAAACGGGATTCCCTGCACCTCGGGCAGTTCTTCCGGCACAAGGTAAACCTGTCCGCTCCGCACTTCGATCCGCTTCTCCGGGAAATCTCCCCTGACGTCCCGCAGAAATTCCCGCAGGATCTCCCGGTCTGTCCCGGAAAGCACATTCTTTCCAGAAGTGCCGTTCCCGCGCGCTTTGCCAGACTGCTTCCGGCCGTTTTTGTCTCTGGCGTTTCTGCTGTCTTTACTGTTTCTGCTGTCTCTGCTGTTCCTGCTACTGTCTTTACTATATTTGCTGTCCCTGTTCTCCCCACTTCCACTTTTCCGGACCCTGTCCGCTTGCCCGGTCCTATCCTTTCTGTCCCCGGCACGACAGTTTTCGCTCCCTCGATCTCCTTCGTGCCTTCCGCTGTCATCCGGCCTGTCTTTGCCGGACTCGTTTCCGCAGACAATAGAATCCCCGAAAGAGACAGCCCGCGCCGCCTGCTCAGATACAGTCCCGGAAAAACTTCCCCCCGCCCGCTCCCGTTTCCTGAATAAAGCGAGGAAATGCCCCTCCCCGCGCATTCTGTGCGGAAAGATGCGCACACATTTTTCCAGCTGCGCAAGAATCCCGCCGTCTTCCCGAACATTTTCTTCCTTCCCAAAAAGCGGACTGCCGTCACTGGTTCTGTCACTGACAGCGCTTCCGGCGCTTTCTGCCTCCGCCTGGCCGCCAGGACCGGTCTTTGCCAGGTCACTCTGCCAGGATTCCCTTCCCAGCTCCGGCCTGCCGTGCGAAAATCCCTCATACCACGGAATATCACAGAGCTCCATCTCCGGAAATTCCCGCAGAAGATACGCGGCCGCCTGTTCGTCCTCCTCAGGAGCGAACGTACAGGTGGAGTACAGCAGCATTCCCCCCGGCCGCAGCATGGAAACGGCCGAGCGGAGAATCCCCTTCTGAATCCTCGCGCACTCCTGCACTTTCTCCGGGCTCCATGCCCTCGCGTTCGCCGCGTCCTTCCGGAACATCCCTTCCCCGGAACAGGGCGCGTCCACAAGGATCTTGTCGAAAAACAGCGGGAACTGCTCCGCCAGCTTCGGAGGCGCCGCATTTGTCACAAACGCATTCATGACACCGAACATTTCCAGGTTTTTCAGCAGCGCCTTCGCGCGGGAAGCGCTGATATCGTTTGCCACCAGAAGCCCCCTGCCTTTCAGCTTTTCCGCAAGCGCGGTCGCCTTGCCGCCCGGGGCCGCGCAGAGATCCAGCACACGCTCCCCCGGTTCCACGGGAAGAACGCCTGCAGGCGTCATCGCGCTCGGTTCCTGCAGATAATACAGCCCCGCATAATAAAACGGATGGCGGGACGGCTCCGTCAGAATGTCTTCTTCTTTCAGAAACGCCGCGCGCCCGCCGTCCGTCCCGCCGCCGGATCCAGCCGCGCGCTTCTCATACCAGTAGCCGCCCGGGATCCACGGCAGCCGTCTGACCGGAAACGGAGCGATCCGTTCAAATTCTTCCGCGCTGATCTTCAGTGTGTTCACCCGAAGGCCAAAGCAGCGCGGGGCCCCGTACGTTTCAAGAAATGTCTCGTATTCCTCTCCCAGCAGCAGTTTCATCCGCTCCAGAAATTCCTGCGGCAGCTTCATACATCCGCCTCCTGTTATAAATGGGGCCGTCCGATACCTTTTGAGACAGCCCCATATTCCCGTCATATTGTCCGCGGTTTTTATTCCCGCCATGTCGTCCGCGTCAGTTCCCCCGCCAGCTTCATCCCCGGAAATCCGTTCTGGCGCAGCGCCTCATAGAGCACCACAGCCACAGAGTTTGCCAGGTTCAGAGAGCGCGTTTCCCCGATCATCGGAATCCTCACCGCCGTATCCGGATAATTGCACAGGATTTCCTCAGGAATCCCGCCGCTCTCCTTGCCGAACATCAGGAAACAGTCCGGCTCGTACCTCACTTCCGTGTACAGCCTGTGCGCTTTCGTGGAAGCCATATAGATTTTCGCGCCCGGATTCCTCTCAAGAAATTCCTCATAATCCAGGTAGCGCGACACATCAATCTGATGCCAGTAATCCATCCCCGCGCGCTTGAGCGCCTTCTCCGACAAGCTGAACCCCAGCGGCTCGATCAGATGGAGCTTCGCTCCGGCGGCCGCGCAGGTCCGTCCGATATTTCCCGTATTCGAGGGGATCTCCGGCTCAAACAGCACAATATTCAGTCCTGACATATCTCCCAACATCTTTCTCAAAAGTCTGTGTTTTCTGCCCGGTCCGGCGCTTCGCCTCCCGAAGCTGCCGGCTCAGCGGCCCTGCTCCGCCTTCAGTTTCTTAATAAAACGGTCGATCCGCGCAAGCGCCGCCTTCAGGGCCTCGATCGAATAGGCGTAGGAGATCCGCAGAAATCCTTCTCCGCAGGCGCCGAACGCCGTGCCCGGCACAACGGCGACATGCTCCTCCTCGAGCAGGCGCATCGCGAACTCATCCGAGGTCAGGCCAAACTCGGCGATGCTCGGAAATACATAGAACGCGCCGAACGGCTCAAAACATTTCAGTCCCATTTCCTTAAACGCGTGCATCAGGAACCGTCTTCTCTGATCATACGACTCCCGCATCATCTGCACGTCCTCGTCTCCATTGCGCATAGCCTCGACCGCCGCGTACTGGCTCGTCGTGGGCGCGCACATAATCGCAAACTGATGAATCTTCGTCATCTGCTCCACGATCTTCTGCGGGCCGCAGATATAACCGAGCCTCCATCCGGTCATCGCGTACGCTTTTGAAAAACCGTTGATCGTCAGCGTACGCTCCCACATGCCGGGCAGGCTCGCGATTGAGACATGCTCCGCGTCCCCGTAGGTCAGCTCCGAATAGATTTCATCCGAAATCACATACAGATCATGTTCGATCACAACTTCAGCGATCTCCTCCAGATCTTTGCGGCGCATGACGGCGCCGGTCGGATTGTTCGGAAACGGCAGCACCAGTATCTTGGTCTTATCGGTGATCTTCTCAAGCAGCTCTTCTCTTGTCAGGCGGAACTCGTTTTCCTCCTTGAGCTGGATTGTCACCGGCACGCCGTCCGCGAGAACGACGCACGGCAGATAGGAAACGTAGCACGGCTCCGGGATCAGAACCTCGTCGCCCGGATTCAGCATCGCGCGCAGGGCGATATCGATCCCCTCGCTTCCGCCGACGGTCACAAGCGTCTCTTTCATCGGATCATATTCTATATTGCATCTGCGCTTCAGGTATCTGGTAATCTCGACCCGAAGCTCCTTCAGTCCGGAATTTGAGGTGTAAAACGTCCGTCCCTTTTCAAGGGAATAGATGCCCTCGTCCCTCACATGCCACGGCGTGTCAAAATCCGGCTCACCCACACCGAGCGAGATCACGTCGTCCATCTCATTCGCGATATCAAAAAATTTGCGGATGCCGGAGGGCTCAATCGATAAAACTTTCTCTGACAGTGGATTTCTCACGGTGTCATCAGCATCCTTTCATCCTTATTTTTCTTTCCGAGGATCGTGCCGTAATCCTTGTATTTTTTCAGCACAAAGTAGGTCGCCGTGCTCAGGACCGCGTCAAGCGTAGCCAGCTTGTCGCTGACGAAATTCGACACCTCGCGCAGTGTCTTCCCCTGCAGAATGACCAGAAGATCATACGCGCCGGCGATCAGATAGACGGACTGAACCTCCGGATAATTGTAGATCCGCTCGGCGACAGAGTCATATCCCTGCCCGCGCTGCGGAGCGACACGCACTTCGATCAGCGCCGTCGTCTTCTCCGAGGAAGTCTTCTCCCAGTCGATCAGCGTGTGATACCCGCAGATGACCTGCTCCTTCTCCATATCCGCCACTTCATTGGCGATAATCTCCTCCGACGTGCCCAGCAGCACCGCCAGCTCGCCGAGATCTATTTTGCTGTTTTTTTCCAGAAACGTTAAAATCTGCTCTCTCATAATTTCCTCCATAATATCCGCGGCATATCTATGATAACAGACGCCGCGGCGGTTTTGTTCCGTCCGCCTGCCGGCACGGAATCTTTCTTTTATACCATGCGTCCTGCGGCGCGCGGTCCAGACAGCGCTTTTCCTCTCCGTTCAGGATAAACCGCCCGCTGCCGGCCGTCACCCTTCCGATCACCGCCGCCGGCACCAGGCAGTCCGCCAGATGCCGCGCCAGAGCCTCTCCGTGCTCCGTCCCCACAAGCAGGGATCCGGCAGAATACAGTTCGTACGGATTTACATCAAAATATTCACAAATTTCTATCGTCTCCTGTTTTACAGGTATTTTTCTGAGATCCACTTCGAGTCCGACACCGGCCCGCTCCGCCATTTCGCGAAGCCCTCCGAATATCCCGCCCTGCGACAGATCGTGCACGGCGGCCTGCCCGAAGTGGTTAACGGCCCGGGCATCCTTCGCCACCGACATCAGTTTTTCGAACTCCTTCGCCCGGTCAATCAGCCGATACGGATACCGGCCTTTCAGTTCCTCCTCATAGTTCAGCGCAAGAGCCGCCGTTCCTCCCAGGGCGATCCATTTCGTCACCACAAGTTCGTCTCCCGGCCTCAGCAGACGTCTGACGCCGCGGAAACTTTCCGCCGGCCTGCCGTCTCCGGACCGTCTCTTATCTGCCTCGGAAGTTCCGGTCAGTTCCCCCGTCCGGTCCATTCCGGAAATCCCCAACAAGTCTTTCGCTCGGCACGTTCCGGAAACCCCGGGCGTCTCTTCCGCCCGGCCCGCGGCCTCCGCCGTCCCGATTCCGGTCACTGTATAGACGGCCTCCTGCACCGCATCCGAGACCTGCGTATGTCCGCCGAGGATCTTCATCCCCTGCTTCGCGGCCTCCGCGGCGATCTCATCCATATCGCTTCGCAGATCGTCCTCCTCATACCGGCAGGGAAGCACCGCCTGCAACATCAGCGCGGCCGGAACGGCTCCTCCCGCGTACAGATTGTTCGCGGCCGCCAGCACCAGCCTGCCCGGATGGCGCTCAAACCCCGGAACGGCGCAGACCGACGTGTAGGCCGTCGTCATCCCGGACGCGTCAGGCGAATGCGATTCCCCCCGCCCCGGGTCAAAAAAAGCGCAGTCTTCCCCGTAAAACTCTCTGCCGAGCGCAGCGCGGTCCGCGTGGAACCTGCCAAGAACAGACCGCCGCAGAGCGGTCTCGGGAATCTTCCCTGTACGCATACTGCTGTCCCTCCGGTTTTCCTGTTATTCAGTCCTCTTTTGGTCCCGGCCGTCTCTCCGACTCCGCGCGGAACGGTTCAGGCAGCCGGAACCGACTCCGCCGGAGCGTCCGTCTGCGGCGCCTGTGTCTGCGGCGCGTCCGTCTGCGGTGCGTCTGTCTGTACCTGCACCGGAGCGTCCGTCTGCGGCTGAGCCGGAGCCTGGGTCTGCGGCTGGACCGGAGCCTGCGTCTGAGGCTGCGGAGGAGACGCGAGAAGCGCCTGCACCTGCTGCAGATTATTCTCCGCAACCGCGCTGTTCAGAGCCGACGCGAGAAGCGCGTTCGACGTGCTCACGCCCACTTCATAAATGGCCGGACTCGCCTCATAATAGCTTGAATTGACCTGAACGGTATCCGTCAGATTGCCGTCGATATAAATCTTCTTCCACAGGACGGCCGAAAGCCCTTCATGCGGCGTCTGCGTCTGCGCCACATAGCCGGCGCTTTGATCCGACCGGGCGACCAGCCGGATATTCGAAGACGGATCCGTGCGGCCCGTCACCTCGCTGACAAACTCAAGCGTGCGGTTCGCCGGGCGCGTCTCCTTGCCGTAAACCGAAAAAGTCAGCGTCCCGTAGTAAGCGGATCCCGCTATATAGATCGGCGAATCAAGATTATTCGTAAATACAAGATCCATCAGCCCTTCCGCGATCGCGGCGTCCTTCGACGGATCGACATACGAGACGGTCATCGTGTGGTTTGATCTCTCATCGATCTCGATCTCCGCTTTCAGAAGCGCGTTGTACAGCGTCGTGGAAACCTGGCACATGCCTCCGCCGTACGTATCGACCACCTGTCCGCTCTCATAAGACGGGGCCGGCTCGTAGCCGTTCTCCGCGGTGAACGGAGTGACCGCCGCCGTGACCGAAAATCCCTCTCCCGGCATCAGAAGCGTGCCGTCGATCTTGGATACTCCCGTCTCGATATTCTGCGCACGCGCGGATGAGGAAGAGGAATAATCCGTAGTCGCCGTTCCGAGAACATGATTCATATCGCTCAGCGTCTCGGCGGTCAGCACCGGGGAAGTCCTCGTCACCTCCACCGGCACAACGATATTCTCCATTTTCCATTCGGTTATATACTCGTTCAGCGTCCCAATCGTCGCGTCCTCCTTCAGGGTGAGCCCGTCCGTGCCGCCCTCCACATAAAGCATGCCGTCGTCCCCCATATGAACCGTACCTTCAACCGGTTCGGAATTGAACGCGCTGCACAGCTGAACGAATTTCCGCTCCGATTCCTCGTCAACCGCGTATTTTATATCATAATGAACATTCTGATTCTGGAGATCCTTCTTTTCTTTATAGCGCTGCATGACATTGCCGGAAGTTCCTATCCTGCTGATCTTTTCGATCAGATCCGTATTCTCCCAGGTAAGTCCCAGCTGGCCAAGTGTCGCGGAAACCTGGTCGTCCCCCATCTGGAGCGTGACCAGCGCGCTTGAGAGCTGGCTGACCTGCTCGCGCACCATCTTTTCCGCCTCCTCCGGCGTTTTTCCTCCTACATCCATATCTCCGATAAAGACTCCGTCGCTGATAACCCCGCTCTCCCCCGCAAAGGCTGTCGCTGCGCGGAGAACAGAGAAAGTGAGAACACAGAGCAGTCCCCTCATCCATCTGATCCGCATAATATCCCCTGTCCTTTTGTACTGAAATCCCGGTCCATGGCCTCCATCTCCGCGCCGGAAACGTCGGCGGCCCGGGCCCGTAAAGTTAGTTTATAAAAGCCGACGCAAACAGCCCCAGCACCATGGCCGCCACGATAACGATCACGATCACCGCCGCGATCTGCTGCTTTTTCTTACTGTTGAAATTCATCATGTCCTTCACCTCTTAAGTTTTCCATACTGCGAAATAATACGGTCAATCATACGGGACGCTTCATTCTTTGTCAGCGTCTCAATTTTTACGTTGCTTTCTATTCTATGATATTTTATCAGATCCCGCAAGTAAACTTTTTGCGAATTTGTGATCGGACTGATTCTGCGCACCCGGCACGTCATCGGCTCCGGCTCAAACAGTTCCGGATACCGTTCCCCGAAGTCCTCCCTCAGTCTCTCGCAGATCCGCGCCGCCGTCAGCGCGTCGTCAAGCGCCCGATGATGCTGCTCCTGCGGTATCCCGAGATACGCGGAGACCTGGTCGAGCGATTTTTTCTCCAGCCCCGGCAGGCAGGTCCTCGCCATCTTCAGCGTATCCAGGCCGTTTCTCTCATAGGGAAGACCCAGCCGCGCCGCCGTGTGCTTCATAAAGCCGTAATCAAACGGAAGATTATGTCCGAGCAGCGCGTAATCCCCCGAAAAATCAAGAAATCCCCTGACCGCTTCCTCCGTGCAGGGGCTCCCCTCAACCATCTCGTCCGTGATCCCGGTCAGCTGCGTGATGAGCTGAGGAATCGGAATTTCACATCTGACGAATGTCTCATAGGAAGCTGTCATTTCACCCGCCTCAATCCGAAGCGCACCGATCTCGAGAATCCGGTCGTTCTCCGGGGACAGACCCGTCGTCTCAAGATCGAGCGCCACATAAGTATCCGTCATTTTATCTTCTCCTTTATCCTGCCGCTTATTCTGGCTGCACCAAAACCTCCGTCACGGCCGCCGCGTAATCGAGCGGGTCACGTCTCGCATAATCGAACAGCAGCCATTTTCCTTCGCCTGCGTATTCGAGGTGCGTCATTTTCATAAGCTGCTTCCATGTACGTCCCTGATAGTGCGGAAGCCAGTGCCGCGTCCGTTCCTCTTCCTGATAAAATCCGATAATCCGGTCTTTTTGCGGTTCCTGCCCTTCGGCCCAGACCGGCCGCGTTTTCGCGTTCTCGCGCAGATACAGATCCTGTATCAGAAGTCTGTCATACCGGAGCATGCGGTCTTCCTGTCCCGCCGCCCCTGCTGCCGAATCCTGCGCGCACATCTTCTCCGGCACGTCTTCTGCCCGATCCTGTGCGCACATCTTCTCCGGCACGTCCTCTGCCCGATCCTGTGCGCACGTCTTTTCCGGCACGTCTTCTGCCCGATCCTGTGCGCACGCCCTCTCCGGCACGTCTTTCGTTCCGGTTTTCTCTTTCTGACCCGCCTCCGCCTTTTCCAAAGCCGCCTCCGCTGCCGATCCAAAGCCGTTCTGCTGCAGTGTTTCGTGCGCGAACTCCCGCAGAAGCTCCAGCCGCTGCATTCTCGTATAAGAACATTGTCCGCGCTGATCTTTTTCCCGCGCGCGGTAAAACAGGGCCAGCGCCTCGTACAGCGCAAACGGGCGGTCAAATTCCCGTTCCAGCTCCCCGATCGTCCGGTCAAACTGATGGCTGTTGTAATACACCTCCAGCATTTCCTCGATCTCCTTCAGCCGCAGAAGCTCCTCACAGGAAATCCATCTCGTCTGAAGCACCTCGTACGGCGGCTCCGAGCGGAAGAGAATCCCGTATTCTTCTGCGCGCCTGTGCATCTCGGACCCGCGCAGAACTTTCAGAAACCCAAGCTGAAGCTCCTGCGGGCGCAGGGTATAGACCGCGTCAAACGAACGGCCGAAGCTCTCATAGCCCTCAAACGGAAGGCCCGCGATCAGATCCAGATGCTGATGAATGTTATGCGCCGCCGCGATCCTTCTGACATGCGCCGCGATCTTTTCAAACAGAGCCGTCCGGCGGATTGCCGCAAGTGATTCCGGATTGACCGTCTGCACGCCGATCTCCAGCTGCACCAGTCCCGGCCGCATCTCCGCCAGAAGCGCAAGTTCTTCTTCCGTCAGCAGATCCGCCGATATCTCAAAGTGGAAATTCGTGACGCCGTTGTCATGCTCCAGCAGGAAACGCCAGATATCCGCCGCGTGGGAGTGGCTGCAGTTAAACGTGCGGTCTACAAACTTGACCTGGCGCACCCGGTGTTCCAGAAAGAAGGCCAGCTCCTTTTTCACCAGCTCCGGGCTGCGGAACCGCACCGTCTTTTCCAGCGACGACAGGCAGTAACTGCAGGAAAACGGACAGCCCCTGCTGCTCTCGTAATAAATGATCCGGTTCTCAAACCGCCGCAGGTCCTGATAGACAAACGGGAGCGCGTCCAGCGTGCGCTCCGGCAGAGCGGGGGGATTTTGTCTGATCAGCGGCGCGCGCCACGCGATCCCCGGAATCTCCTCAAGCGTCCGGTCAATGTCCGGCACATCACCATAAACCGCCGGGAAGCCGTCCCCGTCCCTGCTTTGTCCGGCACAAGTCCGAGCGGCGCCGGTCACAGACAGATCCTGAGCCTCCTGCGATCCGACAGGAAGCTCAGCTGCCGAACCGTCAGATTCCCCGCTGCCGCGGGCTGCAAAATATCCCTCATAGTACCGCAGCAGCCGGTAAAACGTCCGCTCCCCTTCTCCGATCATCACGCCGTCAAACTGGGGATTTTCCCGCAAAAACAGCTCCGCGTCCCACGAAACCTCCGGCCCTCCGGCCCAGATCACCGTATCCGGCAGGACTTTCCTGATATTTTCCGCAATCTCCAGGACTTCTTTCCTGTTCCAGATATAGCAGGAAAACAGCAGAAGATCCGGCTTTCTCCGATAAATTTCCCCGAAGATCAGATCCGTGCGGTGATTGATCGTGAACTCCGCCAGCTCCACCTGCCCTTCAAACTCCCGCGCCGACGCTTTGAGACTGTAGACAGCCAGATTTGAATGAATATATTTCGCGTTGATGGCAGTCAGCAGAACTCTCATCAGCACACCATCTTCGCCGCGCCGTAAATTCCCGCGTCGTTGCCCAGAAGCGCCAGAGCGAAGTCCGTCTCCCTGCAGGCGCTGAACGTATATTTTCTGTAATTTTTCTCAATAAAATCCAGCAGGATCGGACCTGCTTTTGAAACGCCTCCGCCGATCACGATCACCTGCGGATCCACCACGCACGCAAAGCCCGCGAGCGCCTTGCCGAGATATACGCCGAAACGCTCCGCCACGCGGATGGAAAGCGCGTCTCCCTCTTTGACCGCGTTGAAGACCGTCTTCGCCGTGATGCGCTCCTGCCCGCGCAGAAGGGAATCCTCATCGCACGCCGCCAGTTCTTCTCTTGCCAGGCGCGCGATGCCCGTCGCGGACGCCACCTGTTCCAGGCAGCCGCAGTTGCCGCAGTTGCACGGATCCGTAATGGAATCATCCACATGGACATGGCCGATCTCGCCGCCCGCACCGTGGAATCCCGGAACGATCTTTCCGTCGATGATGATTCCGCCGCCGACGCCGGTCCCGAGCGTCACCATGATCATGCTGCGCGCGCCGGCTCCGCCGCCCTTCCACGCCTCGCCGAGCGCCGCGACATTCGCGTCATTTCCGGCCTTTACCGGAATCCCGGTCATCTCTCTTAACTGTCCTTCAATGTCCACAAATCCCCAGTGGAGATTTACCGCGCACGGCGTACAGCCGTTCTCGTTGACCGGACCCGGTATACCGATTCCGATCCCGGTCACGGCATCCTTTGCGATATCCTTTTCGGCAAGCTTCTCCAGGATCGACGCGGCGACATCCGGCAGGATATGCCTGCCGTTCTCCTCTTTTCTCGTATCAATCTCCCACTTGTCCAGCAGAACGCCTTCTTCCGAGAAAAGTCCGCATTTCACGGTAGTGCCGCCCACGTCAATCCCAAAACAATACTTTTTCATATCCATCCTTCCTTTTCTTCCTTGTTTCTCGTCAGGCTGTTCTGCACACGGTTGTACAGCTCTCTCGCCGCGTTGTAGCCCATCCGCTTCTGCCTGTGGTTGACAGCCGCCACCTCCACGATCACAGCCAGATTGCGCCCCGGACGGATCGGCAGGGAATGGCAGACTACGCGGTTGCCCAGAAATTCCGTATATTCTTCCTCAAGACCGAGGCGGTCGTACTCTCTGTCCCGGTTCCACTCCTCCAGCTTGATTACCAGATCGATCGACTGCGTCTTCTTCACGCTCTCAACGCCGAACAGAGTCTTGACGTCAATGATGCCGATACCCCGAAGCTCGATGAAATGCCTCGTAATATCCGGAGCGGTTCCCACCAGCGTATCGTCGCTGACCTTACGGATTTCAACGACGTCATCCGTCACAAGGCGGTGTCCGCGCTTGACCAGTTCCAGCGCCGCCTCGCTCTTTCCGATGCCGCTCTCGCCCATGATCAGAACGCCCTCGCCGTAGACATCGACGAGCACGCCGTGAATCGAGATGCAGGGCGCCAGCTCGACGTTCAGCCAGCGGATGATCTCCGCCATAAAAGCGGACGTCGACGCGTCGGTCACAAAGATCGGCACCTCATACTGCAGAGCCAGACGGAGCATGTCCTCATCCGGCTTCGTCTGCGTCGTGTAAATGATACAGGGCACATGGTAAGACAAAAATTTTTCATATACCTGAGCCTTCTGCTCTCTCGTGATACTCTGCAGATATGTATACTCGACGTATCCGATGATCTGTACCCTCTCCGAATAAAAGTGATCAAAAAAACCTGTCAGCTGGATCGCCGGACGATTGATCTCCGAGGTAACAATCCGCTTCCCCGTCATATCAATCTGCGGGAGTACATTTGTCAGTTTCATCTTCTCTGCCATCCTGGCAATTGTTACGCTGCTCGCCATAAACAAATTCCTCCATGATGATAAAATAAAGCTGTTAGGTCAAAAAGTCTTCTGCGTCCATGACGCCCCGAACTTCCTCTTCGGCGTTATGGATACTATGGTATTGTAAAATATATCATAATATTATAAGGAGGAAAAGGATAATTTTACTTAATTTATTTTTTGTTTTCCGCTCCTCCATGGAAATACTCATACACTTTCCGCGCACTCGCCGCGTTCATCGACTCCGCGTTCGCAAGCTCCTCAAGGCTGGCGTCACGGATCCCTTCCAGCGACTTGAACGTGCGCATCAGCGCCTTGCGCCTTGTCGGCCCGATCCCCTCAATCTCATCGAGCAGCGAGTGTACCTGCTGTTTGCTGCGCAGGCTCCGGTGATACTCGATCGCGAAACGGTGCGCCTCGTCCTGGATCCGCGTGATCAGCTTGAAGCTCTCGGAGCGCGTGTCGATCGGAAGCTCCTCGTTATGATAATACAGCCCCCTCGTCCGGTGAAAATCATCTTTTACCATACCGCAGACAGGAATGTCGATCTGCAGCTTCTCAAGCACGCGCAGCGCCACATTGACCTGCCCTTTTCCGCCGTCCATCAGAATCAGATCCGGAAAACGGCTGAAGCTGCCAAGCTCCTCGCTCTGATTCTTTGCCGCGAGCTCCTTTTTCTCCTCAAGGCCGTGCGTAAACCGGCGCGTCAGCACTTCCTCCATGCTCGCGTAATCATCCGGTCCCTGCACGTTCCTGATCTTAAATTTCCGGTAATCGTTGCGCTTCGGCTTTCCTTTCTCGTAGACGATCATCGAGCCGACCGACTCAAAACCGCTGATGTTTGAGATATCATACGCTTCCATGCGCGCCGTCCCCTCAATCCCCAGGAGCCGTTCCAGCTCGCGCACCGCGCCGATCGTTCTCCCTTCCTCGCGCTTGATGCGTTCGCGGTCCTTGCTCAGCACGATTGCCGCGTTGTCGGCCGCCAGCTCCACAAGCTTCTCCTTCGTCCCTTTCTTCGGAACACGCAGATAGACGCGCCCGCCGCGCTTTTCCGAAAGCCACTGTTCTATGATATCATGATCCTCGACCTCCGCCTCGAGCATCAGTTCCCGGGGCACAAACGGCGTACCCGCGTAGTACTGCTTGATAAAGCTGTTCAGAATCGCGGACTTCGTGTCGTCCGGGGCTGCCTGCAGGTAAAAATGCTCTCTCCCGATCATCTTTCCGCCGCGGATGAAGAACACCTGGACGACCGCGTCGCCGCCATCGGCCGCCAGCGCCAGCACGTCCTTATCCTCCCCGTCGCCGCGCGTGATCTTCTGACGCTCCGCAATCTGACGCACGCTCGCGATCAGCTCCCGGTACTCGATTGCCTTCTCAAATTCCATCGCTTCCGAGGCCTCATTCATCTTCCCCTCCAGCATTTTGATGACCGGCATATGGTTCCCGTTCAGAAAATCCATCGCCTCCCCAACCGATTTCCTGTATTCCTCCTGGCTGATATACCCCTGACACGGAGCTTTGCACTGTCCGATATGATAGTACAGGCAGGGCCGCTCCTTCCCAATCTCTTTCGGCAGACTGCGGTTACAGCTTCTGAGCTGATACAGCTTCCTCAGAAGATCGATCGTGTCCTTCACCGCGCCGGCGCTCGTAAACGGCCCGAAATACCTGCATTTATCCTTCTTCATCCGGTGCGAGAAAAGCACCCGGGGATACGCCTCCCCGAGTGTCACTTTGATAAACGGATACCCTTTGTCATCCTTCAGCATCGTGTTGTACTTCGGCCGGTGTTCTTTGATCAGGTTGCACTCCAGCACCAGAGCTTCCATCTCGGAATCCGTCACGATATACTCAAACCGCCGGATGCGCTCCACCATCTGCAGGATTTTCACGCTCTTGTTCCGGCTGCTCTGGAAATACTGGCGCACTCGGTTCTTCAGGCTGATCGCCTTTCCCACGTAAATGATATCGTCATGTTCGTCGTGCATGATGTAGACCCCTGGACGGCCGGGGAGCTTCTTCAGCTCCTCCTCGATATCAAACGCAAGGTCGGTTTCCGCCTCATTCCGCTTCTCCTCTGCTTTATTCATCGTCTGCTCAAACCTCCTCCGATCTCCATGCAAACCGCTGTCCGCTTCCTGTTTTTATCCGCTTTCATTTATGACAGCGGCTCGCAGCGCGGACATGAAAGTCTGCTGTCACTCTCTGTAAATCGTGAACGTAACAGCGCTTCGCGAAACAACAATTCTCTGTTATTGTCCTGCGATCAGCACACGTCTCCCTTCAAACGCAAAGCCATAGCTTCGGATACGCTCTTTTGAAATCCCCTTAGCCGTCAGAACCGCGTCATACTGTTTTTCCCTGATCTGCCTCAATGCCCGCACGGCAGTTTCCCGAAGATCCTTCTCTCTTCTGAAATCAAACACTTTAAATTCCAGAATTATGGCAGGATCTTCCGGTTTCAGCGGCTCCAGCATCACATCATATCTTCCAAAACCGCTTTCTCGGTTGGATGTCACCACATATCTCCCGGTCAGTTCGACAAGCAGACCCAGCACAAACCCATGATAAAACCGCTCCGGTTCGTTTTTTTCCGGAAAATCCCCTTCCCGGTGATTTCCTCCGGTATCAAACGAGCTGAATGTGACCCGTATCACCTGATTCATGAAATCATTCATTGCCTCAACATCATCCCGCAGCAACGCTTTTATAAAGTCATTGTATCCGGAAGACGGACGCGCAAACCATCGTCTGACCATATCATAAAACATCAGACGTACTTCAAGATTCGTGAGCATAATCTCGTATTCCGGAACAGCTTCCCCAAAATATCCCTGCTTTTCCTGGCAGTCGGTAATTTTCAGGTATCCGCCTGCCACAAGCAGGCTCCAGACCGCGCGATCGTCTCTGTCCAGCCTGTCGTACACAATCTGCTCATCCAGATTCATCTTCACACGGCCGCCGCGCAAAAGCTCTTCAAAGATACTTTTTATTTCCCGGCTGCCTTCCCGGATCAATTTGTCCGCAAGACCGTTTTCGCTTGTATTTGCCCAGTAAGGAGCCAGTTTCCCCGTATCAAGGTAATTGATCACAGACCACGGGTTATAGATATCCTTCAGCTTTCCAAAGCAAAATCCGTCATACCATTTTCTGACTTCACTCATGCTGCTGCCAAGCCCGAACTCTTCCAGGGCGCAGGCAACCTCCTGCTCTGTAAAACCGAAACAATCCGCGTATTCGTCAGACGTCGTCGTCACTACTTTCAGATTATTCAGATCGGAAAAAACCGATTCTCTGCTTACGCGGGTGATCCCGCTAAGAATCGCTCTGTCCAGATACGGATTTGTTTTAAAGGAAGCGTTGAACAGACTTCGCATAAAGGCAGTGAGCTCTTTCCAGTACCCATTGACATATGCCTCCTGCATGGGGGTGTCATACTCATCCAGCAGAACGATCACCTTTTTCCCATAACAGCGGCTCAGAAAACAGCACAGGCGATGAATCGCCAGCGTTGCGTCCACTTCCGGCATATCCGGAAGAACGCTCTCGAAATACTGCCTCTCAGGAGAACTGAGCAGGTTTCCTTCCAGAAGGAACCGATATCTTCCATACAGATCTGTCAGAATCTGATTCAGACGCAGCCTCGTATTTTCATAAGTACTCTCCTTCACATTGGCAAAAGAAAGTCCGATCACAGGTCTGGTTCCCTGCAGCCTGCGATATTTTTCATTTTTCCATATGTCCAGACCTTCAAACAGTTCTCCCCTGTTGGCATACTCGACAGAGAAAAACTGCTCTACCATGCTCATGGCAAGCGTCTTTCCAAATCTCCGGGGACGCGTGAGCAGGGTAACACTGTCTCCCTTCTCCCACCATCTGCTGATGAACGAGGTCTTATCAATATAAAAATAATCGTTCGTTCTGATTGTCTCGAAATTTTGATGTCCAATGCTTACCGTACCTGGCACGAATATCCGACCCCTTTCCGCAGTCTTTTCATCCGGATAAACCAAAACCAGAATCCTGTCATTTTGTGCAGACTTTCATTATAAAACCAAGCAAGAGGCAGTTTTTCCCTTCTGTCCGCCGCGCGGCCCGCACGCTTTTTCAGCAGCTGATTTCCATATGCGGGCCTGCGCATAAAATTCAAAATTTGCAGATCTCTGTCCCGGTCAAGCAGTCCGGTCAGCAGATCTCCGCTCCGGACGGCATCTCCTTCTCGGGAACCATCAGCGCCAGATTGCCCTCGGCATCCTCCGCGCAGAGCAGCATTCCCTCGGAAACCACTCCCGCCAGCTTTGCGGGCTTTAAGTTCACGAGAACCATGACCTTCTTGCCGACCATCTCCTCCGGCGTGTAATGCGCTTTGATCCCGGAGACGATCTGTTTCACCTGATTTCCGATCTTCACCTGAGAACAGAGAAGCTTGCGGGATTTCTTCACAGCTTCGCAGGCAATGATTTCTCCCACCTGGAACTGCATCCTGCCGAATTCCTCAAACGTGATCTCCTCCTTTGGCTCAAGATTAATCACATCCGCCGCGCTTCCTTCTCCCGCATTTGGCGATCCGCTCTCGGTTCCTTTTCCGTCCGCGGTCTTTGCATTTTCGTCTGCGGATTCCTCCGCCGGCGCCGGATGTCTCTCCTCCACCTTCTTCATGACCTCCTTCAGGTCAAGGCGCGCGAACAGAATTTCCGGCTTCTCCGTGACCTTCGTCCCGGACTCATACAGACCGTACTGCTCCATCTCGTCAAGCGTTCTGTCCTTCGCGTTCAGCTGTGCGAGAATCTTCTCCGACGTCTCCGGCATAAACGCCTTCAGCAGAGAAGCTCCGATGCTGATACATTCCGTAAGATTATAGAGAACCTCCGCCAGGCGGTCCTTCTTCGCCTCGTCCTTCGCAAGCGCCCACGGCATTGTCTCATCAATATATTTATTGCAGCGCTTAAACAACGTGAAAATCTCAGAGATCGCATCCGCCACACGCAGATCGTCCATCTTCTTCGACACGATGCCCGGCGCCGCGAGAGCGACCGCTTTCAGTTCCTCATCCACCGGCTCAGTCACGCCTGTCCTTGTGACGACTCCGCCGAAATATTTATTCGTCATCGAGATCGTACGGTTCACAAGGTTGCCGAGCGTGTTCGCGAGGTCAGAGTTGAGCCTCTCTACCATCAGCTCCCAGGTGATGACGCCGTCGTTCTCAAACGGCATCTCATGCAGTACAAAATAGCGCACGGCATCCACGCCGAAGAACTCCACAAGCTCGTCCGCGTACAATACGTTCCCTCTGGATTTGCTCATCTTGCCGTCACCCTGAAGCAGCCACGGATGCCCGAACACCTGCTTCGGAAGCGGAAGATCAAGCGCCATCAGGAAGATCGGCCAGTAGATCGTATGGAAACGGATGATATCTTTCCCAATCAGATGCAGATCGGCCGGCCAGTCGCGCTTAAACTGTTCCGTCGATTCCCCGCCACAGTCATATCCGATCCCGGTGATATAGTTGGTCAGAGCGTCCAGCCACACATAGGTGACATGCTTCGGATCGAATGTGACCGGGATACCCCATTTAAACGACGTTCTCGACACGCAGAGATCCTGCAGACCCGGAAGCAGGAAGTTGTTCATCATCTCATTCTTCCTGGAAACCGGCTGAATAAATTCCGGATGCGTGTTGATATGCTCGATCAGGCGGTCCGCGTACTTGCTCATCTTAAAGAAATACGCTTCCTCCTTCGCCGGCGTAACCTCGCGCCCGCAGTCCGGACATTTCCCATTCACAAGCTGGGACTCCGTAAAGAACGACTCGCACGGCGTACAGTACAGTCCCTCATAGTATCCCTTATAGATATCGCCCTGATCGTACAGCTTCTTGAAAATCTTCTGCACCTGCTTCTCATGATCCGCGTCCGTGGTGCGGATAAACTTGTCGTAGGAAGTGTTCATCAGATCCCAGATCCGGCGGATCTCACCGGCCACTCCATCCACAAACTCCTTCGGCGTCACGCCGGCTTCCTGCGCCTTGAGCTCGATCTTCTGTCCATGCTCATCCGTACCTGTCTGGAAAAACACATCGTAGCCCTGCATTCTGCGGTATCTCGCGATGCTGTCCGCCAGCACGATCTCATACGTATTTCCGATATGCGGCTTACCCGATGTGTAGGCAATCGCGGTTGTCAGGTAATATTTCCCTCTTCCCATTTTGAAGGCCTCCTTAATCTGAATTTTTTGTAAAACGGTCATGCCTGTGCTGCAGGCACCACCATAAATGAAAGCGCACGGAGAATCCCTGCATTCTTCGTTGAAAAAGAAACTTTTTCATGCGGCAGAAAATCCTGCGGAGTTTCCTGCTGCACAAAATAAGCGCCCTGTCTCCATACAGAAGACGAGCGCTGCCCGTGTTACCACTTCTCTTCATCCTGCCTCACGGCACAGACCTCTGCGGGTACCGGGCTTACCTTTTTGCGAACCATACCAGCAATGACATTCGCAATATGCGCAGACCATACCCTGCCGCTGTAACAGGCGGAACCTGTCGTATCCTAACCGATTACCCGCGCCAACTGAAATGCTGCCATCCACTGTGTAACTACAGGTCACAGCGGCTTTCTGAGATGCAGAATCCGCCTCAGAATTATTTTTGAAGCCTTTCAGTCAAAACCCGGCACCGGCTCAGATACGCCCCTCCGAAACCATCTTCCACGGATATTCCTGCAGTCCTTCTCACCAGCCGGAACAACATACATGAAAACAGCCTCATCATGTCTTCCGAAGACCTCTCTGTAACAGTACCCTTCCGTGTACTCTTTTCTTCCATGAGTTTGCAATAATCACTGATAAAAGTAACGATAACACAGTTCTGACATTTGTGTCAAGGTTTCTGTCTCAATTCCATATGTATTCCCATGCCTTGCATGACTCCATTCGTTTCATCCAGTCCAAAACCTTTTGTGTGGGCTCCCAGTCATCAGATTCCATTGCCCGCAGTTCATCCATAGAAAATGATATTGTATGATTCTGTTCCAGCTGTCTATAACTATGATCAAGGTGTTCCAGATACTCAGCGTTCTGCTTTGCCTTTACCAATTCACTGTAATCTTTTTCCGATACCATAACTACATTCTCGTTTTTCGGTCTGGCAATGATTACCGGTTCGCCCCTGAAAGCAAAATCCATATATCTTTTAAGATTCGTTCTAAAATCAAGTGGTTTTATAGTTATCATATCTTTCACTTCCCTTCACACACTTAAACATGTACATTTTATATACATTTATTATATGGTGTTCATTTCTCCTGGTCAAGTCCCTTTGCCTGTGTGCTGTTTTGAAAGGTAAATCCTTATTGACCACAGATAGCAAATCTGGTAAGCTGTAAACATGCAAAATGTAACGGTATTCATTGTATTGGAAGTGATTCCCCCGACAGACCAGCAGGGTCAGATCACGGACAGACGAAAGGAGTGACGCAGCCTTATGGGAACCTATCTGAATCCGGGAAACGCAGGCTTTCAAACGATCCGCAACAGCCTTTATGTTGACAAGTCCGGCCTGATTTCCTGTATAAATGACACGATCGGAACCGTCGATAAGCTCACCTGTGTCAGCCGTCCCAGAAGATTCGGGAAATCTTTCGCCGCAAAAATGCTGAGCGCATATTATGACAGAAGCTGCGATTCCAGGAATTTATTTCTCGATCTTGAGATTTCCAAAGATCCTTCTTTTGAAAAACATCTGAATAAATATGAAGTACTCTACCTGGATCTTATCTGGTTTATCTCCAATGCGCCCGATATCAGCCAGACTATTTCCTGTCTTCATGAAAAAGTAATATCCGAACTAAAAGACACTTTTCCAAATGTAAAGCCAGCGGATGTTCTTCCGGAAATGCTCGAATATATTCATAAGCAGACGGGACTCCAGTTTATCGTCATCATCGACGAATGGGACGCCCTGTTCCGCGAAGCAAAAGAAAATACTGACCTGCAGAAAGAGTATATCCGCCTGCTGCGCGGCCTGTTCAAAAGCAGCCAGACCGACAAAATGATCGCGGCGGCCTATATGACCGGCATCCTTCCGATCAAAAAATATGGAACCCAGTCGGCGATGACCGATTTCAGAGAATACACAATGCTTCAGCCGGGACCGCTGGCCAGATATTCAGGCTTCACAGAACAGGAAGTTCAGGCTCTCTGCAGCCAGTTTCACATGGATTTCACAGAGGCCAGAAAATGGTATGACGGCTATACACTCGGAAGGCTTACGTCCGTTTATAATCCGAATTCCATTATAAGAGCCATGAAGCTGCAGGAATATGATTCCTACTGGACCCAGACAGAGACATATGAATCTCTCCGGATTTATATTGACATGAACGAAGATGGTCTGAAAGAAGCGCTCATTCAGATGCTTGGAGGTTCCAGTTTCCCAATAGATACAGGAACTTTCCAGAATGACATGACCTCAATCAGCAGCAAAGATGATATCTTCACTCTGCTGGTTCATCTCGGCTATCTTGCTTATGATTCCAGGACAGAATCCGTATTTATTCCCAACGAAGAGATTCGCCGGGAATTTATCCGTTCTGTAAAATTCGGGAAGCATACGGAGATTGCGCGGATGATCCGCGCATCAGACCAGCTTCTTTGGGACACGTTCAGCCTGAACTGTGAGGCTGTGGCTGCCGCAATCGAGCAGGCGCACAGCGTTGGAACTACCCCCCTGCTCTACAACAACGAACAGGCGCTGAGAAGTGTTATTCGTTTCGCGTATATCAGCTGCATGAACGAATATACAGAAATACAGGAACTCCCTTCCGGACATGGTTTTGCCGATATTGTTTATCTGCCAAACCGACATTCCGATAAACCGGCCCTGGTGATCGAATTGAAATGGAACAAAACCGCCGCCGGTGCGATCCGGCAGATCCGGGAGCGCAGATATCCGCAGGTTCTGGAAAAGTTTACTCACGATATCCTTCTGGTGGGAATCAATTATGATGCGGAAACCAAAAAACATACCTGCCAAATTGAGAGATATCAGAATTAGCAGATGGAAATTCTGAGTTGAAAAAGGGACTGCTGAATCCCGAAACTTACTCTTGAATTCTGCACGCAGGGCACAGATCTGTATCAGCGGATATTTTCCAGCGGGCGAAACACACTAAACAGGTTTCGCTCGCTGCTGCTGGCATACTCAGATAATTTCCAGACATATCTCTTTCACACAGATTCAAATCCCTGTTCTTTTCAGAACCTTGCTTTATTCCGCTGACATTTAAAACCGCAACAAACATATCGCATAATTCACACTACCGCTTCCACAAGCACCTTGCCATCCATCAGAATAACTGATTCCTGGCCTGCAGACCCGCATCATACTCTTTGCTGTCAACCAGTTCCTCTGACAAAAAAAGATTATACAGTAAAGTCTCAAAAATACGGTTGGAAATGGCGACATTTCCTTCGCTGTTTTTCACCAGTCCAAACATTTCCGCTTCCTCAATTGACTTATTTAACGGATTATAAGGAATATTTTTTCCGGTACTTGAGAGTTAAAAGTTTATACCATTAAGAATCCAGTAAATTCTCACAGGCTTCTGGCATATCCTCCTGTTGTTCCTAAATTATCTTCGTTACGCGTAATTCCGGGTTCTAATCCAAAAAGCTGAAAAAATGTTTCCTCAATCCATCACCGCAACCTCGGATATCCTTCCTCTGGGTGGAGGCTTCTGGTATCGGAGCTGGTCCGGGCTGACCTTTCCCATAAAACGGAGAGACAGGATTCGAAGGATCCCCATCGCGATACAGGACAATTCCATATGCATCCCAATGGCATGTATGGCCTCCAGCACTTTTTTACGGGAACTCTCTGTTTTCACCTTCTATTTTCACGGAGTGCGACTACCTTTACGGCATGCCCTGACCTCGTGTCAATGGAGATACCACTCTCTCCTATCCCGACCACTACTGTAAATTCACTTTCGGCAATTCATCCCACCACCTATAGAGACGGGGGAATTCTTGCTGATTGTTGTTTACCAGTATTCAATATTTTTTTAATATATCATCGGATTTGTTAGCCTTCTAAAACCAAACTTCCTGATATAGTATTCAAGCGATTGTAAATAAACAGGGAGAGGCTTTTTGCAGAATATTTGTTCACTTATAGTTATTAATTTCATCATATAAATTTACTGCATTTGAAAAATCATACTTATCAAAAAGAGGTGTCCCATTATAATTATAGTATTCTGCCCACTTCTCATCATTCGAAAAAAATAATATAATACCATCTTCGATACTGCTAATTTCTTTGTCATGGTCAAAAGTAGTTAATATATTACCTTTCATGTCATATATTTGTATTTCAGTATCGTTTTTTATCATTAAAAAATCTTCATTTAATGAAAAATCTTCTCTGTCTTCTATATATACAGGATCCATTACTTCTTCCATGTTGTCATTATTAACTAGTCCTACATATTCGCGATCATCAGCACCTTCCATAGTAAAAGCAAAAAAATCATTACTAATTTGAGCATATGTAGACGTTTGAGATTTATACACGTAATCTGCAAACTTTCCTGAATATTTTTTGATTTTTTTACTTTCCATATTATATATATAAAATACATCATCTACTACAAAAAGAACATAATTTTCAGATATTCCTTTTACCCTTGGATCATGCTCCCAACTAAAAGATAACTTAGGAATATCTATATGTCGTACTTCTCCATATGAATTTACCAACATTAGAAAAGAAGGATATTGTTCGTCATCCTGATCAGCATAGTCAAACACGGTATATTTGTCGTTTTCAAATTTAATATCAAAATTCCATGGAACATCATACTCGTACCATTTCCCCGATTTAGTAAAATAATATTTATCCCATGGGTCAGAAAAAACTCCTTCTCCGCGATAGTAAAATGTGTAACCATCTAATTCGTCTTCCATTTCATTAACTTCCCATTTATCGAGCCCCTTAAAATCGTAGACTAAATTTGTTTCCTCTTCCCCATCTGGCCGAAATAACGTATATGTATACCCCCCTGGATTATCCCACGATGTCTTTTCTTCTGTTATTGTCCATGTGTATCCCCCTGCCACCCTAAGAACTTTATCTGCTTGATAACTAGATACTATTTCTCCTGTTTGATTAATTATATATATATTATCCCCAAAATCAAACCAAGAATATCCATCATGAAACTGAGTATAATTTAGTCCTTCAAAATCCCAATCTAAATCATTCCAGAACTCACGATCATAATCATCTTGATAATTCCATTCAATATAAAACATCAATTTCCCCTTTTTATTGATGAATCCACGGTAAAGCAATTCCCCATCACTAAACAAAATTGTAGCAATCTCATCATTATACGGACCAGCTGCATATATACTTATTTTATCAGTATCAAAACATTCTGCATTTACAGAATATGTACTTAATATGAAAGAAATAAAAATTGACATACATAAACATATAATTATCTTTCTTTTCATTATTATTTATCCTTTCATTTTATATTTAAAAATTAAAAGTTTTCAATAAAAAATTCTTTTACATGTTCTTATAGTATTTAACTGCAAATAATGAACGCATAAGATATCTTCCACATCCCAAAAAGAAACATTGGAAGTATAGCTTTCCTCCTGTCCGGCAAACGTGATTCCGTTCTGCCGGTATAAGTATTCCAGTCTATCTTTGAACTTCTTAAATGAATGGAACGCTCACAAAATCCTGGTCGTTCACTTTTCCCAGATGAGACAATCACTGGAAAGTCTCATAGTAGCCGAACATCAAGACGTCCATTTCATTTATGATGACTATTTCTAACAATTTCAGCACATCCCCGGCTTCATGATCTTGCAGTCAATGTCGGATTTTTGCACTTCCTCTACAAACGTATCCGCATATAAACAAAAAATTGTTTATATATTGTCCAACACTAGAAGATACTCCTGTTCATTCAGATAGTAAGTAATAAATCTATATTAATGGCAGAAGTTAATCTTCCATCTAATCTGCATGCTGTAAGGGTTCCTTATACCGTTGACACTCGTCTGGAACCAGATCTAAATGCCAGCAGTTCTTGTTTAAAACCACTCAAAACAAAGCGAAGATCCATATGCCAAGTGGCACATGTTTAATACCGATTTTGAGCTCCCATGACGCTTGTTTAGAATCGTCCGGAACGAAATGGAGACTCGAAATGACGTAAGAAGTACAAAATTCGAATTTCTACAAAAACAACACAAGGAAAGGCCCATATCAAACACGCTTTCGCTAACGTTCGAAACCCGTACAGTGAGTTTCGGCCCATCTAAAGATATCTGTCAAAACAGACACAAATCTCATGCGCAAGACTCACGAGTAAACCTTGAACAAAGATATCATCAAAAAAGCAGATAAACCTCCTTCAAGATGATCCCGATTCCGAGATGTAAGACAAAACTTTCTCGCAGATCATTCCCGGATATTATAGGTAACTTCATTCTCGCCAATTTTAAAAGTTAAAACCAACGGTTCTGTTCCTTCAATCACAGCATTGGGAAGCGTGCAGCCGATCATATAGAGGCCCTCATACATTGGATCAATACTAAACTGTTGATCTGAAGAAATTCCATCCTCTGGTTGTCCATCTGCATTCCGTTGAAAAGTCCAGCCTGCATATTGATATTTTTCATTATAAGTCACTACTATTGACGATATATCAGCGTTAAAATCTACTGTCTCAGTTTGTTTATTTAATAAAGAAAAATATAAAATAATATAATCTGCTGTATTTCCAGAACTTTCCCAACCAGAACCAAACACATAAAACTCATCTTGGACAACATACTCTGTCGGTGTAAAATCTGCATAATCCTCTATCTCGACTTTTTTGCCTATTTTAATATCATCCAGTGAAACTGGTTCTGATGTATCTTCCTCTTCGCCGCCGCCAATCATTACCACACCGAGATCCTGCTCTTCCTCTGCTGCTACTGCCGTACCCAGGATCATTGCCGCTGTCATTACACAGGCTAACACGCTCAACCATTTTCTTTTTTTCATTTTCTTTTACCTCCGTTTTTCTTTTCTATAGAGAAACCACAGAAGACGCTACCGTCTGAACTGCGTTTACTCCCATTTTCGTATTCGCTCTACGTCTTATTTCTGAACAGATAAATGTATTTTTTTAACGTAATTTCAACATCTGAGCTGGTTATGTTTCTCTGCTGTCCATCTGCAATTGTCCGGTCAATTGCGCCATTCTTTAATGTCTCACAGAAGGAAACTAC
The DNA here is from genome assembly GCA_947630005.1 of uncultured Lachnospiraceae bacterium. Taxonomy (GTDB): domain Bacteria; phylum Bacillota; class Clostridia; order Lachnospirales; family Lachnospiraceae; genus Choladousia. Next base: position 50,873 of record CANRGB010000001.1, read on the forward strand.
GTTCGCAACATTATATCCTTCTGTCAGCTTCGCGATTTCTTCCACGCACACATCAGGATCATGCGGCACTCCCCCTATTGCCTTATTAACCAGAAATAATCTCGCCTCATAATCCGGCAGTCCCACATAAATCTTTTCTGTCAAACGAGGCGGCCTTAAAAATGCACTGTCAATATCCCACGGTCGGTTGGCCGCCGCCAGAAACAGCAGATTAGAACTGTCTGAAACAGAAAACTCATCCTTTTCTTTTGTCGTAATATACTTTTTACTTATTTACATTGTCTCTTATCTGATATAAGTATTTTTCTTCCCTGTGTGGTTTCTCTTCTTTCAGTGCATACTTATTACAATTAATTTTAGAGTTTATAACTCTAAAAGTCAATGCCTTTTTCCTGATTTTATATAATCCGTACTGAGGTATAGATATGAGATACAATGAACGTATACGAGAAATTAGAGAAGACCACTTTCTGACACAACAAAAAATAGCTAATTTACTACACATAGGCCAGAGGACATATTCTGATTACGAAAGCGGCAAAACAAGAATTCCTGTAGACAGTCTTTTAATCTTAGCGAAGTATTACGATGTGTCAATGGATTACATAACTGCCGCAAGTAACATTAAAAACAAATATCCAAGAAAATAATTGAATCCACCTGAAAAATTATTGAGTAGCTTTTTATAAGACAAATATTTCAATTTTAAAAAGTCAGTACAATAAAAATATACCTGTCTGAAAAGAGATTAAAATCCTTGGAATTATGGCGGCCCAACTTGTTTTTATTATTCAGACAATCTGTCATAAATCTATGAAAAGATGCCAAGGTCGAAAAGTCATGCGTTCCATGTTCACATGGAAGAGCATGTCACTGAGACCCCAAAAACACCGAAAAGGAGCCATTTTTCATGGAAAAATGTACAGATTTGAGATGTTTCAGGGTGCGCTTCTTCAATAAAATTTTCATAGGATGGTTTTTTGTCGTGACAAAACAGAAGAAGCCGGACATAAAACACAATTTCCCCTTTGATCTGCGCGGACGAGTTTACAGGGCTTAAGAAAACGATTAGAAGATTAGAACAGCGTTTCCAGCAACAGGATACCGAGATATCTTGTACACCAGGTAAGAAATACGCTGGAATATGTTTTAAAGAAAACAAAAAACCATTTCCAGCAGGTCTGTCTTCCCCAATGAATAGATAATAAACCGAAAAAAGGTAGACTGAAACCAGAAGCCCGCCAGGAAAGCACGCTTCCACCGGTTATCATAGAAACCCGGCATTTTCAGCCATCCTTTCACCCGCCCTCTGTCATCTTTTTTCCTGTCCCTTCATACACTTTTCGTAAGAATCTCCCGCGGAGCTATCTCCTTATGCGCCATTTATCCCGATGCAAAAAAACAATCCTGGCCGCCCTCTTTCTGTTTGCCGCCAGTCTCCTCGTTTCTGTTCATTTCGGACTGCCTGTCCCCGGAAGCAGTCAGCTTGAAGCCTTTCTGTCCGAAAACCATTTGTTCGAAGCCATTCTTCCGGAAAGCCGCCGTTTCGACAACTTTACGAGAGAGGTCTTCCGCTCGGAGCTTGCCGGGAACACTCTGAGCCTGCACTACACCGTCGCCGATCCCAAAGCTTTCGGTCTGGACAAGGCGGAAGCCACTCTGGGAAATCCGGGGCCCGACGGCAGGAAACAGTATTTCTCGGCGCTCGAAAACTATCTGTCCGCCCTTCAGAAATTCGACTATGACAAACTTACACAGAAACAGCAGCTCACGCATGATATCTTCCTGGATTATCTTCAGACGGAACTGGAAGCGGCTGACATGTTTCTGTATGAGGAACCGCTCGGCCCCACGCTCGGCACGCAGGCGCAGCTTCCTGTCCTGCTCGCGGAATATCCTTTCCGCACCAAAAAAGATATCGAAGACTACCTGACTCTGCTCTCCCAGATACCAGATTACTTCCAGTCCATCCTCACTTTCGAGAACACAAAGTCCGCCGGCGGGCTGTTCATGAGCGATGCGTGCGCACACGAGGTCATTGCACAGTGCCAGGAGTTTATCGCGGATCCTGAGGAAAATTATCTGCTGGAAATTTTTGACGAAAAGATCGATTCGATCTCCAATCTGACCGCCGATGAAAAAATCGCTTACAAAAACCGCAGCCGCCAGCTTCTGCAGTCCTGCGTGATTCCCGCGTACCAGCGTCTGATCGACGGTCTGACCTCCCTGCTCGGCACAGGGGTCAATCCGAAAGGATTATATTATTATCCTTCCGGATCCGCCTATTACAGATATCTTGTGCGCAGCAGCGTCGGGGACGACCGTCCGGTCGAGGAGATCGAAGCCGCCATTAAAAAGCAGATGATAGCCGACTATTCCGAGATTCAGAAGCTGCTCGCGGACCGCGGCGCCGTCAATTCCTCCGGTCAGAGCGCCGGTTCTTCCGCCACGGAAAACAGTTCTGCTGAGACTGACGCTTCCGGTCAGAGCGCTGGTTCCTCCTCCACGGAAAACAGTTCTGCCGAGGCTGACGCTTCCGGTCTGACCGCCGATTCTTCCGCCACAGAAAACAGTTCTGCCGAGGCTGACGCTTCCGGTCTGACCGCCGGTTCTTCCGCCACAGAAAACAGTTCCGCTGGGACTGGAGAATCCGGCACGGCAGCCTCCTCCGATGAGCTCGCGCAGGCGGCATGGGCGGTTGAAGCGCTCTCTCCCGCGGTATCGTCGGATCCCGGATCCATACTGGAGGAACTGCGTCAGAAGATCATGCAGGATTTCCCGCTTCTTCCGAATGTCACCTGCCAGGTCAAATATGTGCACCAGTCTCTGCAGAAATATCTGAGTCCGGCTTTTTACCTGACGCCGGCGATCGACGACTATCGGAACAATGTCATCTATATCAATCCGTCCGGCAGTTACAATGATCTGGAACTGTTCACAACGCTGGCCCATGAGGGATATCCCGGACATCTGTTTCAGTCTGTCTGTTTCAGCAGTTCCGATCCGGATCCGCTGCGTACCATTCTGGGACCGAACGGATACATAGAGGGCTGGGCTACTTACGCTGAAATGTACGCGTATGGCCTTTGGACAAAAGATACGGCGCTTGCGGCGCTCGGCCAGCGCAATCGTTCTTTCATGCTCGGGCTGGCTTCCCTGCTCGATATCGGTATTCATTACCGCGGATATTCCCTGGAACAGGTGGAGTCTTTCCTGAACCGTCTGGGTTTTGAGGACAGCACGGCCGCCTCCCTGTATCAGAGCATCCTGGAGTCACCGGCCAACTATCTGCAGTACTATGTGGGATATCTGAACTTTATGGATCTGAAAGACTATGCCAGAGAACTGATGGGAAATGATTTCTCTCTGAAAAACTATCATACGCTGGTGCTGAATGCGGGGCCTGCGCCGTTTCCGATCCTGCGTGCGTATCTTGCAAAGCAGTGCCAGACACGCTGACAGCACGCAAGAAAATAAATGACGACAGACTGTTCCGCCTTTGCCAGGGGAGAACAAATCAGCCGCCAGACGCGCTTCACATCAAGGGGGCGGGCGGCCCCTTGCGGAAACCGCCCATGTGTGACACTATAACAAGTCACCGATGAATCAAAAAGGCGCTTCAGATTACGCATCTGAAACGCCTTCGTTCATCGTGTTAAGAATATCACCGTCCGATTATTTTGTCAAGATCCTTCGGAATATTTTTCACGCAGGTGATCGCCACGGCACCGGGTCCGATATGACACGATACGCTCAGAGAAAGCGGTTCCGGAATCATTTCCTGATTCGGATATTTTCCCCGCAGCTCGTCTCTCCACGAATTGATCTCCGTCAGATCCGTACCGGAATAAACCAGAGAGAGCGTCACGTCGCTCAGATCCGGGGCCGCGTGAAATCTCTCGCGGCAGTCTTTCTCCACAGCCTCGAGCATCGTCGCCTTCGCCGCTTTTAACGTCCTGCTCTTTGCGTAGGCGTCCAGCTTGTCTCCCTGAATCTGGAGCACCGGCTTGAGGCGCAGCAGCGTGCCCAGCGCGGCGGCCGCCGGCGTGATCCTCCCGCCTTTTTTCAGATAATACAAGGTATCGAGCGTGATATAGATTGTGGAGTCATACTGTGTATCCTCCAGATATTTTTTGATCTCCGGCGCGCTCCATCCCGCGTCCGCGAGCGTCTTCGCGTCTTTTACCGCAAGTTTCTGTGTCGCCGAGATCCTGCGGTTGTTCACCACCTGGACCTTTCCCTCGTAGTCCTGCGCCAGCATAATGGCCGTCTCGCACGAGCCTGAAAGCCCGCTGGACATCGGAATATGCACAACGGAGTCATACGTTTTAAGGAGTTCATCCCACAGATCCGTCACATCACTCACCGCCGGCATGGAGGTCGAGATCTCCGCCTTATTCTTCAGATGTTCATAAAACTCCGGCTGGGTCAGCGTTAAATCCTCCAGATACAGTTTCCCGTCAATGTAAAACGGCATCGGCAGAACATAAACTCCCCATTCTTTGGCCACCTGCTTTGTAATCCCGCTGTTGCTGTCTGTCACGACCGCGATCTTTCCCATGCTTATTCCTCCTGCATTCTAATCTCTGTCCTTGTCCAAATATGCAGAAGCGAGCCCCCTCCCTCTCCGGTACGTCCTACAGATTTGATACAATCGAAAGCTACTATAACACATATCCTCAAATGCCGCAATATTTCCTCTTGCCTTTCTTTTCGTTTATCGCTATACTAAACGGTAAGAAGACTGACAGAGGAGCATATTTTTATGGAAATACTTGAGATTTTTCTGCATTCGCTTATCAATCTGGCTATCCTGCTGTTTGAATACATAGGTGTCCTCATCATCGCCTTCTCCGGCATACAGGGGATCGTCAATTATCTGCGCGGGAATCCCGAGACCCGCCTGATCCTCGCAAAGGGACTGGCTATGGGACTTGAATTTAAACTTGGCGGCGAGATTCTGCGTACGGTCATTGTCAACAGTCTCGGGGAGATCGCGATCGTGGCCGGCATTATTATCCTGCGGGCAACGCTGACCGTTTTGATTCACTGGGAAATCAAAAATGAGCAGCACGAAAAGATGGAAAATCCGGAAAGAAAGGAAGATCCGGCGCAGCCGGACGGATCTGAACCCCCGGCGGAATAAAGGATGCCAAAAAATCGAGCAGGGGCGGTTTTTCCCTCTGCTCGCCGCGCGGCCCGTATGCTGCGTCAGCAGCTGACTTCCTTACACGGGCCTGCGCATAAAAACAGAACAGCCATGCGGAGAAATTTTTAAAATCTCTCTGCATGGCTGTTCTTATCTGTCACAGAAAGCAGGCTCCCTGCCTTTGCTGCAGCAATTAATTTCATGCGGCCCGCGCAGTCCTTTATGATAAACGGCAGACGCCTCTGCTGTCTGCCCTAATTTCATACCCCAATCAGTCCTGCCAGCTTTACACTCGCCGCAAGCCCCGCCAGCGTCGCCAGCAAGGCTCCGGCAAGTGTATATCTCGTTTTCTTAATTTCGACAGTCATAAAGTAAACGCTTATGGTGTAAAAAACCGTCTCGGTACTACTCATCATCAGCGAACTAATCAACCCGACTCTCGAATCTGTACCATATTCCTTATACAGATCAAGCAGCAGTCCTGTAGCTGCACTTGATGAAAACATGCGGATCATCGATAGCGGAATCAGCACCGGCGGGAAAATATCCTTAATCTGCCATACCGCCTGCGATAACAGGGAAGCAAGAAAATCCAGAAATCCGGAAGCCCGCAGGATACCTGTCGCTGTCATCAGCCCGATCAATGCCGGAGCAATCTTCGCGACTGTCCGGATACCGTCTTTCGCGCCGGCGACAAAACTGTCATAGACCGAGACTTTCATCATGAGTCCATATCCTACAATATAAAAGATCATGAATGGTATTATGTATTGGGACAAATAAATAATAAACTGCATCCAGATAACCCTCCTGCTCTCTTAATTACAGTTTATTTCCTATTTCCCCAATTCAGAACTTGTTTATTACTCTGCGAATCTGTATTGCGTAATCAGGGTTTCAAGTTCCTGAATAAAGCTCTCTTTCATTTTAATCTCTGAATTAACCAGAATATTTTTCACCATACTTAACGCTAATCTGTTCTCGTTAAAATCACCGAGCTCTCTGGCAATGCATTCTTCCCTCGTCATTGCGGCCTTATAAGCCCGTGCCAGCACCGTCTTTGTCTGAACAATTTCCGCTACATAGATGTATCCTGCCTTGTGCAGATTCTTCAGAACAATGTTGGTCGTGTTCTTATTCAATGAAGGCTTTTTTTCAATAATGCCGGAAATCGAAAGCGGTTCATCGTTTTCCCAAAATACTTCCATAACTTCAAGTTCTTTTTTCGAGGACAGCAACTCCATCCTTCTCCCCCCTTTCTCCTGGTATTTTTTTTATTATAACCTTTAAAGCAAAGATATGACAAGTGTAAACATATGAAACTACGAATATTAATTTCTTATTACTATTATAATTAGTATGTTGTACGAGCGGGCCTGTGATCGAACAGGAGGCGGTTTCCCTCCTGTTCGCCCGCGCGGACCGCATGCTGCTTCAGCAGCTGATTTCCATATGCGGGCCTGTGCATAAAAAGCTGCCATGCTCTATTCTGGCATGGCAGCCTCTTTTTTATCTTAGTTCCTGTAAGATCAGCCATATCTGCCAAGGGTTTCCCCGGTACAGCTATTTTTATTCTATTTTTGACTTATGCTTCACGTTTATTTTCTGGCCCTGCGGCGTCTTCTGCCGCCCATGAGGAAGGCTGTTCCTGATACGAGCATCAGTGCAAGGTACTCCGCCCACGGGGTCTCATCCCCGGTCTGCACGGAACTGGATCCTGTCCCTGTCGTGTCCGAACCGGAACTGGCCGTCCCGCTCGACGCCGATCCGTTCTCAGAAATATAATCCGAGTAGGATCCGCCGCCGCCGACATTATTTTCACCGGACGAATAAATATCATTCCAGTCGTCCTCCGTCGCCGTCCCCGCGATCGTATTCAGTATAATCGACTGCACCTCCGTAGTTTCCTGCGTAAAATGCGCGGTCGAATTGATAACCCTCGTGTCATAGCCGAACGAAGATCCGCTCTGCACGACCCTTCCGTTCGCGTCAACCTCCGCCACATAGATCGTGGCCTCCGAGGCGGATCCAAGATTCAGCGACAGCTTCAGCGTAACGGAATTGTTGTTCTGTATGTTCAGCGGTACCGGATCCGCGTACAGCGTTGTGAACTGCGGATCACGGAACAGTCCCGCGTAGAACGTCGCGTTCACATTCTGCAGGGTCGAACCTCTGTATACCCTCTTCGTCAGATAGAGCGTCACTTTCGAGATCCTGTCCTTGTTTGTCACAACCACCTTCTCATCGGCGCTCTTCGTCAGCGTCACCTGCGTTTTGTCGATCGACGGCGTGTACTTGAAATCAGCCGAGCTCTCCACCCGTTTTCCGTTTGCGTCAACCTCCGCGAAGTAATAAGTCACATCGCTGGAGCCGGAGAGAAGGATTCTCCTCGTCACCGACGCCGAAGCGGCATTGTTCAGATCAAGCCGCACAACCGTCGGCGTATCGCTGTAATCGGAGTTGCGGTATATTCCGACATAGAAGCTCTCCGACACCGCCTTGGCGGCATTCGAGGAATCCACCACCTGCTTCTCGATCGTAAGCCGTGCCGAATAGCGGAATCCATCCGGGAGAGCCGCGTAATTCTCACTTGCGACCGCCTGCGCGTTTGCGCTGGCCGCCGTCACCCTTCCGCCGTCCGCGTAGGAGATCGTCCTCGTTTCGTTGGAAGTTCTCACCCTTCCGTACTGATCCGTTTCAGCGACATAGTAGGTCCTGCCTTCCTCCAGATTCTCGAACGTCGTCGTGCCGGTAAATCCGGAGATCGTCACGGACTGTACGTTCGTCGCCTTCTGTGTATGCGCGCTGTCCAGGAACAGGGCGATGTACCGCGTGTATGTTCCGGCCGCCGCGTACTGTCCGGACGACGTATCCTGCGCATACAGCTGGTCGCTGCCCGCGTAGACCTGCACGCCGACCGTCACCTTGCCGCTACCCCGCGCCACGCTGTTCACCAGCACCGCGTCGGTTGTCAACCCTGGCACTACATTGAACTGCACATCTGGTACCGGCATATAACCTGCCGGCGCTTTTATCTCAGACAAATAGTAAACCCCTGCCATATAAGAGCCTTTTTCTTGCGGGATATTTATGATTGTATCTTCACTTTTTGACTCGAATATACTCGTTTTAGAGAACGATAGAGGATTTCCATCGGCGTTCTTAATCGCAAATTTTGCCCCCGGAAGATGCCTGCCGGCGCTATCGACAACTCTTATCCTTATCACAGAACTTCCAAGAATATTCGTCAGGGTAAGTTTCGCTTCTTTCCCATAGGTCACAGTCAGTCTGCCGTTTGCATTCTCTTCACCATAAGTACTCTTGTCATAAGTATACGTTCCGTTCCCCAGTGTTTCAACCGGAGTTCCGTCGGCGTTTGTCTCCGCCGCGAAATAAACGGTCTCCGCGGACGTTACCTTTACTTCGCCGGTCGTCACGGTCCCCGTACTTGCATTATTCAGAGCGATCACCGGCAGCGTCTCCACAAGCATCTTGTGGGCCGTGTCTTTGAACAGAGAGATATAGAACTCATCTGTCACAGCCTGGGCATTTCCGATTTTATCCTGTACGTTTTTCGTGACGCTGACCGTCGCCTCGTAGCTGAACAGGTTGTCCGGATAAACGCTTGTGTACTTGCGGTGAAGCACCGCCGTCTGGTTCCCTCCGCTTTCCGCCGTGTACGCGATTGACGACAGAGCCTTCCCCGACGTATCCTCGACGACTCCTCTATAATCCGTACCTGTCACGGGAACTCCAAGCTCATCCGTCTCAGCCAGATAGAAGGGGCCTCTCCCCGGAACATGGAGCGTCGCGCTGGCGGAAGCCGTACTTCCGCTTGTCTGCGTCAGCTTCTGAACTCCGGTTATCCTCTGCGTCAGTTCTTCGTCCGAGAACAGCGCCGCGAAAAACTCCATATCTTTTTCCGCTGTCAGAAGCGTCGTCTTATAGCTGGTCTGCGCCGTCAAATGAAGCGTGTTCGCGTTCTGTACGTTGGCTCTACTATTGATGATCTGAACCAGCTTTCCTTCCGTGTCCTCAGCCGCTATCACGATCTCCTGATCCTGCGCGGGCAGATAACCATTTTTCGCCGTGAGCTGAGACAGCCAGTAGGTTCCCTCCGGAAGCGTCACAGCCGCTCTTCCGGTCGATGTGCCGGGAATCACCATGAAGTAAACGGGCCGGCCGGCCGCGTCCGTTATCACATTCTTGTCCGCATCCTTGATCACAAAGGTCGTCTCTGACGGCGCCTCGACTACAAGCATCCCTTTCGGAAGAGACTCGCCGTCTGAAAGCTGATATACAAAATAATTCAGATTCGTGACATGCTGTTCCTGACTCTGCCCGACCAGTACATTCCCCTGCCTGCTGATGCGGAAATATACCCGCGCGCCCGGCAGATACTCTGTCTGAGGAGCGTCCGCCTCCATCTCCACATAATAGCTTCCGCTGTTCGTGAGGTGGGATCCGACCGCCTCTCCCTCCGCGGTACTTTCAAACGTCCAGACCGGCGCGTCCTTTTTGTGAACCACCTCTCCTGTGCTGCTTGTTATGTCCTCCGCCGCCTTCAGCGACATCCGGATCCCGGCCACAGAAGTGTTGTTCTCGGCGGCGCTGCCGTTCCGAACATGTATCGTCAGATCAACATTGCTTACCAAATCAGCCTGAAGCGCTTCGTTCTCGTCGATCAGATCAAGTTCCGTCTCCTCTTCTGTTTCTTCTTCGGTGTCCTCTTCCGTGAGGAATTCCGTCTCTTCCTCGGTGTCTTCTTCCGTAAGGAACTCCGTCTCGGACTCTCTGCCGTTCTCCTCCGTTTCGGATTCCGTCTGCGTCTCCCCGCTCAGTTCGGTTTCCTCCGCTCCCTCCGCCAGGACCGCCTTTTCAAGAGAAACTCCGGCGGAAACATTTACCGTATTCGCGTATACAGCTCCGCAGAGGCCGGAGGTGACATTTACCGAGGCCATCGGCGCGAGCCAGGTTCCCGTCAGTCCGGCGCCGCTGGAAAGAGTCACCGTCCCTGTATAATCTATAAACTTTATCTTATTTTCATTAACATATTCAAAAGCGGAGAAGTTGTAGAGAACTTTTTCCGCGTCGTAAATATCATATCCGGAAAAGCTCAGGCTCTGATTCGCCGAGGAAGCGACGACATTCACCACAACCAGCTCGTCTTCCACATTCGGGAGCTTTACGGCGAGCGCTTCCTGCAGCTTCTGATCGTCAATCTCTCCGTCTTCACTCACATAGAGATTGACCACCTTCACCGTTCTTGTACCCCTGCCGTTGGCAAGTTCGATCGAGAAACTCTCCAGCATGCCCAGAATATCCGCCGCGTCCGCCCCGGACAGGATATCCGCCGTCATTCCTTCCGCCGCGTCACCGGTATCTTCCGAACCGGGCGCCGCCTCCGAAAAACCGTTCTCCATGCCGGTTCCGCTCTCAGGCTCCGCTTCTTCCGCTTCGCCGGATTCGAGACCCGTCACCTGATTGGCTACGATCAGATACGGAAGCGCGTCAATCAGACCGTCCTTTACAACAGACAGCCTTATCCTTGTGCCGTCGTTCTGGCGGTCCTTTACTTCCGTCTGCGCTTCGGTCTCGGTCTCCGACTCGGACTCCGTCGGGAACTCGGGAACAGGAGGCGCCGGGGAATCCGATTCATCCGGCCTCTCTTCCTCCGTCTCCGCGGGCTTCTGCGTCGCCGGTTCCGTCTGTTCCGTCTCTGTCGGCGCCTGTGTTACAGGCTCCGTCTGCTCCGTCTCTGTCGGTGCCTGCGTCGCCGGTTCCGTCTGTTCCGTCTCCGTCGGCGCCTGTGTTACCGGCTCCGTCTGCGGCGGCTCCGTGGGTGCCTGCGTCACGGGCTCCGTCTGTTCTGTCTCCGTCGGCGCCTGCGTCGCCGGCTCTGTCTGCGGCGGCTCTGTCGGCGCCTGCGTCACCGGCTCCGTCTGCGGCGGCTCCGTGGGCGCCTGCGTCGCCGGCTCCGTCTGCGGCGCTTCCGTGGCGGGCGCCTGCGTCGCCGGTTCCGTCTGCGGCGGTTGCGTCTCCGCCGGAGGCTGCGTCATGGCTTCTGTCGAGGTCTCCGACATATTTTCCACGGCCGTCACAACAGTTCTCCCCTGTTGGACTACCAGTACGGTAATCAGCAGCATTGCAATTAATTTTCTGATTCTACCCTGCAATATCTATCCCTCCCAATTTCTCAACAAAACGCCTCCAAACTCATTGTCCGGTATGCGTTTCCGTATTATCGTAATATTGAATCAACATACAGTATAATACTTTATGAGAAATTCGTAAACAAAAATATTCTTAAAATTTGTTTTATGACATACGGCTGTTTATTTTGTTCCGAAGATCCTGTCACCCGCGTCGCCCAGTCCGGGAACAATATACCCATGCTCATTCAGATGATCGTCGAGCGCTCCGATATAAAGATCGACATCCGGATGTTCTCTGCGCATCCTGTCCACTCCCTCCGGGGCGGCGATTATGCACAGAAAGCGGATGTTCTTCGCTCCTTTGTCCTTCAGCATCTGAACTGCCGCAGAAGACGAACCCCCGGTCGCCAGCATCGGATCGACCACAAACACTTCCCTCTCCTCGATATCCGCCGGAAGCTTACAGTAATATTCCACCGGATTCAGAGTCTGAGGATCGCGGTATAACCCGATATGGCCGACTTTTGCCGCGGGGATCATTGCGAGCATTCCGTCCACCATTCCAATGCCTGCTCTGAGGATCGGAACAACCGCCAGCTTCTTGCCGCTCAGCTCTTTCGCGGTCGTTTGGCAGATGGGCGTCTCGATCTCGACATCCCGGAGCTTCAGATCGCGGGTGGCCTCGTAACACATATACATGGCGATTTCCCCGATCAGAGCTCTGAAATCCTTCGAGCCGGTCTCTTTCCTTCTGATAATCCCGATTTTATGCTGGATCAGCGGATGATCCATGATTACGGCCTTCGACATAACAGTTATCCCTCCTCTTTCACTTTGTCCTGATCCGCCGCGCCGCCGTTTGGGCAAAGCGCGGATTCAAATCGGTTCCGGACGGTCTGTCCCCGCCTCCGGGGCCGGGATTTCCTGCCGGAACCGCGGCTTCTTTATCTTTCAGTCCTGCGCCTCCGGATCCTCGTCGATCATGCGCACACGGCGCGCGTGGCGCTCCGCTCCGGAAAACGGCGTGTTCAGGAACGTCTCGACGATCTTTACGCCAAGGCCCGGGCCGACCACTCTCGCTCCCATCGCGAGAATGTTCGCGTCGTTGTGAAGCCTCGTCGCCTCCGCGCTGAAGCAGTCTCCGCAGACAGCCGCGCGGATCCCTTTGTAGCGGTTCGCCGTGATCGAGATCCCGATGCCTGTCCCGCAGATCAGGATGCCCTTGTCACACGCACCCGACAGAATCTCCCTGACGACGGCCCGCGCGTAGATCGGATAGTCCACCGGATCCTCCGAATAGGTACCGCAGTTCTTATAGGCGATGCCTTTCTCATCAAGATATTTGATAATCTCCTTCATCAGCGGAAAACCACCCTGATCACATCCTAAAGCTAACATAACAGTTCCTCCTCATTTAATAATATTACAAGCCTTGAAATCAGGGCTTCTAACTCCGCAAAACATTTTCCATAGTCCGCAAGCGTCCCGCCGTATGGATCCGTCAGCTGCTGCGGCCTGTTTACAAATTCGTCCAGCACATATACCGGAAGGTCATCCGGAAGAGAAAATTCCTTGCGAAGCTTCTTGCAGGTATCGCTGCTGATGGCAAGCACCAGCGTCCTGTCGTTAAAATCCTCTCTCACGAACGGCTCGCTCACATGGGTCTTCATCGTCAGGCCGTTGCTCACAAGCACCGCCTCCGCTTTCGGATTGATCGGCTCCGGGAACAGCACAACGATCCCCTTTGAGTCGATATCCAGTACATCCAGAAGATATTTGCTCTGCATGATCGCCTGTGCCATAGGTCCGACGGCGGTATCACTGTTCGTGGCAAAAATCAGTTTATCGTATCGCTTCACTTCGTTGACTCCTCTTACCTTTTATCCTTTAATGACCTGATGCCCCGCCGCCTTAAGCAGCCTGTTCATAATGGCCTGTCCCATATGGGGCGTCTCGAATGATTCCGAATAAATTACAGAAATGTCCGAATGATCAAATTCCCGCAGTATGCTGTAAAGATGCCGTGATATCGTAATCTCATCCGCGCGCGTTCCGATGCTTTTCACCAGTCCGCACGTATAATACTCCTTCGACTCATCCGTCCCGATGATCCCCGGTTTCTTTCCTTCCTGAACGGCCTTCCTGGCCAGCTCGTCAATGCGCACGCGCACCTGCCGGCGCGTCCCCTCCACAATAAAAAGCTCCGCCTTCGGCGCGTAATGACGGTACTTCATTCCGGGCGCTTTCGGCCGGACATTCTCTCCGCACAGCGCCGCGTCCACCGCGACGGTGCCGAGCACTGCCTCAAGCATCTCCTGGTTGATATATCCCGGCCGCAGGATCGTCGGCACTTTGTCCGTCAGATCGACGATCGTGGACTCAAGGCCGATCTGCACGCTGCCTCCGTCGATGATCATGTCGATCGCTCCGTCGAGATCCTCCGCCACATGAGACGCCTCCGTCGGGCTCGGCCTGCCGGAGGTGTTCGCACTCGGCGCCGCAATGTACCCGCCGCCCGCGCGGATCAGCGCGCGCGCAATCTCATGGTTCGGCATACGCACGGCCACCGTGGACAGCCCGCCGGTCGTCGTCAGAGGGACGGCCTCCGATTTCGGGAGGATCATCGTCAGAGGTCCCGGCCAGAACGCCTCCGCGAGCCGCTTCGCGCTCTCGGGTATCTCCGATACGATACGGCCGATCGCCTCCCAGTCCGCAATATGAATGATCAGAGGATTGTCCGACGGCCTTCCCTTCGCGGCATAAATTTTCGCCGCCGCGTCCGCGTCGAGCGCGTCGGCTCCCAGTCCGTAGACCGTCTCCGTCGGAAAAGCTACAAGACCGCCCCGCCGCAGAACGGCTCCCGCGCGGTCGATCACGGCCTGATCCGGTCCGGAGCGCAGATCCTCCGTCACTGTCTGCATACACATCCCATCCTTTATTTTCGCGGACAACAGCCCCCGGCGCCCGCACCTGCACGGGCATCCGGCAGATACCGCGCAGACCGGCCGCTTTGCCGTACGGGCAGCGCCGCGAATCCGATACCCCGCCTTCTGAAGCGGAGCGCTTGATTATCTTGTTCAAAAATTATCATACATTTCGTATTATACCACCGGGTATTTATTTTGGGAACAGTTTTCTTAAAATAATTCCTGTGCAAAATCGAAACTCTGTGTTAAACTAGTAGGCAAAGGAAAAGAATGGAGGATAAATATGAGTGAGACATTGAACACCCAGACAGATGAAACACTGAACACACCGGCAGCTGAGGCTGCGGTTCCCGAGGCGGAAACAGCGGCGCCCGCGGAAGTTCCCGCTGCCGAAGCTGCAGCTCCTGCGGAAGAAGCTCCCGCCGCTGAGGCTGAGGCTCCTGCTGAGGAAGCTCCTGCCGCTGAGGCTGAGGCTCCTGCTGAGGAAGCTCCTGCCGCTGAGGCTGAGGCTCCTGCTGAGGAAGCTCCCGCCGCTGAAGCTGAGACTCCCGCTGAAGAAGCTCCCGCCGAGACAATGGCAGACTACGAGTCAGAGATCAACGCTTCGTTCAAGCGCGTGCATGAGGGCGACATCCTGACCGGCACAGTCATCGGCGTCTCCGAAGATGAGATCGTTCTCGACTTCGGTTCCTACACCGACGGCGTCGTCAAGCTTGCGGACGCGAGCGACAACCCCGCGTTTACCTTCAACGAGATTCAGGTCGGACAGAAAGTGAGCGCCACCGTCATCCGCCGCGACAACGGCGAGGGCAGACTGCAGCTCTCCATGAAGGAAGCCACGGCAGTGCTCGCCTGGGACCGCCTGCAGCAGCTCATGGACGACAAGACCAACCTCACCGTCAAGATCGGCGGCATCACAAAGGGCGGCGCGATCGCGTATCTCGAAGGCATCCGCGGCTTCATCCCGGCGTCCAAGCTTTCTCTTTCCTATGTGGAAAATCTGGAAGACTGGCTTAACAAGGAAATCGAAGTCCGCGTCATCTCCGTCGACAGGGAAAACAAGCGTCTCGTTCTGTCCGCGCGCGACATTCTGCGCGAGAAGGCGGCCGAGGAGCGCAAGAAGAGAATTTCCAACGTACAGGTCGGCCTTGTCACGGAAGGCGTCGTCGAGACACTGCAGCCGTACGGTGCGTTCGTCAACCTCGGCAACGGTCTCTCCGGCCTGGTTCATGTATCGCAGATCAGCCAGCAGCGCATCAAGCATCCGAACGTTGTGCTCAAGGAAGGACAGACCGTAAAGGTCAAGATCATCGCCGTGAAGGACGGAAAGATCAGCCTGAGCATGAAGGCTCTCGAGGAAGCTGCCGCAGAGCAGATCGAGGAGGAGACCTACGAGCTTCCGCAGACCGAACAGCTCACAACCTCGCTGGGCTCCCTGTTCAAGAATATCAAGCTCGACTAACCCGGCATTTCCGAATGCCAATGCGGAGCAAAAAAGGCTGCCTTCCGGCAGCCTTTTTGCTGTATCGCGAAACGTGCTTCGTTCGCGAACCGCGGGGAGCAGGCAGTATTATTTCTCCTGCACCTCAAGAATTCCCATCGGACAGGCTTTCGCGCAGATTCCGCACGCGATGCACTTGGAGGAAGTCGGCTTGTCCTCCGCCTTGACCATAACGCCCATCGGACATACTTCCACGCACTTGCCGCAGCCCGTACACAGCTTCTTGTCTACGACATAAGTACCCTTCGCGTTCTGCTTGATCGCGCCGGCTTCGCAGTTCTTCGCGCATTTTCCGCACTGAAGACAGACATTCGTCTTTACCTCACCGTTCTTCTCCACGATGCGGATGCAGGATTTGTCCGGGTTGAATTCTTTGTAGAAAGCCTCGGAACAGGCCATCACGCATGCAAGACACGCCATACATCCCTTCTTGTCAGTTACCACAAGTTTCTTCATAAGTATACCTCCGTATTCGTACTCTGGACCTCTCCGGCCACAGGTAATTCAAGTATACCATCCGGACAATAACGCGTCAAACTTTATTGTTCATTCTCTTTAACTGCCGGATCGTCATTCCGCATGGCCGAAATCCTTTCCGAACCGGATCTTTATGTAGGAGCGGATCTCCTGGACGCACCCGTCAAAGCCAAGCCGCTCGCTGTTCAGGCACAGATCATAATTCCTCGCGTCGTGCCAGTCCTGGCCGGTGTAGTAGCGGTAAAAATCGCTGCGGTATTTGTCCGTCTTCGCGATAAATTTCTCCACATCCTTCCCCGTATACGCGTTCCGCTCGATCGCCTGCTTTATGCAGTACTCTTTGGACGCGTGGACAAACACGCTCACCACGTTCGGATTGCCCTTGAGCACAAAATCCGCGGCCCGCCCGATGATCACGCAGGACTCCTTCGCCGCGAGATCACGGATGATCTTCGCCTGATAATTAAACAGATTTTTATCGCTGACAAACTGGTCGCTGTCCGGGGTGATCAGTTCCCCCGTGTATTCCGCCCGGCCGCTCCCGAACCGCGCGGACAGCGGCGTGCGCTTCAGCTTCTCGTCCGCCTGATTGAACAGCGCCTCGCTGATGCCGCTCTCCTCGGAAGCCATCCGGATGATCTCCCTGCCATAGCACGGCACCCCTGTCTCCCGGGCCAGCATCTCACCGATCGTCTTTCCCCCGCTTCCAAAATGTCTGGCAATTGTTACGATTACATGATTACCCATACTGACACCTCCTGATTGCTTCTCTATACAAAAAGGTGTACATTTCCTCGCGATTTCTGCCTCTGTAATCTCCTGCATGACAGTCCCTGCGGATTCCTGTACACCCTCACGTTTTATGTGCTGCATCTTTGTATACTCTCAGCTTCTCTGCTCTCCTCTGTTCCACAGATCTTCTGTTCAGGGTATCCCTGCACAGCATCCTGTTATCCCGCCAGACGACAGGGACAGCAGCTTTTATTCTCCCAGATACGCTTTCTTGATCGCCGGATCCTCAAGCAGCGTATGCGCCTCGCCCGACGTCACGATCCGGCCGGTCTCAAGCACATAAGCGCGGTCCGCGATCGAGAGCGCCTTCTTCGCGTTCTGCTCGACGAGGAGAACCGTCGTCCCGCCGGCGCTGACGCTCTGGATAATATCAAAAATCTCGTTGACAAGAATCGGGGAAAGTCCCATCGACGGCTCATCCATCAGAATGATCCGCGGCCGCGACATCAGCGCGCGCCCCATCGCGAGCATCTGCTGCTCGCCGCCGGAGAGCGTTCCGGCCAGCTGGTTCTTTCTCTCTTCCAGGCGCGGGAAACGCTTGTAGACCGTCTCCAGCGTCTGCTGAATCTCATTCTTGTCCTTTCTCGTATAAGCCCCCATCATCAGGTTCTGGTACACGGAAAGCTCCGCGAACACGCGCCGTCCCTCCGGCACATGCGCCATTCCCAGACTGACGATCCGGTGGGCCGGAATTTTTGTGATATCCTTATTTTCAAAGATGACCTGTCCCTTTTTCGGGGAGAGCAGGCCGGTCACCGTGTGGAGGATCGTCGTCTTGCCCGCGCCGTTCGCGCCGATCAGCGCTATGACCTCGCCCTCGTTGACCTCGAAGGAAATCCCTTTGATCGCCTGAATCATGCCATAGTATACTTCCAGGTCTTTTATTTCAAGCATCGCCATCGTTCTTTCCCTCCTATTCCCCAAGATATGCCGTGATGACCTGCGGATCGTTCAGCACGTCCGCGGTCTTTCCCTGCGCAAGGATCTCGCCGAAGTTCAGCACGCTCAGTTCCTCGCAGATTCCGGATACCAGGCGCATGTCATGCTCGATCAGCAGGATCGTCATGTCAAAGTGATCCCTGACAAAGCGGATCATGTCCATCAGCGCCTGCGTCTCGTTCGGGTTCATGCCGGCCGCCGGCTCGTCGAGCAGGAGCAGCTTCGGATCTGTCGCAAGCGCTCTGGCGATCTCCAGCTTCCTCTGCTTGCCGTACGGAAGATTGGAGGCCAGCGTATTCACATCCTCATCCAGTTCAAATACGTGCAGAAGCTCCATCGCGCGCTCGTCCATCTCCCGCTCCACTCTGCGGTAGGACGGCAGGCGGAAAATTCCCGCCATTGTGGAGTACGGATGGTGATTGTGCAGTCCGGCCTTCACATTGTCCAGAACGGACAGCTGGCCGAACAGACGGATATTCTGAAATGTCCGCGCGAT
>CANRGB010000002.1 GCA_947630005.1 uncultured Lachnospiraceae bacterium
GGCTGATTCCGCTGTCGATCAACCTGATCACGCGAATGATCAAGACGACGAGCCTGATCCTGATGATCGGCGTCGTGGAAGTTCTGAAAGTGGGGCAGCAGATCATTGAGGCCAACCGCATGGCAAGCCCCAACGCCGCGTTCGGAGTTTACCTGACGGTGCTGGTGCTTTACTTTATCGCGTGCTGGCCGATCAGCATGCTTGCGAGATATCTGGAAAGAAGGTGGATGTAACGTATGGCGGAGCCATTGCTGAAAATAGAACATCTGAAAAAGAGTTTTGACGATAATCTGATCCTGAACGACATCAGCCTGACGGTGCACAAAGGGGAAGTCATTGTGGTCGTCGGGCCGAGCGGCTGCGGCAAGAGCACCCTGCTTCGGTGTATCAACGCGCTTGAGCCGATCCAGGGCGGTTCCATCCGGCTGCAGGATGATGTGATCGATCCGAAGAGCAAAAATCTGACGGGCATACGCCAGAAGATCGGGATGGTGTTTCAGAATTACGAACTGTTTCCCCATCTGACGGTGCTCGACAATATTATGCTCGCGCCGATGAAGGTGCAGAAGCGGAAGAAAGAGGATATCTCCCGGGAGGCGCTCGGGCTTCTCGAGAGAGTCGGACTGAAGGAGAAGGCGAACAGCTTCCCGCGGCAGCTTTCCGGCGGCCAGAAGCAGCGTGTGGCGATCGTGCGCGCGCTCTGCATGCATCCGGAGATCATGCTGTTTGACGAGGTGACGGCGGCGCTCGACCCGGAGATGGTCCGGGAGGTGCTCGACGTCATGCTTGACCTTGCGCGGCAGGGGCGGACGATGATCATCGTGACGCATGAGATGCAGTTTGCGCGCGCCGTGTCCGACAGGATCGTATTCATAGACGGCGGAAAGATCGTTGAGGACGCTGATCCGGAGCAGTTTTTCAAGGCTCCGAAGACGGAGCGGGCGCGGCAGTTCCTCAATATCTTCGAGTTTGACGCGGTCAAGCCTCATACGCCCCACAGCGCGGAATAGCCAGAGCATGGCTTATGTTTTCTGAACGTGCACAAAAGCTGTCTTTTACAGAAGCCGCGAAGGCTGCCGAAGGTTATGGCCTGGAAAGAGAGCAAAATGCAGGAAAACGCGGGCCGGGGGACGCGTGAGTTTTGATAGAGAAAGAAAATCTGCCGGCGTGTGCGGCGCCTGCCGAAGCGGATTCCGGTCCGCGGGCAGGGAAAAACATACGGCGGCGGGCAGGGAAAATGCCGTCTGCCGCGTCTGCGGAGGGCGGCGGAAAAGGAGTGTTGTATTATGAAAAAGGCAAAGAAACTGCTGATCGCGGCGTCAGCCCTCGCAATGGCGTTTTCTGTCACGGCGCTTGCGGACGACGGCGCAGTGTACCGCACGCTGGATGAGATCAAGGAAAGCGGAAAGATCAATATCGGCGTGTTTTCCGACAAGAATCCGTTCGGTTATGTGGATGAGAACGGTGAGTACCAGGGATATGATATTTATTTCGCGAACCGTCTCGCGGAAGATCTCGGCGTGGATGTGGAGTTTGTCTCGACAGAGGCAGCCAGCCGCATTGAGTTCCTTGAGACCGGAAAAGTTGATGTGATCCTCGCGAACTTCACGGTGACCGATGAGCGCGCGGAGGTCGTTGACTTCGCGCTTCCGTATATGAATGTGGCGCTCGGCGTGGTATCCCCGGACGACAACGTGATCGAGAGCCTGGACGATCTGACCGCGGACGACCCGGTGATCGTCATTTCCGGAACAACGGCGGAGACTTATCTTGTCGAGAATTATCCGGATCTTACTCTTCAGAAGTATGATACCTATGCATCCGCCAAAAACGCGCTTGAGAACGGCAACGGCGTGGCGTGGGCGAATGATAATACGGAAGTAATCGCGTACGCGCTTCAGAACGAAGGCTATACGGTCGGTATTCCGAGCCTTGGCAGCCAGGATACGATCGCTCCGGCAGTCTCCAAGGGCAACGAGACGCTGCTTGCATGGCTGAATGAGGAGATTGAGGCGCTCGGCGAGGAGCAGTTCTTCCATGCGGACTATGAGGCGACGCTGGCTGACACATATGGACTTGAGTATGAGGAAACCCTTGTAGTGGAAGGAGGACAGCCGGCAGCAGAGGAAGCAGAAGAGGAGTCCGGAGCGGCTGAGACAGAAGCGGTCGAAGAAGATTCTGAAGTGGCTGAGACAGAGGCAGCTGAAGTTGAGACAGAAGTGGTTGAGGCTGCTGAAACTGAGGCAGTGACAGAATAAACTATGAAAAATTTTCATCCATGGTAGTAAACTTCCATGCCCGCGCTGCGGGCGCCACCATGAACATAAGTCCACGGATTGCTTCGTTGCTCTGCAACTCCCGCAATCCTACAGGTATTCGCAATTCGCATCGTTCACTTTGTTCACGCTGCTGTATTGCTCATACCTGTTGTCGTCTCCTGTGCATAGTCGGTCTGGCAAGTAAACTTGCCTCCCGTCTCTGCACGGAGACTGGACTTATACAGTAAACAGCGGGTGCGTCTGCACCCGCTGAACTTTTTCTGATGTATTACAGTGCCGGGCCTGCGGAAACCAGAGCCTTGCCTGCCGGATTGCCTTCGTACTTGGAGAAGTTCTTGATGAATCTCGAAGCAAGATCCTTTGCCTTTGCATCCCACTCGGACGGATCTGCGTACGTGTCGCGCGGGTCAAGGATGTTGGTGTCCACGCCGTTGAGCTCTGTCGGAACTTCAAAGTTGAAGTACGGAATCTTCTTGGTCGGTGCGTTCAGGATGTCTCCGTTCAGGATCGCGTCGATGATGCCGCGGGTATCGCGGATGGAGATACGCTTGCCTGAGCCGTTCCAGCCTGTGTTCACGAGGTAAGCCTTCGCGCCGCTCTTTTCCATTCTCTTGACGAGCTCTTCCGCGTACTTGGTCGGATGCAGCTCGAGGAACGCCTGGCCGAAGCATGCGGAGAAAGTCGGTGTCGGCTCGATGATGCCGCGCTCTGTACCCGCGAGCTTTGCTGTGAAGCCGGACAGGAAGTAGTACTGCGTCTGCTCCGGTGTCAGGATGGATACCGGCGGAAGTACGCCGAACGCGTCAGCGGACAGGAAGATTACATTCTTTGCCGCCGGAGCCGCGGAAACCGGGCGGACGATCTTCTCGATGTGCGTGATCGGGTAGGATACACGGGTGTTCTCCGTCACGCTCTTGTCGGCGAAATCGATCTTGCCGTCCGCGTCCAGGGTAACGTTCTCAAGAAGCGCGTTGCGCTTGATCGCGTTGTAGATATCCGGCTCGGATTCTTTGTCCAGGTTGATGACCTTCGCGTAGCAGCCGCCCTCGAAGTTGAAGACGCCGTTGTCGTCCCAGCCGTGCTCGTCGTCTCCGATCAGAAGACGCTTCGGGTCGGTGGAAAGCGTAGTCTTTCCTGTGCCGGAGAGGCCGAAGAAGATCGCGGTGTTCTCGCCGTTCATATCGGTGTTCGCGGAGCAGTGCATGGAAGCGATGCTCTTCAGCGGCAGATAGTAGTTCATCATGGAGAACAGACCCTTCTTCATCTCGCCGCCGTACCAGGTGTTGATGATAACCTGCTCACGGCTCGTGATGTTGAAGACGACCGCCGTCTCGGAGTTCAGGCCGAGCTCTTTGTAATTCTCTACCTTTGCCTTGGAAGCGTTGTAGACAACGAAGTCAGGCTCGAAAGTCTCAAGCTCCTCTGCCGTAGGCTCAATGAACATGTTCTTGATAAAGTGTGCCTGCCATGCCACTTCCATGATGAAGCGGATAGCCATGCGGGTATCATGATTTGCACCGCAGAATGCGTCGACTACAAAAAGTCTCTTGTTGGAAAGTTCTTTCAGAGCGATATCCTTTACTGCTCCCCAGGTTTCCTCAGAAGCCGGATGGTTGTCGTTTTTGTACTCATCGGAAGTCCACCATACGGTATCTTTTGAATTCTCATCGTATACGATAAACTTGTCCTGCGGAGAACGGCCGGTATAGATGCCTGTCATAACGTTGACTGCGCCGAGTTCACTTACCTGTCCTTTTTCAAATCCTTCCAGGCCGGGCTTCATTTCTTCTTCGAACAGCGTCTCAAAAGAAGGATTGCGCACGATTTCTGTTGTGCCGGTAATACCGTACTTGCTCAAATTGATTTCTGCCATTTTACATTTAACCTCTTTTCTTTCTAATGTAGGGTTTCCGGGAACGATCAGGATAAACTCTGAAAATGCGGTGCCTGCCTGTTTCCTTAAAAAAGCAGGGCGGCCCTGCTTTTTCCTCTTGCCGCGTCCCGGAATCCAAAGATTCCGCCGCGGACTGCCGGACAGAGGAAATACGCAGATATATTCCCGGCCCGACAAGTTACATTATACATGATAAAGGCGTAAAATCAACAAAAATCTTAATTTTTGAGAAAATATTTCCGTAACCTAAAGTTTCTGTTAAAATTTTTCTGCGGGCTTTACGCGTTTTTTTAAATCTGATATACTGTAAAAAGGGAAGCGCGGAGAGGTCAGAAAACGGCCCGCAAAGCTTTCCTCCCTGTGGCCTGGGGTACAGAGGCCAGGAAAGAAGAGACAAGTATGAATTATCAGTTTCAGTCTGTAAAAGACCGGTCTGTTAAAAAGGGGAAGAACGGGGTCAAGCGTATTGTGTTCGGCAGAGTCGGTATTCTGGCGACCTGCCTGATCGTGCAGCTTCTTCTGCTTTTTGCCGGCATGAATTATCTTGCCCGGTATATCTACTGGTTTTTCGGCGGGTATCTCGCGTTCGGACTCCTCATTCTGTTTTTCATTGTCAACCGCACGATGAATCCCGGCATTCAGCTGAGCTGGGCGGCGATCGTTCTGATGTTTCCCGTGTTCGGCGGTCTGCTTTATCTTTATGTCGAGATCCAGCCGGGCACTCATATGCTCAAAAGAGCGCTTGACAATATTGACGGCAGGCTGGAGGGGTTCCTCTGGCAGGATGAAGACGTTCTGGAGCGGCTCGACGCCCGGAACGCGAACGCGGCGCAGCTCGCGGCCTATGTTTACAGCGAGGAGAATTATCCCGTCTATAAAAATACGGGCGTGCGGTATTTCTCCGGCGGCGAGGAAAAGTTTGCCGAGCTTCTTCGCCAGCTCAGACTGGCGGAAAAGTTTATCTTCATGGAATATTTTATCGTGTCTCCGGGATTTATGTGGGATTCCATCTTTGAAATTCTCAAGACGAAAGCGGCGGAGGGCGTTGAAGTGCGTTTTATGTATGACGGCATGAACGAGCTTTACAACGTGCCCGGGAATTTTCAGGATATGCTCCGCAGATCAGGCATTTCGTGCAAGGTATTTTCGCCCGTGTATCCGGTCATTTCAACACACTATAATAACCGCGACCACCGCAAGATCGTGGTGATCGACGGCCGTACGGCTTTTACAGGCGGCGTCAATATCGCGGATGAATATATCAACAGAAAGGAACGGTTCGGCCATTGGAAAGACGCCGCGGTCATGGTGCAGGGGGACGCGGTGCGGAGTTTTACGATCATGTTCCTGAAAATGTGGAATGTAGCGGGGAAGCTTGAGAATGTGGAGCCGTATCTGGATTTTCCGGACGGCGCCGCCCGCGGCCAGAGAAAGATACCGCTCCCGGATCATGCGCGGGACGAAGAGACGTTCCGGGCCGTTTCCGGGCGGAGCGGGAAAGAGACAGGAGATAAAGGACGGCGCCTGTCTGATTCTGAACGGCAGAAGAAAGAGGCGGGAGACGGAGAAACGTTCCGGGCCGGCCCCGGGCAGACGGGGACATCGGAAGCGGGTGAAACGGGAACTTCGGAGAGAGATCCGGAAACCGGCATCCGGGATTCGGGTGCCCGGGCGGAAGAAACCGGCGCGGGAAAAAAGGAGGAGACCGCTCTTGTGGAAAACCGGGGCTTCGTCCTTCCGTACGCGACCAATCCGTTCCACAGCGAACACATCGCCAAACGGATTTATCTCGACATCCTCAATCACGCGAAACGGTACGTGTATATCATGACGCCGTATCTTGTCCCGGACTATGAACTGCTGCAGGCGCTGACTTACGCGGCGCGGCGCAAAGTGGACGTGAAGCTGCTTATGCCCCATATCCCGGACAAGAAATACGCGTTTGCGCTCGGACATTCGTATTACCGCTATCTGATCCAGGCAGGCGTGCATATTTATGAATATACGCCGGGATTCGTGCACTCCAAGATTTTTGTGAGCGACGACATCGAGGCGGTGGTGGGGGCGATCAATCTCGATTACCGCAGCCTGTATCTGAATTTTGAGAGCGCGGTGTTTTTGTATGACGTGCCGGCGGTCTTTGATATCAAGTCGGATTTCCTCCAGACGCTGAAGAGATGCCAGCTGATCACGGATTTCGATATCAGACATGACAAGATCACAAGAAAACTGGTCGGAGGCGTGCTGAAGCTGTTCGCGCCGCTGCTGTGATCGAGAAGGAGGCGGTTTTTCCTCCTGCCCGCCTGCGCGGCCCGCATGCTGCGCAGCAGCTGGTTTCCATGCCTGGGCCTGTGATCGGGCAGGAGGCGGTTTTTCCTCCTGCTCGCCTGCGCGGCCCGCATGCTGCGCAGCAGCTGATTTCCTTATGCGGGCCTGTGATCGGGCAGGAGGTGGTTTTTCCTCCTGCTCGCCTGCGCGGCCCGCATGCTGCGTCAGCAGCTGATTTCCTTATGCGGGCCTGTGCATAAAACAGAAAAAGACAGGAACGCCTTGAGCGGATATCCTGTCTTTTTGTATTTGTCAGTCAGATGATGCCGCAGACGGCGCTTCCGCAAAACGCGGCGCGGACCGCGTGATTTTGCCGCGGCCTGCGTGTTTATGACAGAAGAGAAAGCTTCTGGAGCGCCTGACCGGAAACGATGGTCTCCATATGCTCTGAAAAATAAGCGTCCATACCGGCCGAGTATTTGCAGGGAACCGCGTACTCGGAGAGGATGTTGCAGACTTTGTTGAAGTTTTCCGCGGGGCTGGTATCCTTCCGGAGGATCAGATAATAGTCCCCGCTGTCCGGATTTTTGTAGAGCGCGTTCGGACCCTGGAACATGTCTCCCAGGATTCCGGCGGAGCGGATCACATTATCCAGCGAATGGAAGAGATACAGCCTGGAGAGATTCAGAATCTCCGCGTCTTCCTGCGCAGGCTCTTCCGTTTCGGAAGCCTTCTGCCTGCCGCCTGCCGACTTTGCAGCCTGTTTTTTTGCCTCGGATATCCGATGGATCAGATCAATGATGTCATCGGCCCCTTCCATGCGTTCCATCAGATCTGTAAAAGAGGAGATAGAATCATTTTCTCCGTCGTCCGATGAGAAGCGCGAGAATCTGGTATCCAGTTCCTCAGGATCATCCACTTTGGTGATTACCACCAGGATGGCGTCCATGGAAATGGGAATTGCTTCTATCACTAGCGGCATGTTGTCGGCTTCGAATCCGAAATCCTGAGCCGCCAGCCGCATCATATCCTGAAACAGTTCCTTCGCTTTGTCAGAGCCATAGGCCAGCTCGCTCAGTTTCAGCTCTCTGCTTGCAAGATCTTCTCTTGTCAGGGTACAGCGTATTTGTTTGTCACTGATTTTCTCGATTTTCATTTAATCACATCCTTACCCATTAAATTGCAGACATGGAAAATAATCCCACGCGAAAAAACCATTTGCGTTTGCTCCAATACTATTATATACGTAATCAGGCCTTGATGTAAAGTGGATAAAAATGTGTAAAAAAGCTTGCATAATCAGCCCTTATTGTATATAATAGTCATACGGGAGGCTATATGGCGTCATCCTTTAAGAAAGGAGGATACTCTTTATAGCTGTTTAAGAATCTTATTATCTGCTTTCAGAAATTCTGATTCCAGTCGGTGACAATCCTGTTCCCGGAAGATCCGGGATGCTGTGAAGACGGCGGATTGCCGCTCCGGTCATACGGACTATCGTCCAAGGTTCATCAGCAAGATCTGCTGTGCTGCCCTGTTTGATTATGAAATGACGATTCCATATATCCTTTCGCATACCCTTTTACGCATTATAATCAATTTCTTTTTGTTACGCAAGTAGATTCTGAAATAACTGCGGTTTTGTAAACGCTGAGTTGCCGGCCGGAAGGAAAGCGTGCCGGGAAACCGCGTTTTCGGACGCGCGGCAGTGTTTCAGAAGGGCGTCTGTTTCCGCGGAAGCTTTTCATATTATAATATATCACGGCTGAGGACGCACCTTCTATGAAAATGCAGAGCGGAGACAGGGAAAGGCAGGAAAAATGAGGAAAAAGAAACACAAGTATTACAATCCTGCAGACGCGAGAGCATTATTCAGGGAACTGCGCGGTTATGAGAGGGAAGGTACACAGCTCTTTCTGGATGGTTATCCGTGCGGAACGGAGGACATCGTAAACGCCTGCATGTTTGCTGAAGAACAGGTTTATATGCGGGACTTTATCAGTGACGACAAAGAGAAGATCAAGAGGATTAATTTCGTGAAAGTCGATCAGAAGTAACAACGGCGAAACAAAGACAGGAAAGGAGAAAGCCGTCAGGCGACCGTTTCCCCTTGTGCACCGGCGGCCTCCGGCTGCTGTCTGCTTTGGACTTCTTAATTTTTTATAAAATGCGCGAATTTAAACGCAGATCATCGGATTTATGTTATAACTGAGAGAGTCACGCAAAACGGTTAAAAACCAGTCAGGTAACAGGAAAGGGGCAGCACAGTGAAGAAAACGGGAAAAAAGACCCCAAAAGCAGGGGCGGCAAGGGCAGCGGCGATCGCGGTCTGCGTCGTGCTGGCGGGGATTATCATATATGCGGCCGTCAGATATGTGCCCACGCGGAAGCGAATGGGAGCGGATGAATATTTCGGCACGCTGAAAGAGGATGAACTGGCGGTGGTCGCGGAGGACCATGTGGCGAAGGAGCGGGCGCGCTGGATCGACGACGCGCTGTATGTGGATTACGGCCTCGTCCGAAGCGAGCTGAATCCGCGCTTTTACTGGGATGATTCGGAGGGACTGATGCTGTTTACGACGGCGCTTGAGGTCTATGAGATCGCTCCGGACAGCGCTTCCTACACAGTGGACGGTAAGGAACAGGACGCCGGCCATGTGATCGTGCAGAACGCGGACGGCGGAATGTATCTGTCGCTGGATTTCCTCTGTGAACACTCGGATTTTACATACGAGATATTTGAGGATCCCGCGAGGCTTGTGATCACGTTCGGGGGCGTAACGAGGACGGAGGCGGCGGTCGTGAAAAAAACGGCTGTCCGGTATCGGGGCGGGATCAAGAGCCCGATCCTGACGGAAGTCCCGAAGGGGACCAAGGTTGTGGTTCTGCAGCAGCTGGAGAACTGGTCCGAGGTGGCCGCGCCGGACGGATATATCGGCTATCTGAAAAACAGCTGTCTGGGAGAGACGGAGGAGTCCGCGCGGGATTCCGTCTATACCGGCCCGGAATACACCAGCTTATCGATGGACGGACGCGTGGATCTTGTCTGGCATCAGATCGACCTTAAGGAGATGAACGATAATTTTGAGAAAGATACCGCTGCCATGAGCGGAGTGAACGTCATCTCGCCGACCTGGTATTTCCTCTCCGACAGCGAGGGAGCCATTGATTCCTTTGCGGATGTTTCCTATGTGGAGAAAGCGCACGCGGCGGGCCTTCAGGTCTGGGCGCTGATCAGTAATTTCAGCCAGAATGTCAGCACGAGCGAGCTGCTGGCGTCGAGAAAGGCGCGGAAGCGGGTGCAGGAGTATCTGATCTCGGAGGCGCTGACTGTCGGATTTGACGGGATCAATATCGATTTTGAAGGGATCGCGGAGAGCGCCGGATACGATTACGTTCAGTTCATGCGGGAGCTGTCCATACTCTGCCGCAGGGAGGGACTGTTCCTCTCCGTGGACGTCCCGGTTCCGATGGATTTCTCGCGCCATTATGACAGAAAGGAGCTCGGAGTCGTCTGCGATTATGTGATCATGATGGGCTACGACGAGCATTACGCCGGCTCCGATATCACCGGAAGTGTGGCCTCCCTTGACTTTGAGCGGACCGGGATCGCGAACATGCTCCGGGAGGTGCCGAAAGAAAAAGTGGTCAGCGCGATTCCTTTCTATACGCGGCTCTGGTATACCGAGACGTACGCGGACGGTACGACGAACGTCACGAGCAGGGCGCTCGGCATGGGAAGGGCGTGGGAGATTCTCGAGGAGAACGGCGTGACGGCCGTCTGGGACGAGTCCGCCGAGCAGCCGTACGGCGAGTGGACGGATGCGGAAGGACTTTTCTGCCAGCTGTGGCTTGAGGACGATTCCACGGTGGCGGAGCGGGCTTCGCTCGTAAAAGAAAACGACCTCGGCGGCATAGCCGCGTGGGTGCTGGGAAACGAGCTGGATTATGTCTGGAAAGTGATCACGGAAAACATCGGATGAAAAGCAGAATGGCCGCGCGGAGATTTTTTAAAAAATTTCCGCGGCGCACATATTTTCCTGTAAAGAAGAGATAATAGGATTGTGACATAATTCATTTACAGGAGGCCATAAAAATGTCTAAGAACACGAACAATACGAACAATACGAACGCATCAAACAGCACGGGCAGCTCTAACGGCTCCGGAAATACGAACGCGAAGAACTGCGGAAACTGCAGCAGTTCAAACTCCAAAAATAAGTCCGGCAGCAGGACGTCCGGAAATACGGCGGACAGCAGTTCCTCAAACAGCGAATACTGATCCGGCGCGCAGGAATTAAAAAGAAGAATTAAAAATCAGAAAGAAAATCCTTAAGGACAGAGGAAAGACGGGAAACCGCCTTCCTCTGTCTTTTTCTATGCGCAGGCCCGCATGAGGAAACCAGCTGCTGGCGCAGCATGCGGGCCGCGCGATATTTATTAAAAATAAAATTCCTGCGGGCAGTATGCTTTGTTTAGATGATGATCGATGAACCGGAAAAGTATACTTTGAGTTTCTTTACAGTTGGAGAAAAAACAGAGAAAATAAGGACTAAGAAAGGAGGGAATTCAGCATGATTGAAGTTGTACTTTTTTTAGTTGCGGCTTATCTGATCTACCTGTTTATCACCCGCGTGCTGCCGGTTCTGCTTGCGGGCGGAGGCATTCTGATCCTGACGGTCATCGGGATCGCGTTTCTGGCAGGAGCTCTGATCGGTCTTGCTGTGGCCGTCAGAAATTATGCCCGGGCGATCACGGAGCATGTGGATTTTTCCGAATGGGAATGGAAAAAGGACAGCGAGCCCGCGGTGAGGAGCTATTTCTTTGGCCCGGGCTACCAGCAGCTGAGGGAGACCATCGCCGACGCGTTTAAACGGAACCGGGCGGAACAGAAGAAACATAAAAACGCGTTTCTGCCATTTCGGATTGCCCTGTTCATCTGCGTCAATCTGTTTGGAACGGTTATTATGATCATATTCGCGGCAATACACGGAACCGTTACGACACTGGTCATGATGATTACCTATGTTGTGTTCACGGTTGTCTGGGCGCTTGACCGCGTATATCTCCAGATTCGCCGGATCCGCTCCGTATGTCCGGTCTGTAAAAAGAGGTCGCTGATTCCGTATTTTGTCTGTCCGCAGTGCGGGGAAATCCATAAAAAGCTGGTGCCGGGGCCCTACGGGATCCTGAATCATACCTGTGTCTGCGGATACAGCCTGCCTGCCACTTTCTTTAACGGGAGATCTCAGCTGGATTCCAAATGTCCGTGCGGGGCCATGCTTGTCGCCTCAGATGCGGTTCAGATCGGAATTCAGCTGATCGGAGGAAGCAAGTCGGGCAAGAGCGTTCTGCTGGCCGCTCTGTTTCATGAATATCTGGAAAGGCTGAAACGTGTAAAGTCGCTTCATATGGAGATTACCGATGAGTACAGACCGTACTTTGACGAACTGGAAGACTGGTACAAGGGCGGCGAAGCTCCGCCGACGGAATATATGAACTCGCGGATGTATCCGATTCTTCTTAAGAAGAAAAAAGGGATTAAAAAACAGCTCTCTGTTTATGATATCGCAGGCGAAATGTTTGACGGCGTGACGGCGCGGAATGAGGTTCTGCAGGAGCAGTTCCACTACTGCAGCGGACTGATGTTCCTGATTGATCCGTTCAGTGACGGAAATCTGCGCAGCGGCCGCATCCGGGCCGGCGGGACGCTCGGGGAGTTCAGCAATATGAAGCCGGATGAGGTGGCCACAAACTTCATCAATTATCTGGTCAGTACCGGACATGCCAGGACAAGCGAACGTCTGGCGGTTCCGATGGCGGTGATGATCGTCAAGAGCGATATCACGGAGGTCAGGAGGGTCATCGGCCCGGCGAGACTGAACGCCATGGTAAAACGGGGAGAATATACCGGTTATGAACAGGCCAGAGACGCGGAATGCAGGAAGTTTCTGGTGGATATCGGACTGGATCTTGCCGTCAGCACGCTGGAAGCAAAATTTTCCAACCTGCACTATTTTCCGGTGAGCGCGATGGGGCACAGCCCGGACGGCGATCCGTATGAACCCTGGGGAATCATGGAGGCCATGGACTGGATTATGGCGCAGGCGGACAGTGAGCTGAACTCCATGATCCGGACAGTGAATGTTCAGAGGGCATAGAAAACACGCATAAAGAAAAGGAGGAGAAATATGCCGTTAGATGAAAAAATCAGGCAGAACGCCGCAAAAACAGGTGCCGCCGGCACACGGGACCAGACCTGGACGGCGGTTCCGGACAGAGCATCCCAGTATGAAGAACCAGATCCGGACAGACAGTTCCGGTCGGAAGAACCGATTCCGGACAGGGCATCCTGGTATGAGGAGCCGGATCCGTCGGCGCCCGATGTGATCCCGATCAGTCCTGTTTCTGAGGCGTACGGCGCCGGACTCCGCAAAGTGTCTGACGCGCTGGATGAGATCACCCGTCAGCTGAGCGCCCTTCAGGAAAAAAGCGGGACGGAAGATATAAGCCGGCGGATGGACAGCCTGCGCGAGAAGATCGATGGGCTGGATGCGGGACGCCAGATGAGCGCTCTGATGGAGAAGATCGGTGCTCTGGAAGTGACGGCGGCGGAGATCAGGGAGAAGCAGGCCAGAAATGACAGACAGCTGGCCCAGTATATCAAAGAAAACGTGAATTTCCAGATTCAGGTCCGCCAGGGAATGCAGGAGGAGCTTGAAGAATTCCGCAAAGAGAAAAAAGGGGATCAGTACAACGCGATCCTCAGGGAGCTCGCGGATATCTTTTCTGTGTACAAGCCTCTGCTGCTTGACGGTTCCGATCCGGATAAGCTTCCGAAAAATATCGGCGCCCTGTTCGATCAGCTGAAGGACCTGATGTATGATTACGGAGCAGAAACCTTCCAGAGCAGCCCCGGAACGGAGCGGACGCCGCGCATGAGCAAGGTGATCCGGAAAGTTCCGACGGGGGACAGAACAAAGCACAACCTGATCGCGCGGAGCAGCCGTCCGGGCGTCAGGAAGGGAAAACTGCTGCTGAGCGAAGAGTATGTGGATCTGTATGTCTATGACGAAGCGCTGGACGTTCCGCAGCCGGAACCGGCGCCCGGCGAAGCGTCGGAGCAGCAGATGAAAGACGAAGCTTCGGAGGACGGGAATTCCGATGAGGCGTCAGATGGAACGTGGCCGGGGAAAGATCCGGAAGCGGGGGCCTCCGGATGGACGCCGGAAGATCCGGAAGCGGAGGCCTCAGGACCGGGGCAGGAGGATCCGGAGACGGGAACCGCCGGGGAGTCTAAAGACGAAAATCCCGGCGCGGCAGAAGGAGAAGACAAAAACGGCGCTTCCGAATAAATTCGGAACACGCCGCGGAATATTTATCACAGACAGGAGGAAAAAATTATGGGTGTTGTACACGGTGTTGATCTTGGGACCACAAATTCCTGTATCGCCAGACTGGATGATCACGAGAATCCTATTGTTATCCAGAATCTGGCAGAGGCGGGAGACACGGTTGCCTCGGCGGTATATTTTGAGAGTGAAAGCAATGTGATCGTCGGCGCTGCCGCTAAGGATATGGTAGAGGAGGACGGAGAACATGTCGTCCAGTTCGTCAAGCGGGAGATCGGCAAAAAAGACGGACGGACTTATGAATTTTACGGGAAAAAGTACACGCCGGTCGAGATCAGCGCCCTGATTCTGCAGAGGCTGAAAAACATGGCGGAGGAGCAGGGCGAAAAGGTAGAGAAGGTTGTTATCACATGTCCCGCTTATTTCGGGATTGAGGAGAGGAACGCGACGAGGGCCGCGGGCGAACTGATCGGCCTGGAGGTGCTGGACATCGTAAACGAACCGACGGCCGCCGCGCTCAGCTACTGCGCAAGGCAGTTTAAGGAGGAGCGGACGCTCATGGTCTATGACCTTGGCGGCGGCACTTTCGACGTCACAATCATGCGGATGTCCCTGGCGGAGAACGAGGAGGGGCAGGAGGTTCAGAGAGTTACGGTCGTGGCCAGCGGCGGAAACGACAGGCTCGGCGGAAAGGACTGGGACGATATCCTCTACGGTATGATCGAGTCCGTCTGCTGCGAGGAGAACGGGCTTACCCCGAAAGAGCTGGAACCGGAGACGAGACAGTCAATCCGCAGCAAGGTGGAAACGACAAAGAAAAAGCTCAGCAGCGCCGAGAGCGCGAAGGTCAAAGTGTCCGTGAACGGGCAGATAACGAATGTCGTCATTTCCAGGGAAGAATTTGAGCAGATGACCGCGCCGAAGGTAGCGCAGACGATGGGTTATGTCGAAAACGTTCTGAAGGAAGCGGGGAATCCGCAGCTGGATTTCGTGCTTCTGGTCGGCGGTTCCACCTTTATGCCGATGATCCGGAACGCGGTGGAGGCAAGGTTTTCCGGGATCCCGGTGAATCTTTACGAGCCGAACCTCGCGGTCGCGAAGGGCGCCGCGATCTATGCCCACATGATTGTGGAGGAACCCGAGACTGAGCCGGCGCCGAGCCCGGACCCGGTTCCGAATCCGGATCCGACGCCGAATCCGGATCCGCACGGGGAAGAAAAGGAGATCGTCAAGCCTCCCATTGATATCGTGGACCAGCTCCCGAGATCTTTCGGTCCCGGCGTGCTGAATGAGAACAACGAGTACATCATTGACAACCTGGTCAAGAAAGGAAGCACCTCTCCGACAGAGGTGAAAAGAGAATATTACACGCCGCGTGACAATATGAAGATGATACGTCTGAAAGTATTTGAAAGCATGAGCCTTGACGACGTGGTCATCCCGTGCGAGGACGGACAGGGCAATCCGATGCCTTCCGATCCGGCGTACGCGGTCAAATATCTGGGACGTCTTGAGATGGAGATGCCTCCGGGAACGCCGGCGGATTCCAAGATCCTTGTGACTTTCCGCGCGGATATGACGGGGATCCACGTGAAAACGCTCGATGTGCGTTCCGGAACCGAGAAAGAGGAGGAGATCAGCTTCCTCTCCGATGTTGACAAGGAGAACAGCCCCGTTCACACGCTTCGCGTAGACGGAGAATAAAAATATGCCGCGGCCTGCGTGCGGCAGGCCGCGGCAAAATAAAAGAGGCGGATAATGACTGACGTTTTGCGGGGCAGGCTGTAACCCGAATGGAGGAGAGAAAATGGGAATTAAAATTGGAAAAAAAGTTGGAGTTGACCTTGGAACCACTAATTGCGCGGTCGCCGTGCTTGACGAGAAGACAGGGAAGCCGATAATCATTCCCAATTCGCAGGGGGAAAAGATCACGCCGTCCGTGATACAGTTTACCGAGGACGGGGGAGTCATTGTCGGCTCCGAGGCAAAAGAAGCGTTTGAGCTGGGAGAATCCGGATGTACGTCGGCTTTCAAAAGAAATATGGGGAAGGAAGGAACTTACTGTTCTTTTTATGGGAAAAGTTATACGCCGGTGGAACTCTCGGCGATCCTTCTGCGTTATCTGAAAGAGGAGACGGAAAAGGTGACGGGACAAAAGATTGATGAGGCGGTCATCACCGTTCCGGCTTATTTTTACTCAAAAGAGCGCAGCGCGACGATGCAGGCGGCCCGGATGGCAGGGCTGAATGTCCGCCAGATCATCAATGAGCCCACGGCGGCTGCCATGAATTACGGCGTGAATCACTGGAGAGAAAACGCGGTGATCATGGTGTATGACCTTGGCGGCGGCACCTTTGACGTGACGCTCGTACAGATGAAAAAAGACAGCCAGATGGTAACGCTGAGCACGGCCGGCGATCATACGCTGGGCGGAAAAGACTGGGATTCCAGGCTCTGTGGGATCCTGAAGCAGAAGATCTGGGAGGAGGCAGGGATATCTTCGTCCGACTACCCGGAGATCGACAGGACCGTCACGCGGAGCGCGGAGAAGATCAAGAAGCAGCTGACAGAGCGCAGGGAGATCCGCGTGACGCTTCCGATCCCCGGATACGGCAGATTTACGACTTCGGTCACGCTGGAAGAGTTCGAGAAGAGCACGAGGGATCTGCTTGAGAAGACGGGAAATCTGTGCGGCAGCGTCCTTGCGGACATGAATATGGGCTGGGAGGATGTGACGGACGTGCTTCTGGTCGGCGGTTCGACGAGAATGAAGCAGGTGGCAGAGTATCTGGAAGAGAAAAGCGGCCACACCCCGCTGTCCCAGGTGCATCCGGATGAGGCGGTCGCCCTTGGCGCGGCCATTCAGGTCCATCAGCCGCTGCCGGAATACACGGTTGTGACGGTCGCGTCAAGAGCGGTTCCGGACGACAGCCGGAAAAATTCCGGCCTCTTCAACTTTAAAAAGAAAGAGAAGGTCTCTGAGCCGAAAAGTCCGGAGAGAAAGTATAAAGTTGACGGACCGGTCGGACAGGAGATTTCCTTTGACAACGCGCTGAAGATGACGCACGTCGACGTCGCCGCCCACGCGATGGGCGTCATCGCGGTAAATACGGAGGGAACCCGCTATATCAACAAGACGATCATACCCGCGAACCAGAGGATTCCGGTAAAATGTGCGGAGGCTTTCCGGTATTATACGTCCGCGAAAGGCGAAAATGAGGTGGAGATTTATGTGCTCCAGGGCGAGCGGGAGCCGCTGGACTGTCAGATTGTCGGAAAATATGTGGTCTCCGGCATACGGCATGACCGGACGCAGAATCCGACGCTGATCCGCATCCAGTACAGCTATGATCTGAACGGAGTCGTACATGTCCAGGCCCGTCAGGGGAACGATACGAGGGATCTGCCCATACGGGAGGAACCCGTCCCGGAGGATATGAGCAAGTACGGAAGACCGGTGGAGCAGGAAGAAGGGGAGCTGATCGCGGAGCCGATCTCGGCGGTTATGGCGGTTGACGTATCCGGCAGCATGAGCGGTCAGCCGATCAAGGACGCGCTGAAAGCCATGTGCAATTTTGTGGATCAGTTCCGGGATTATGAGGGCGGCGTGAAGATCGGTGTGATCGCCGTGTCAGACAGGTCGCAGGTCGTGCAGCAGCTGACGGGGGATCTGGAGAAATGCAAGGCCTCCATCCGGTCCATCAAATCCTGTATGACGGGCGTCTGCAACGCGGGACATCCGTTTGCGGACGTGCTGCGCATGCTCAAAGGAGAAGAAGGAAAGCGGGTGGCGATCGTGCTGGCGGACGGTGTCTGGGAGCATCAGGATACCGCGATTGAAGCCGCGAAAAAATGCCACAGGAAAGATATCAGCGTGATCGGCATCGGCTTTGGCTCGGCGGACGAAAAATTTCTCAGAGATATCAGCCATGGAGATATGGAAGCCATGCTCGTGGCGCAGAGCGAGCTGGTGCACAGTTTCGGAAAGATCGCGCAGGAGATCAGCGCGGACCGAAGCAGAGGAAAACACGGACGGGGCGGGGCGGATTCAGATGCGCTGACCTGGGAAGCCCCGGATGAGCAGCGGAAATAAAAATACAGCCCGCAGGCTGATGGAGGAAGCTGATTATGCCGAGAAGAAATTATTTTGAGATGCTGAATCTGGACTGTGATCCGGCGGAGTCGAATAAGAAAGTGATAGAGAAGGCGATCGAATCGTGGAAAAGGGATCTGGAAGACCGGTGCGCGAATGAGCCGGACAAGGTCCGAAAAGCGCAGTTTCAGCAGGAGCTGGATCTGTACGAGGATGTAAAACGGGTGCTTTCCTCTCCGAAAACGCGCAATCCGGAGGCAAAGGCCTGCAGGGAAGAGAAGATACGCCAGCTTGAGACGCTGATCGCGATTATGAAGCAGGGGCAGGAGGGAACGTGCGAGGTGACCAACGGCCAGCTGAGGAATGTCGCGGTGAAGCTGAGACTTCAGCTGGGCACGGTGAAGACGGTCTACGAGAGCAAAGGATTCACGGTTCAGAAAACCGGCCAGGGAGTGAATCTGAACGATATTTTCATGAAAGATAATCTGTTCACGACAATCTCGAGTCACATTGCCGTTCTGCACAGCATCAGGGAAGCAAAGTATCCCTGGTTTTCGAAGACGGGCGATCTGTACGATCTGGCCTGCTATTACTGCGGCGGAACAGAAAAAGACTGTCCGGATTACCACAAGAAGAAAACGAATGAGCTTTTTATCACCATGCAGCGCGGCTCCACGCAGTATGCCAGCGACATGAGCGATCCCGGACACGCGCTGGATGACCTGTTCGCGGACGGGATGACGCAGGTCTTCAACAGCGAGGAGAACCGCAGGAAGTACGATCAGTCTCTGCGGAAAAACCGGCTCGCCGACTTTTTTCAGATGCTGAAATCGGCTCCGGAGGCGTTCAAGAGAGACCGGCAGTTTGCGGAGAGCTGTATCCGGACGATCCAGAAACAGTTCCCGGATTATAATACGGCTCTTGCCCTGTATAATCAGGAGGCGGGGCTGACGGATCCGTTCGAGCCTCTTGAGGCGCTGATTCATCTGACCTGCGCCATGTGCAGAACGCCGGCGGAATTCCGGACCAGGGAGGAAGCGGAAAAGGGGAAATGCCGCGCGTGCGGCGCGAGTCTGTATGTGAGGTGCCCGAAGTGCAAAAAGATGGTGCCGGCGGACGCGGACCGCTGTTCCTGCGGTTTTGCCATTTCCGAGATGAGGTTTTTCGGGGAATATAAGAACGCGGCGCTTTCGGCCCTGAAAAATATGGATCTGACCGAGGCGAAGCGTCAGCTGGAAAACGCCCGGAACGCGTATCCGGGGCATCCGGATTTCGCGGAACTTGAGCGCCAGGTGAGCGCCGTGATAAAAGAAAATCAAAAAGTGCTCGATGAGCTGCAGAATTACATGAATACAGGGCGGTACAGTCAGGCGGAGGCGTTTCTGACAAAGCTCGCCGTTTCGAGACCGAAGCTCCGCCTGGAAAGTCAGAGACGCCTCATCCGGGAGAAGATGGAGCAGGCGAGAAAACAGATGCCGGCCGCCGGCGATACGTCCTTCAGGGCGGGGAATACCTGCGTTTCGATTCTGGAAGTCGTAAAGGATTTTCAGCCGGCCATCGATCTGTTAAGGACAATCCGGCCGCGAGCCCCGCTGAATCTGAACGTCGCCGCGGTTCCGGGAAGAAGGCTGAAGCATGCGCTCACCTGGAATATGGCGGGCGACCGCGATGTCAGATACCGGGTCGTGAGAAAGACGAACGGTACGCCGGTGAGCCATACGGACGGCGTGACGCTTGCGGAAGGACTTAACGCGCTCGAATTTGAGGATACCAGGGTGGAGGCCGGCGTCAGCTACGGGTACGCGGTTTTCGCGGAGAGAAGAGGCGTCTATTCGGCCCCGGCCGTCCGCGAGATCGTGAACTACAGCGAACTGGATACCGGCCGCATGCAGTTTACGGCGGAGGACGGCGTGATCCGCATCAGCTGGGTGCTCCCGGAAAACACCGTCGGCGTCCGGGTTCTGAAGAAAAAAAGCGGAATACCGGACCGTCTGCCGGGCAATGGCGGAACCGTTGCCGCGGAACGGGCGGGCGGAAATTTTACGGATCAGGATGTCGTGAACATGCAGGCGTACGGCTACCGGCTGCAGTGCGTTTATCCTTATCAGAACACGTTTAAATACAGCGAGGGCGTCACAAAGCTGCTGACGCCCGTACCGAAGCCGGTCGCCGTGCGGGATACGGCGGTAAAAAAGGACAGAACGCTGGTAACCGTGACCTGGAAATCCCCGGATCATACAAGAAGGGAAGTGGAAATACGGGAAACCTCTTCCAAAGCCGCGCGGGATATGATCGGTCAGGTCCTGCCCGTGTCGCGGATCAACGAGATACTCGGCCGGGGGGAAACGTACGGGTGGAGCTCAAGCGTTGACGAACGGTGCGTTTTCCGGATTCCGGATCATTTTTCCTGCATGGTCGCCGTCGTCACAACCGCCGGGACGAACGGAATTATTTCGGGCGTCCATCAGATCTCAAGCGTGGAAAAATGCGAAATAAACAGAAGAGAAACACGTGTGGAAGGGGTCCGTCTGAAGATAAAGCTGCAGGAGCTTCCGCGGGATCTGAGCAGGATCCATTATCTGGCGGCGCAGAGGACAGATCCTCAGGTGATTCCGTGGGCCGGGGAGGCGGACGCCAGGGCCGGGAGAATGATGGAAATGAGCGCGGATGAGTATCGGAAGGGCGGCATGATCGTCATTGACCATGTGCCGCGGGAAGATCTTTACATAACCGTGATCGGGGAATACCGGATGCCGAACGGTCAGACCGTGTATGCGGATCCTTCAAAATACCGGGTGGTCAATACTCCGAAGGAGAAGATTGTTTATTCTGTCAAATGGGCGGCGGCGGGCATTTTCAAATCCCATCCGGTCGCCAGAGGGGCGAAGCTGATTGTGGAATGTTCCGCGAAAGAAACTCCGGAGATGAAGCTTATGTACCGGATGGACGGACATATTCCGGTGAAGATCTCCGATCCGCAGACCCTGACGGTCTGTACGATCCCGGAGAGCGAGACCGGATTCCCGTCCGGCGTGCTGCAGATGGATCTGCCGGACACCGCGTGGAGCTCCATGAAGGCCGGGAGCCAGCTCCGGCTGCTGATGAAAGAGGAAGACCTGATGGAGTATGAACTTGAGATAAAAGACCTGAACACGCTGAAAGTGCCCGGGAACTGAGATACGAAAGGAGAATAAGAGATGACAGATATCCTTTGTCCATACTGTATGAACAAAATCACGCCGGGTGGGATCAAATACGGGTGCCCGAACTGCGGAACCGAGGCGCACCCTTCCATGATTGAGAGGGCGCGTCATATGGCCCCGGTCTGCAGACAGCCCGGATGCGACAGACGGCTCGCGACGGACCGAAAATGTCCGAAATGCGGCGCGAATCTTCCGAGCGATATCCTGGATTACAGCAAATATCTCAGGTTCAGCATTCTCGGGATCAGCGGGGCCGGCAAGAGCAATTTTCTCACGACAATGCTTCACGAGATGCGCAGCTCCGGGCTTCCCTGGGTGCTGACGCCGATGGATCCCGACACACAGACGGTATTCCGCGGGAATGAAAAGCTGATCTATGAAGACGCGGAGCCCGTGCCCGCGACGCCCCCCGGGACACCGCCGCAGCCCCAGCAGTGGAAAATACAGGACACGAAAAAGATGACGAACAGGATCATACCGTCCTATTCTCTGACGATTTTTGACGGAGCGGGCGAAGATCAGCAGAATATTGACCCCAAAATCAGCAAATACATCGCCGGTTCCAGGACGCTGGTCATACTGATCGATCCGCTCGCGCTTCCGGGCGTAAGGCGTCTGGTAAAGCCGGACGTCCTGTCCTGGTCATCGTCGAGAGCCAGCACGCACGAGGCGGCGGCCGATCTGGTGAACGGACTGGCCAGTTATATCCGTACGAGCGCGAACATTAAAACGGGAAAGCTGATCGACAAGGATGTCGCGGTGGTGTTTACAAAGATGGATGCGGTGTTTGACAGCTTCGGCACCGCCACAGTCACACAGCCGGGACCTCACGTGATGAGGCAGGCGTTTATGGAGGCGGACGCGGACGCGGTCGACCTGGAAATCCGCGACTGGCTGATGCGCCAGGGGGAGCAGAGTTTCCTGAACGCCATTACAGTAAATTTCGGGCCGGATCGGGTACGGTATTTCGGGGTCTCCAGTTTCGGTCAGCCGCCGACGGGACCGAACAGACTGGGCCGGGTACTTCCGCACCGTGTTCTGGATCCGCTGATGTGGGTGCTGGCCAAGGAAGGGATCATTCCGGCAAAAAGCTGAGCAAGGAGGATGATTATGCTGGATCAGGTGATTTATACAAGGTGTTTTCCGGCGCGCGATCTCATTCACGGCGGGGAAGTGCTGTACCTGGACGGGTACGGGACATTTTCCATGAGCCCGGGGATTTTTTCCCGGACGGACGAAAAAGACCGGGAATTTTTAAGAGAGCGTTTCGCGGACTATAACGGAGCAAAGGAGGGCGCGCCGCAGGGACTGTTCCGCTCCTACGAGTATGTGGAGCTGCCGGGCGGTCAGCATGCCCTGATCTCACTTGTCGTAAAAGCAAAGGAGGAGACGAAAGGGCTTGTCCGGGGAATGAGTGCGAACGGCGCGGTATCCTCGATCCGGATTAATCCGTACGTCGAGCAGGCGTTTGTAGGGACGTTCAGAGATTATCCGATGTACTGGTTCGGATGCGGGGACTGGGACGCGCATCTTGCGCCGGTTCTGGATTTTTATATGGATGGAGCGCCGGATCCCGCTCCGCCGTTTCTCGCGCAGAAGGACGATGTGCCGAAAGGAAGGAAGCTCACCAGGGAGCAGATCCGCGCGTTTGTGCGCGGCGGCAGGGAGGAGGCGGTAAAAGCCTGCGTCTGGTTCCTGCTTCAGGAGGCGGAAAAGCCCGCGGACCAGAGGAAGGTTCTGCTGATCCGGGACACGCCGGAGCAGGTAGAGCTCTGGATCGCGGCGGTCAGCTCCTGTGTTTCCGCCGAACTCGCGGCCGGGATCACCTTTTCGACCAACCGCTCAAATCTTAATATAAATATTGAGACGGTGCTTTTTGACTGCGCGCTTTCGGAGGCCTCATCCCGCCGGGGCGCCGCGAAAAAACCGCTGTTTATGATTGTGGGCTTTCATCCGCAGGATGCGATGTGTTCCTCGGTGCGCCAGACTGCCGCGAGCCGTTTTGTGCTTCTTGACGGCGCTGCGCGAAAGCTCGGGACGGAGCCGGACGGAACGATCGGCAGGGCGTATTTCCGGGATATGGTGGAGATGTCCGACGATATCCGTGATTTCTGTGAGATCGTGCTTCCAAGCATTCCGCTGAAAAGACTCTCAGCAAAGATACCGGAGCTTTACGACGCGTATAAATATCTGCTGGACAGCAGCCATACGGAGGACAGCTGGAGTTATGACGACGCGCTGCGCCATCTGGAGTGCATCTCGCAGTTCGGTCTTTTTGAAAACGAGGTGCTCGTGGATTATATCCTGGACGGCTTTTTCAAAGTGTACGGAACCAGATTTTTCACGGCGGACGCGAAAGCGGGATACCCGCTTCTGAAGCTGCTCTCCCGGTACGCGGAGAAGGCGGGAAGGGAAGCCGCGGTGACAGATATCCTGGAGGATGTCCTGCGGGGACTGCTGGGGGATCTTCGCGGAAACGGCGGAAAGCTCGCCGCCGCCTGGTCCCTGATGAGAGGAATGGAGCCTTCCGTTCTCTGCCCGGTGCTTGACGGGATCTTTACCGGCGGCAGGATTTCTTCCTGCGCGGAACAGTTTCCTTTCTGCGCGCCGGAGGCGGTGGAGGCCGTTGTGGAAATGTATCTTGCGGCGCTTTCCGGAAAAGACGGCGGGACCGCGCCGGATTTCGGGGAGCTGATCTGCGGGGCAGTCGGAGCGGTGAGCCGTGACAGGGACGCCCTGTATCAGATACTTGACGCGCTCGCAGAATACGACGCGGGAATGCCCGGGCCGGCCGTGCTTCTGACTATGTCCCGCACGGACGCCGGCGGTGAGGAAAATCTCCGGGATGCGCTTCTTGACTATGAACAGGAAGATCTGGGGGAAATCTGCACTCTGGCGGAAAAATACAATCTGGAGCCGCAGCGGATCGAGGCGGTCCTTGCGCGCGAGGTGGAACGGGCGGGCGAATGTACGCAGGAAGCGGAAGACGCGTTTGATGGGATGATAAAAAGACGCGGAGGCTACCCCGGAGCCGGGCTGGCGTTTTTCAAAGCGTGGGCGGATGTGAGCGATCCGGGGAGTTTCCCGAGTCTGATCGACGCCGTGCAGGCCTGCAGACCCGACCAGGAAGTTCAGAAAAAGCTCTTTAAAATGCTGGACGAAAGAATTACGCTGGAGACGGCGGTGAAGGGCGGCGTACTTCTGAAAAAAATGGACGACTGGGGACGTACGCTTGCCGGAAGACTCAGATCAAAATCCGGAGTGCTGATCGAGATTTACCGGAAGCTGATGCAGGCAAACACCGAGGAAGAGGCGCTGTGCATGCTGGAACGGTATACGACGCAGCCGCTGTATGAGGACGAGAAATTCTTTGAAAGCGAGTATTTCAGAAAGCTTTCCTGGTCCGCCGGAAGATTTTACTCCGGTTATGTGAACCTGGCGGTGCTCAGTCTGTTCAGGACGCGCGACGACCGCGCGATGAAAAAGTATGTGGACTGCTATGTCGGCACTCTGCTTGACGGAGAAAAGATCAAAGGGCTGGCAAGGATCATGGTAAGCCTCTGTTACACGATAAAAATTGAGCTGAAGGTAAACGGTGTGAACGAGGAATACGCGGACAGGGTCTGCAGAATTCTGCGGGATTCGTTCGAGCAGGTTCTTCCGGATTATTACAAACCGGGACTGTACGACGAAGTCAGAAGAATAGGCGGAACCGACAGGCGCGTGGAAGAATATCTGCTGGATCTTCTGGAGCAGGCGGAGGAAAAGAGAAGATCCGGGGGCGGCCTGAGAGGTTTTCTTGAGAAAGGCAGAAAGGGACTGGGCGGTCTGTTCGGGAAGAAAGGGTAAAGCAGGCAGCCGCCTGGGAAGGCAGGGTCGTCTTTGGCGGACGCGTGAAAACGCAGTTGGAAAAGTAAGGGGGATTGAGAATGTCAGGTACATCAAGACCAGCGAGAAGACCGTCCGGACCGAACGGAGGCAGAACGGTTCCGCCGGCGGGAGGAGGTTCTTCTGCGCCGGCTCCGTCGGGAGGAAGTTCCTCTGTTCCTTCGCCGGCGGGCGGGAGCTCTTCTGTCCCTGCTCCGGGAGGAAGAAGCGCGATGCCGGCGCCGGCAGGAGGAAACAAACAGCAGCAGCAGATGAGAAAGCTTCTGATGGACGCTTCTGCACAGGCCGCTCTGCGCAGCAGCCTGCGCTCTGCGGGGCTGTATCTGAACAGCCGTCACCTGGAGATGCTCTCTCCTCCCACCGGCGCGGCCGGGCTCTACCGCTGCGCGCTGGAAGGTACGGTTCCCGGGGAAATCGGCGGAATAACGGCGTACCGAATCACCAAACTGATGTATAATGAGAATGAGGACTCCTTTGAAAAGCTTTCCAGTCTTTATGCGGCCCTGAACAGCTTCGGGGCGATCGTGGCCCTGATCCTGAAAAGCGACGGGGAGCGCACGGAGCTTTACCTCTGCACCAATACCTCCGGGAGCGGCGCGATCGCCGGGGATCTGCTGGAAGGCAATCTGCGGGGTCAGTTTTCCGGGTGCGAGTTCCGGAAACTTGACGATGCGGCGGAGAAAAAGGCGCTGCTGGATTCGTTCGCGGCCTCGGCCGCGGGCAGCAGGACGATCCGCTCGCTCAGCATGATCCCGAGCCGCAGAGAGGATGAAAAACAGCATGGCAGGGAGTACAGCGCGCAGGGCATTGAGAAGTTTATCGACGCCATGAACGGCAGGAACTATATCCTTGTGGTGATCTCCCAGCCGGTGTCGCCGGACGCGATGGACGAGTGCAGGGAGGGGCTGGAAGATCTGTATACGAGCCTGACCCCGTACGCGAAAGAACAGGTATCCTACGGCGAGAATGAGTCGGATTCCGTGAGCTATTCCATATCCAGCAGCGTGAATGATTCGGTCAGCCGTTCCATATCGAAATCCTTCGGAACCTCGCATACCTCCAGCATTTCCTCCGGGAGAAGCTCCAACAGGGGAAAAGGCTATGAATTTCTGGGCCTTCATTTTAACGACGGA
This sequence comes from uncultured Lachnospiraceae bacterium, assembly GCA_947630005.1. Taxonomy (GTDB): domain Bacteria; phylum Bacillota; class Clostridia; order Lachnospirales; family Lachnospiraceae; genus Choladousia. The sequence continues at coordinate 26,111 of CANRGB010000002.1, forward strand.
AAAGGGGACACGACAGGGACTTCCGATTCAAGAGGAAACAGCACCGGAACCGGCAGCGGGAAGACGACCACAACCGGGACTGGAGTCACGGACGGACAGACTCACGGGACGACGGCAGGTTCCACGCGGACGCTGACGATGAGCAGAGACAACAAAGCGGTGGTCAATCTTCTGCAGAAGATCGACGAGCATATCAGGCGCATCAGCTTAAGCCAGACGTTCGGCATGTGGAACAGCGCCTGCTATATCATTGCCGACGACGTGCCGACCGTGACGATCGGGACAAGCACGCTGGCCTCTCTCTTTTCCGGGGATTCGCCTGCCGCTCCGCGCGCGTACTGCAGTCAGTGGGACGATACCTGCCCGAAGATGCGGGACGGAGTGCTTTTTGTTCTGCAGCGTCTGCAGCATCCGAAGATCCGGCTTGAGATGTACGACGAGGTGAAGAGCGGTTCCGGCGCCGGAACCCTGAAGCTTACGGATACCCAGGTCGTCACGCCGGCCATGCTGATAAGCGGCAAGGAGATCCCGACAATCATGGGACTTCCGAGAAAGTCGGTCCCCGGCATTACGGTGGACAGCATGGCGGAATTCGGGCGGAACATCCCGGACGCCTGGAAAGCGCGTGTGCGCCGTCCCGTCCGGTTCGGCACGATCCATCACATGGGGCAGCCGGAAAAGACGAGGACGCAGACGTGGCTGGATCTGGACGCGTTCGCTTCCCATATGTTCATCTGCGGGGCCTCCGGCTCCGGCAAAAGCAACACAACCTACAATCTGCTGCAGGAACTGATCAATAACAAGATTCCGTTCCTCGTGATCGAGCCCGCCAAAGGAGAGTACAAGATCGAATTCGGCGGACTGCCGGGGATCAATATCTTCACGGCGGACGAAACGCCTTACCGCCAGCTTCGGATCAATCCGTTTGAGTTTAATCCCAACATCCATATCCTGGAGCATCTGGACAATCTGGTGCAGGTGATCAGCGCGTGCTGGCCTTTGTACGGGGCGATGCCGGGAATCCTGAAGCAGGCGTTTGAGCGGGCTTATATCGACCGCGGCTGGGATCTGAAGCACTCTGAGCGTCTGGCCGTGCGCGGGCCGAAATTTCCGGTATTTCAGGATCTGATCACGGCGCTGAACCGGATCATCGACGTCTCGCCTTACTCCGCGCAGACGAAAGGTGATTACCGCGGAGCGCTTGTGAACCGGGTGTCCTCGCTCTGCAACGGTTTTGAGGGGCAGATTTTCGGCAGCAGCGCCGGTATCCCTGAGCGGACTCTGTTCGGCAGCAACGCGGTCGTCGATTTAAGCAGCATCGGATCGGATGAGACCAGATCCATGATTATGGGAATCCTGATCATCAAGCTTCGGGAATACCGCAAAGCGGCCGCCTCCGCGCCGAACAGCGAACTGGTGCATGTCACGGTTCTTGAGGAAGCGCATAACATCCTTAAGCGGTGTTCGCAGGAGACGGGCGTGGAGAGCGGAAACGTGCAGGGCGCCGCCGTCGGAAGCCTGTGCCGGTGCATCGCCGAGATGCGAAGCGCAGGAGAAGGCTTTATGATCATCGATCAGTCTCCGGGAGCGGTCGACGAGGCGGCGATCAAGAACACGGCGATCAAGATCGTCATGCGCCTTCCGTCAAAGGACGACTGCGAGGCGATGGGAACGGCCCTGAGCCTGAATGAGCAGCAGGTCAGGGAACTGAGCAGGCTGGATATCGGCGTCGCGGCCATTTATCATGCAGGCTGGACCGACACGGTCCTCGCGAAAATGGGAGATGTCTGGAAAGGAACTTACAGGCTGAAGGTCCGGCCGGAGCTGAGCAGGGCGGTTTACATCCGCGTGCAGGGAGCGGTCATACAGCTGATGTACCGGAGCCTAAAGGACGGGGAGCTTGCGGATATCTTCAGCGATGTGCAGGAGCTGCTGAAGATTCTCTGCGAGGGGCGCCTCGCCTTAAATCCGGCGCTTCCTTCCACGAAACGGCAGGAGATCCTGGATCAGGTGCGCATCTTTGCCGACAACAATGATCCGTACATAAGGGAAAGAAAACAGAACGAGCTTGAGGACAGCTTTTATGATTTTGCGTCCGCGTTTATCGGTCTGGAGAGTATTCTGAAGGTATTCCCGCTTGAGGGAATCAGCACAGGGAAGGATCCGCTGAAACCTAAGGAAGTGGCTCTGGTGGTGCGCTGGGAAAAGGAAGTCAGAGCGGCGGTCGGGAAATATCTGAACATGCCGGAAAGCTGCGACCCGGACAGGGCATACCGGTGGCCCGCGGATCCGTCGTCCGCCGAGTATTTCTGGGAGGTCTACGTGTTCCTGCTTGGAAAATACGCGGAGCGGTACAAGGCGGATTCCTGTTACTTTAACGCTATGGTACATTTAAATACGACCGGTTACTTCAACCGTATCAGGAGAGGAAGGTGAGACGCGTGAATTTTGGTCCCGAGGCGGAAAGAGAAGAAACAGAAAAAAACGAATGTGATGAGACGAATGAGACAAGTGAAACAAATGAAACGGATGAGACAAATGAAATCAATGAGACGAATGAGAAGAATGATTCCGCGGAGAAAAACAGTTATTTCAGCGACGCGTATCATTTAAAGCCAAATGAGGACTACGAGTCGAACCAGTACCGTTACCACACGGATCAGTACGGAAGGATCACCGGCTGTGAGGGCAGCCTGCGGCTGGAAGAAGGGAAGCGGAATCCGGATCATCAGAAAAGAGCAGGCGGGGAAGACCGCCTGGAAACGGATGAAGGCGGGCATCTGATCGCGTGCCGCTTTGACGGATCCGGAAAGATCGACAATCTGGTTCCGATGGACGAGGGACTCAACAAAGGAAAATACAGGACGATGGAAAACGAGTGGGCGGACGAACTGAAAAAGGGAAATACGGTGGATGTGAAGATCCGCTGTAAATACGAGGGCGAAAGCCAGCGGCCGACGGAGTTTATCATAGCGAGCAGGGTGACGGAGCCGGACGGCAGGAGCAGAACGGAGACTTATCGGTTTAAGAACGGAGGAGGAGCTTGATTATGGCGGGAAATATCAGAGAAAACAGTCAGGAACTGGACAGCCTGATCCGAAAGATCGCGGAGAAGGCGGTCGGGATCATGCCGCGCGGCTGGCGTCTTGCCGCCGTCGGGTATTTTCTTGTCGGAGAGGAACTGCTCGACCACCAGCAGATCGCGGCGCTCTGCGGAGCGGATGAGGAGTATCGGGATCTCATGGAAGAATCCTGGGATGATTTTGACCTGCAGGACGCGGCCCTGGAGATCAAGGAACTGTTTGAGCAGCTGCACGAGCTGTGCGGCAGGGCAGGAGACAACTGGATGGAAGCGACGCTGGTCGTCAAAGGAAACGGTTCGTTTAAAATGGATTTTGTCTATGAGGCGATCCGGGAATACGATAATTTCTTTATAGACGACTGGAGAAGCAGGTATCTCGTATAGGAGCGCAGGATATGAATATTTTTACCGAACCGGAGGATGTGCTGATCGCCGCCCTGTCCGCGAAGCAGCCGACAGTAAAACTGAGGCTGTATGGTCCGGCCGGGATGAGAATTGAGGGAACGTTCCGCAATGCGCTCAAAAAAGAGCGCCGGCTGCTCGCGTTTCTTCAGGGTTATGACGGCATCTATAACAGGGAAAACAGATGGATTTCGTTCGCGAATGACTGTGAGCTGGAATTACAGTACCAGGACGACGCGCCGGACAGCCTGAGCGACGTGATTCTCGACAATCATGATTTTGACGTATCCCGCCTGATGACGCCGAACCGTCCTCTGGAAGCAGTCATTGTGACGGACGATCAGAACAGGATCAAAAAGGCGATGGAATCCGCCATGAGCCATATGCAGAGCTGCTATGAGGGACTGATGGGGTGTGAATTCCATATGGCGCGGATCGAAAAACTGAGCAAAGACTGCGTGGTGCGCATAAGCTATCTGTACATAATGCCTTTTCAGGATCTGAGGGTATGGCAGAGAAAAGCCGCGTTTAACGCGAAGCTTATCTGGAAAAAACTGCTCGGCGGGGCGAGGCCCGCGCCGTTTGTAAAGCCGTTTCTCGCGTTCAGCTATCTGATGCAGGAATGTGAGTACGACCAGTTTGCCTATGACGAGATCGTAAGAGATAAAAGGACGGCCCAGACTGACCCCGCGCCCAATCTGGCTTACGGCCCGCTGGAGGAAAAGCGCGGCATCTGCGGAGGAATCGCGTGGGCGTTTAAACGGCTGATGGATGAGGCGCGGATCCCGTGCCTCTGCGTGACCGGTTATCTGAGAGCGAAACCGACCGTCGGGCATATGTGGAATCTGGTACAGCTGGACGGGCAGTACTATCATGTGGACGCGGCCTGGGGACTGGATTCGGACGGCGTCTGCGTCGAGAAACTGCTCAAACCGGACAGTGATTTTGAGAGGACGCATATCTGGGAGGCCGGACAGTATCCCAAGGCGACCGGACGGCGCTATCAGTATGATTTCATTGAGGACTTTCTGGTCGAACACGGCGGCGGTTATCTTGATGAAGGGGCAGACGAAAAGTATATGTTTCCTGACAGCATTATCGAGTAGGATGAGGGACGGAGGGCACAGAGAAGGGAGATACGGTTATGGCAGTGAATTACGGTTCTGGCTTTTCTGATCCTGCCGCTGTCGGAAGTATTCGGGCAGCGGACGGACGCCGCACTTTATCCGGCGGCCGAGTATGTGACCCTGCACGGCGGGATTGTATCCGCGGTATGCGGGGTACAGATACTGCGGAAACTGCCGTACCGAGTTTCGTCCCCCGAAAACAGGTCCGGCATCCTGATTTACAGAGAGAGTGGTGAAAAATATGGCTGAGATAAATCCGAAAAGAGCGAAAAGAAAAAATTCTTCCGGCGCGCTGCTGGCCGCCCTGTACACGATGTGCACGTTTGCGGTCTTTGTATTCATCGGACTGGTTATTTTTCATATGGCCACGCGCCGCGAACCGGCAGACCTGACTGCGGACAGCCGTCAGACGGTTTCAGGCGGACAGCAGCAGGGTGACCAGAACGCCGGTATGCCGGACGACGGCTCCGGGCAGATTTCCGTGCAGACGCAGACCGCGGCGCAGGTACAGACGCAGGCAGCGGAGGAAACGCAGGCTCCGGCGCGGGCGCAGACACAGGATGCGGAGGAAACGCAGACCTGGTCACGGACACGTGCCGCGGCGGAAGCGCACGCGCGCAGGCAGGCTCTGAATGAGGCACAGGCCTCGGCAGAGGCACCCGCGCAGACGCAGACTTTGACGGAAGCTCCTGTACAGTCGGTCGTCTCCGGACTTTTTAAGGACGGAAGCGCGGATCCGGACGGTTATATCCTGCCGCAGAGCGAAAGCAGAGAACTTACGGACGCCGACCTGTCCAATCTGACGCTGAAAGGGATCTGCTACGCCAAAAATGAGATCTACGCGCGGTACGGAAGGAAATTCCAGGCGGCGGAGCTCCAGGAATATTTTGACAGGCAGACCTGGTACAGCGGGACAGTAGAGGCGGGAGGAGAGTACGACCAGGGCATCGTCGACAGTATGAATGAATACGAAAATATCAACAAGGATTTCCTCTCGGATGCGGAAGAGAAGCTCGGAGGGTATTCCTTCGGATCGTGACGTCCGGGCGCTTTTCGGGGACAGCGCCGCTGTTTGTCACCGTAATTGCTGTGGCGGCCTACTATGTGATCTTTGTGGCGAAGCCTCTGTGAGATGCCGCGGCCTTTGGCGCAGTTCTGCCGGTCAGGACGCGGGTTTCTGGCTTTTGCCTGGTGAGATGCCGCGGTCTTCGGCGCAGCTCTGTCGGTCAGGACGCGGCTTTTTCTCCTGCTCATCTGTGCGGCCCGCATGCTGCGCCAGCAGCTGATTTCTTTATGCGGGCCTGTGCATAAAAGGAAAGCCGCGGGGCCGCGCTGGATGTAAAGCGCGGCTTCGCGGTTTTTTTGGGCTTTGGTTTGTAAATCCGCGTCCGGAAATCCTGGATTAATTGTAACAATTCCAACTGGTTGACATTAAGAATTTTTCGTATATAATTAATAATAGTATAAAAATTCAGTAAAAGATATTGAGCAAAATTGGCAAAATCCCTGATACCTGGAATAATGAAAGGGGAACTCAGAATGTTTAATCAGTATGGCCTGTTAATGAAGAGCGGCCGCTCCGGAACTTCGCGTACCATAAAGGATCCGGAACTCGGAAAATTTTTATATGATCTGTACATCGCGTGCGGCGCGGATCTTACGGACGAGCTGAACAGCTGGTGCATGGACGGTTCGGACAGCTGCAGCTGTTTTTATATGCCTTTTGACTACGGCCGCAAGTCGTATACGGGAAAGGAACAGCATATCCTGCCGACGTACGGATTTCGCGGGATCAGCGCGGACGGCGTAAAATATATCAACCAGTATTTCCAGAAATATGAAGATATCATGGGCGGCGCGTTTGTGGACTATGTGTTCGGAACGGACTATATCAACCCGGAGGAGCTGTCCAAATACAATCAGGAAAACGAGACGGTCGAGCGGATGCGCCAGAAGCTCTGGGGAATTTCCCATGTGGTTGAAAAGCCGGATCTGATCTGCCGCATCATGGAGCGGGTCTGGGCGGCGAAAGAGAGCGATCCCGAGACCAGAATCCTGATTGTCCTTGAGAACGCCGGGGAGGAATCCCTGAACCTTCTGCGCCAGCTGTATCTGCTTCTTCCGCAGGGACTGCGCGCCCGGAACGGATTTGAGACGAATATCAGGCGGGAAGATCTGGACGTGATCGCGCGGGACGATCTGCCCATCAGCATCCTTACCGCCGACAAGGCCGGCGCGGCAGGCCTGGATAAAAAATATTTAAAGGGACTTCGTTTTCCGGTCGAGATCATAAAGCTGGACGAAGTCAGTACATATCCCTGCGATCAGGAGCGGGTCGGCCAGCTGAAGCACCACTGCGAGCGGATGTCCGTGGTGACGGAGCGCTATCTGAATTACGCGGAGTGGACGGCGATGAATGAGGCCGGCCGGACTCAGAGTTCCTTCAGTATTTACAGCCGGATCTGGGAGCTGAGGGAGGAACTTTATTCCGGGAAAAATCAGGAGGCGGCATCCTTTACGGGGATTCCCGGACAGAAGATGGAAACCGGCGGGCAGAAATCCGGCGGAAAACAGGGAGATAAGCTTGAGGTTCTGGTCCCGAAGAGGGAAATGGATGAGCTGAACGAGAAATATATTTCCTTAAAGCGCGGGAAGACCCGCGTCACGGCCGCCCGGAATCTTCTGGGGATACTTGCGGCTGTTTTCGCGGCTGCCGGCGTGGCGATGGCCGTGATCTTCGGCGTGAGGATCCGGATGCTGCAGGATACCTATACGGAGCAGGAGGAAAAGCTTCAGAGTCAGGAAGCGGAGGTAAAGAGTCTGTCACAGCGGCTGAAGGAGCGTGAATCGGAGGCGGCGGATCTGTCACAGCAGCTGGAGGCGCGCGAGTCAGAGGCGGCAGATCTTTCGCAGCAGCTGGAGGCGCGTGAGTCGGAGGCGGCAGATCTTTCACAGCAGCTGGAAGACAAGAAAACGGAAACCGCGAGCCTTTCAGAGCAGCTGGAGGGCCGTGAGTCGGAGGCGGCGGAGCTTTCGCAGCGGTTAAAGGACCGCGAATCGGAGGCGGCGGAGCTTTCGCAGCAGCTGGAGGGCCGCGAGTCGGAAGCGACGAGCCTGTCGGACCTTTCACAGCAGCTGGAGGCGCGCGAATCGGAAGCGGCCGAGCTTTCGCAGCAGTTAAAGGAACGTGAGTCGGAGGCTGCGGAACTGTCGCGTCAGTTAAAAGAGCGTGAATCGGAAGCGGCGGATCTGTCACAGCAGCTGGAAGACAGCAAGTCGGAAGCGGCGGATCTGTCACAGCAGCTGGAAGACAGCAAGTCGGAGGCGGCAGGCCTCTCACAGCAGCTGGAGGACAGCAAGTCGGAGGCGGCTGAGCTTTCACAGCAGCTGCAGGACAGCAGATCGGAGGCCGCGGGCCTTTCGGAACAGCTGGAAGAAGAGCGGTCAAAGAATGAGGGACTTCCGGCGGAGACGGGAGCGGCGGCAGAGGTTCAGCCGGCGTCCAGCGAATCGGAAGCACAGACGGACGCGGGGGTCCAGACAGAAGCGGACGCGGAATCTCAGCCGGGAACAGAACCGCCTGCGCAGCCTCAGACGGAACCGTACGTCCCGCTTGGAATTTTGTACTGAGACTGTTACAGTTCACACATGCGCTGTCCCGCGAGGTGATTTCCGTGCATCGCGGAGCGCTGTTACGTTCACGACCTGCAAGGGAGTGAACAGTGATCTGAGACTATCGCCGCGCGCGGCGTCTGTTTTTGGAGGGAGGAAGATTTTTGAAGCAGAGAAAGAAGCTTATGATGAAAAAACGAACAGCGGGTCTGGCGGCCGCCGTACTGCTCTTTTGTCTGTGCGGCATGACGATTCTGGCGGCGGAGCAGGTTCCTTCCGCGGATCTGACGTTTGACGGATTCCGGGCGGATCTTATTTCGGCTTTGAATGTCCGCCGCGATCTTCTGAACCAGGCAGGCGGGGCGGCGCTGGACAAACAGACAGCGGTATCGGCTGCCCAGAAAGAATGGGAGATCATGGGGAAGTATGACGGGGCCGATTTTCTGGCGTTTGGAGAGAATGAGGAATATCTCAGGAGAGAGTATCTGCGCGGACTCGGGCAGCAGGCGGGCCTTGCGGCGGACGAGCCGGACGATGGCGCTTTCTGGAAAAGCTGGGATGAGGGCTACCTGAGAAGGGCCTATGTGCTGGAAGAATTGTACGCGATCTATTATCTGGAAGGGATTCCGGAGGAGATAACCAGTCATCTGGGCGAGACGACGGGCGGATACGCCGCGAACGGCACGCAGGAGGTATACCAGATTCAGTCCCTGATCGGGGTGGACGCGGACGGACAGACCGGGAAAAAGACGGTTCTGGCGCTGAAGAAGAAGCAGGAGGAGCTGGGACTGGAGATCAACGGGGTCGTAAACGCCGCCCGGCTGGAGGAACTGAATCAGAAGCTGGCGGAAGCCGGGCAGGGTTGAGCGCTTTGCGCGTTCCTGCGTTCCGGGGTGAAAGGCATGAGAAATTTATGGATTGTCCTGCCGGACAGTTTATGATGCGGAAACGGAAGGATAAACAGGAAGGAGAATCACATGAACAGGAAGCATCTGTCTGCGCGCCTGCTTGCGGCCGCAATGCTCTTTTTGATCGGCGTCTATGGAGGGAAAACGGCGGGCGTACTTTCTGTAAATGCCTCCGCGGAAGAGAACGATACAGTGCAGGAGGCGGCCGCCCCCGGGCAGTATGAGGCGTCTGGCGTCCCCGCCGGAGCAGAAGAAACCGGGACGGCTCTGACGTCGGGAGAAATCCCGTCCGATGAGTATGAGCGGGCCGTCTGGTATGGTTTTTTGCCGCAGGGTCTGGCTTTGGGCGCGGACAAGCCGGCTACATGGGGTGAGTACTGTACCATGATAGGGAACATGCTGGAGCGCAAAGGGGAAACGCTTGGAGCGCAGTGGAAGGAGCTTGCGGCGCTGGCCCTGCATTCGGAGCAGGAGATGGTGCGGGATCAGGGATGTTTCGTCCTCTACCGGGCGGCGGAGCTGATGGGGGAAGACCAGAATGACGGAGGTCTGCGCGCTGTTTCCACAAATCCTCACCTTCTTCCCAGCAATGACGGCTCTTTGTATTCGTGGGATTACCGCGTTTTTACCGGCGAGGGAAATGATGAGTGGATTCAGGACGATACCTATGAGGGACTGTTCGGACAGATGAGCTATATCACGGCTGCCGTTATGTTCTGCCAGTTCCGCATAAGCCTCTGCTCTTTTGAGACGCTCTATGATACGCAGACCGATATCACGGATCCGCTGACTGTCAGGGAGGCGGCCCTGTCGGTTCTGAGACTTTATGAATGTACGCCTGATGCGGCAAAAGCGTTCTGGCTTGACAGAATTGAAAAACTTGACGAGAAAGTCCTCTCTGCGGGAGAACCGGAGGAAGTGACCGCGCTGAGGGAACAGATTCTTCACACGGAATCAGGCATTGTCCGGTCGGACGTCCAGATTCCGGGCCAGACTTATACAGGAACGGCGTATTATGTGTCCAGCAGCGGCAGCGACGACAACGACGGACTTTCGCCGGAAACCGCGTGGGCCACTCTGGACAAGATCAACCAGACGCCTCTTTTCTACGGGGACGCGGTTTTCTTTGAGCGCGGCGGCACCTATCGCGGAAATCTCTACCTGTATGACACGGACGGATATGTCACGCTGTCCGCGTATGGGGAAGGAGAGAAGCCGGTGCTGACTTCCGCCGGGGAGTGCGCGGCCGGTGCGGAGAAATGGTCGCTGTGGTATGAGGAAGACGGCGTGAGGATCTGGAAATATTATAAAGACTGTCTGGACTGCGGCCTTATCGTTTTTGACGACGCCCGGGCAGGGTATAAAGTTGTTGCAGACTGGTCCGGTACGGAATGGATCAACAGGGACGGGACTCCGTTTGACATCGCGGCCTCGCTCACGGAGGATCTGGACTTTTTCTCGGACGACGGCGGCAGATTTGGCGGAGCCGCGGACTTTTATGTGGGTCCGGGGGGCTCGCCGGAAGATGTGAAATACGGTCCTTTATACCTGCGCTGCGACGAGGGAAATCCCGGGGAAGTGTTTGGCTGCGTTGAGCTGTGCACTATGACCGCTCCGGATGAGAGGGACGGCGCTTATGAGGGCACGGTGGCCGACGGAATTGACGGAAGCGTGTATGATAATCTGAGCATAAAATATTTCCCGATGGGAGGCGTCTGCATAGGCGGCAGAGACAATATCATTCAGAACTGCGAGATCGCCTGGGGAGGCGGCTGTGTGCAGTATATGGAAAACGGAAAAATCACCGGTCAGATGGGCGACGCCATCAACGGCTGCGGGCTGGAAAACTGCAGGCTCACCGGCAATTATATCCATGATATAGTTTCCTCGCCGCTGATCGTCGAAAGCTGGCGGGACGTGCAGATCAGAGATATCTCCGTCAGCCGGAATCTGATCGAGCGCACGGGCGGCGGGATCAATATCAATGATAACGAGAATATTTCCTTTGAAAATGTCTCGGTCAATGATAATGTGTTCTATCTCGTGAGCGCTTCCTGGCCGGGAGAAAGACTTGTCCGCAGCGGCCTGATCGCCGCCGGGGAGTGGACGGCATGTTTTCGCATCCGTGATCCGTACGAGTACACGAACTGTACCTTTTCCGGCAACGCCATGTATGATCCGCTGATGCTTTTCTATTACTGCGATGTGCCGCTGCCGCAGATGTCGGATAATCTGTATGTGCCGTCGGAGTACACGGCCGCTTTTGCGAATATAAAATACAACGAGGAGACCGGACCTTACATCCCGGCCCGGATGGAAGAGGCGGAGCATATCGTCAGAGATGTCTTCGGCGATTCCACAAGTGAGATAAAAAATGAATAAAAACGGATAATTTATATCCCCCCCACCGGCTTGTGGAGGGGATTTTTTTCGGATATAATAAGCGAAAATGCTGCAGGGAGACTGCTGATTCAGGACGGTTGTCCGCCAGGCGGGCATAGATGTTCAGACAGGAGAAAGAAGAATGAGATTGAAAAGAATTACAGATTTATTGAGCGCGGCTGCGCGGCCGCATTTTTCAGGTGTCTGCCGGAAGACGGGAGCGGCCGCCCTTTTCTTTATGATGGTGTCGGCGTGTCTGGCATGGGGGTCTGCCCCGAAGGTGTGGGCGGAGGAGACAAAGGATGAGGTCGTCGTCACGATGCCGCCGTCCTCGGAACCTTCTTCCGGTTTTGATCCGGCGTACGGCTGGGGCGCGGGCGAGCATGTGCATGAGCCGCTGATTCAGAGCACGCTGGTCCGCACGACGAAGGATCTCGGGATCGAGAACGATCTGGCGACGGAATACGGCTGCAGCGAGGACGGGCTGACCTGGACTGTAAAGATCCGCGATGATGTCAAATTCACGGACGGGGAGCCTCTGACCGCGGAGGATGTTGCGTTTACGTACAATAACTGCCGTGACGTCAGCTCGGTCAATGATTTTACGATGCTGAAGGAGGCCGTGGCCGTCGACGATACGACGGTGGAATTTCATATGAACGAACCGTACTCGATCTGGCCGTACACAATGGCGATCGTGGGCATTGTGCCGGAGCACGCGTACGACGAGAATTACGGCCAGAATCCGATCGGTTCCGGGCGTTACATTATGAAGCAGTGGGACAGGGGACAGCAGATCATCTTTGAGGCGAATCCGGATTATTACGGCGAGGCCCCGAAGATGAAGAAAGTGACGGTCCTTCTGATGGAGGAGGACGCGGCGCTCGCGGCCGCGATGTCCGGCCAGGTGGATGTGGCCCACACGGCGGCTTCCTACGCGGATATGGGAATTGACGGGTACAGTCTTTTCAGCGTGGAATCCGTGGACAACCGCGGGTTCAACCTTCCGGCCGCGGAACCCGAGGAGATTGACGGGGTTACGTACGGCAACGCGTTTACGGCCGACGTCAATGTGCGCCGCGCGATCAATCTTGCGATCGACCGGGACGAGATGATCCGGAATGTATTGAACGGCCATGGTTCTGCCGCGTACAGCATCTGCGACAAGATGCCGTGGTACAACGACGAGGCGGTTACGGAGTATGATCTTGACGCCGCGAAGCAGCTGATGGACGAGGCAGGCTGGACCGAAGGAGAGGACGGCATCCGGGAGAAGGACGGAGTGAAGGCCGCGTTCACGCTGATGTTCAGCAATGGGGATTCCGTGCGCCAGGCGCTCGCGGAGGACACGGCGAACCAGCTGAGGGAGCTTGGCATCGAGGTGACGACGGAGGGAGTCGGCTGGGATACGGCTTACACCCGCGCGCAGTCGGACGCGCTCGTCTGGGGCTGGGGCGCTCACACGCCGATGGAGCTTTACAACATTTATCACACGCTGGACGACGGATTTGCGGAGTACTCTCCGTACGCGAACGGGACCGTGGACGATTATATGGATCAGGCGCTGCAGGCGACGGATCTGGAGGAATCCTATGAGCTCTGGAAAAAGGCGCAGTGGGACGGCACGACCGGCGTCACGCAGGAGGGAGATATCCCGTGGATCTGGCTGTGCAACATTGATCATCTGTACTTTGTGCGCGACGGTCTGAAAATTGCCGATCAGAAAATTCATCCGCACGGACACGGCTGGTCGATCGTCAATAATGTAGATCAGTGGGAGTGGGAGTAGGATTTTACTTGGATAAAAAATTTTCAGTGAATAGGAGAGAACTTTGTTGAAGCATAATCTGTGGTTTGCCGGAAAGAGCTTTCTGCGCATGATTCTGCTGCTGATCGCGGTGAGCATTGCGACCTTCGCGCTGGTCTCGGTCTCGCCGATCGATCCGCTGCAGGCGAATGTGGGACAGGCGGCTCTGGGTTCGATGAGTGAGGAACAAAAGGAAAAACTGCGTTCGTACTGGGGGGTGGACACACCCCCTGCCGAACGTTATATAAACTGGGCAAAAGACGCGGCGAGAGGCGACATGGGAACCTCCCTGCTTTACCGTCAGCCCGTCATGGATGTGATAAAAGTCAAGCTGGCGAACTCGCTGTTTCTGCTTGCGCTGGCCTGGCTGATATCCGGGGCGCTCGGCTTTGCGCTCGGCGTTCTGGCCGGGATTTTCCGGGGAAGTCCCGCGGATAAGGCGATCAAGGGCTACTGCCTTGTAATCGCGAGCACGCCGGCGTTCTGGCTGGCCCTGCTTTTGCTGATCGTCTTTGGCGTCTGGCTGAAGGTGCTGCCGATCGGACTGAGCGTGCCGATCGGGATGGAGGCGCAGGACGTCACGTTTCTGGACCGGGCGCGCCACGCGGTCCTTCCGGCGGTGACTTTAAGCATCACGGGCGTCTCCAATATCGCGCTGCATACGCGGGAGAAGATGATTGACATCATGGAGAGCGATTACGTCCTCTTTGCGCGCGCGAGGGGAGAGAGCCTCCGGGATATCGTGCGCGGCCATGCTCTGCGCAACGTGCTGCTTCCCGCGATGACGCTGCAGTTCGCGTCGATCAGCGAGATCATCGGCGGCTCGGTGCTGGTGGAGCAGGTTTTCTCCTATCCGGGTCTGGGGCAGGCGGCCGTCACAGCCGGGACAGGCAGCGACGTTCCGCTGCTGATGGGTATCACACTGATCACGGCAGCTATCGTATTTCTCGGTAATTTTATCGCCAATCTGCTGTACGGCGTGGTGGATCCGCGCATCCGGAGGGGAGGGCGCGAGGGATGAATCAGTATGCAGAATGGAGAGAACTGCGCCGTGAAATAAGGAACGGCGGGTTTATGTATCTGGCGGAAAGGGAACGGAGGTGCAGGATTTGAAAGAGAGCGGAAAACGTTTCGGATGGAACCAGAGACAGCGCGCCAGGCTTCTGCTTGTTTTCTCCGTTTTATTTCTCGTGACGGTCGCTGCCGCGGGGTATTTCTGCCGCGACGCGTCGATGGTGACGGATTTCTCCCGGAAGAACCTGGCGCCCTGTTTCGCGTATCCGTTTGGCACGGACTGGATGGGACGGAATATGTTTTACCGGACGCTGACCGGACTCTCGATGAGTATTCTGATCGGCGTCAGCGCGGCGGCGGTCAGCGCGGTCATGGCGCTCATTCTTGGAATCGCGGCGGCGGCGCTCGGAAAGCGGGCGGACTCTGTGATCAGCTTTCTGATCGATATGGTCATGGGAATTCCGCATATTCTGCTGCTGATCCTGATCTCCTATGCCTGCGGCAAGGGCTTAAAAGGCGTGATCGTCGGCGTGGCGCTGACTCACTGGACTTCGCTCGCGCGGCTGATCCGCGGCGAGGTGCTGCAGCTGAAGGAGAGCGAGTATATTCAGATTGCGGAGCGGCTCGGTCACAGCAAACTGCAGGTGGCGGCAAAGCATATGCTGCCGCATCTTTTTCCGCAGTTTGTCGTGGGCCTGGTGCTGATGTTCCCGCACGCGATTCTGCATGAGTCCAGCGTGACGTTCCTCGGCATGGGACTGTCGTCGGAGCAGCCCGCGATCGGCGTGATTCTCTCGGAGAGTATGCGCTATCTGATCATGGGAGAGTGGTGGCTGGCGCTGCTGCCCGGGATCATGCTGGTGCTGACGGTGGTGCTGTTCGATCTGGGCGGGACAAGCCTGAGACGGCTGCTGGATCCGAACAGTGTGCACGAATAAAAACAGACAGGCCGAACCGTTTTCAGGACAAGTGACAGATAACGGGAATCGAACCCGTCTCCTGCCGGGAGAGACTTTTGATGAAATGGAGGTGTGGATTTTGAGCTGTACAAATAAACGTCATATCCTTGAGATTGATGAACTTTCCGTCTCGTTTCTCCAGTATGAGAACAGCCGCAGCAGCCGGCAGATCGAGCTTCCGGTGATCTCGAAGCTGTCGGTCTCGGTTCATGAGGGGGAGATTGTCGCGGTCGTGGGGTCGAGCGGTTCCGGAAAGAGCCTGCTCGCGCACGCGATTCTCGGCATGCTTCCCTACAACGCGCGGACCGGGGGGAAGATCTACTTTAACGGGGAACTGCTGACGCCGGAAAAAATCCGTGAATACCGCGGCGGACGCATCGCGTTTGTGCCGCAGAGCACGACGTATCTCGATCCTCTGATGAAGGTTGGGGAGCAGGTGAGAGGCGGACGGAACAGCTCCGGCGGGAAGGATTCCGGGCGGGGCGGCCGTCCCTCGGGAGGCAGGCGGAACGACCCGGAGAGACGGAAAAAGCAGCGGGCGCTTTTTGCGCGGTACGGGCTGAGTGAGGAGACGGACGCGAAGTATCCGTTCGAGTGTTCCGGCGGAATGACGCGCCGCGTACTGCTGACCTCAGCTCTGATGGGGAACCCGGAACTGATCATCGCGGACGAGCCGACACCGGGCATGGATCTGGCGCTGGCGAAGAAATCCATGGAAGATTTCCGCGCGTTTGCCGATGAGGGAAAAGGCGTGCTGCTGATCACGCACGATATCGAGCTGGCACTGGAAGTCGCCGACCGCATCGCGGTATTCTACGCGGGGACGACGATCGAGGAAGCGCCCGTTTCGGATTTCGCGTCGGAACAGCTGCTCCGCCATCCGTATACCAGGGCGCTGTGGCGCGCGATGCCGCAGAACGGATTCCAGCCGCTTCCCGGCACACAGCCGTACGTGAAGGATATGCCCGCAGGCTGCCCGTTCGGACCGCGGTGCGAGAACTATTCGCGGGAGTGCGCGGGGGAGATCCCGATGCAGCGTGTGGGGTGCGGCACGGTGCGGTGCGTGAAATATCACGGGGAACCGCTGGCGGTGCATGAGCATCACGCGTGAAAGCAATAATCACATAACACGGAGGGAAAGCGGTATGCTGCTCGAAGGAAAAAATCTTACGTTTGCGTACGACAGGAAAAAAGGAAATATTCTGACGAACGTCAGTCTTCGGATCGACAGCAGGGAGCCGGCGGCGATCGTCG
The DNA here is from genome assembly GCA_947630005.1 of uncultured Lachnospiraceae bacterium. Taxonomy (GTDB): domain Bacteria; phylum Bacillota; class Clostridia; order Lachnospirales; family Lachnospiraceae; genus Choladousia. The sequence continues at coordinate 42,658 of CANRGB010000002.1, forward strand.
GGCCGAGCGGTTTCGGCAAGACGACGCTGTGCAAGATCCTGAGCGGCTATCTGCGGCCGCAGGCCGGCGAGGTGCTTCTGGACGGAAAGCCGCTTCCGAAGAAAGGCTGCTGTCCGGTGCAGATGGTCTGGCAGAATCCGGAGCGCGCGGTAAATCCGCGCCTCAGAATGCGGGCGACGCTTGCGGACGGACAGCAGATCGAGGACCGGATCATCCGGGAGCTCGGGATCGAGGAGGACTGGATGAACCGCTATCCGCAGGAACTCTCCGGCGGAGAGCTTCAGAGGTTCTGCATCGCCCGCGCGCTCGGCCGGGACACAAAATTTCTGATCGCCGATGAGATCAGCACGATGCTTGATATGATCACGCAGAGCCAGATCTGGAACTTTCTGCTCAAAGAGACGAAGGAGCGCGGAATCGGTCTGATCGTTATCTCGCACAGCGAGGCCCTGCTGTCGAGGGTGGCCGGGAGGCGGCTGACGTTTTAAACTCATGGCGCGGCAGGGCGGACATGATTTTTCCGTCGTACACTGTGTAGGGTATCGCCTCCAAATTTCAGTCACATCCATGGATTTTCATCCGTCAGATTAAAGTATACAATAAAACAGAATAGGGTGTATAATTCTGAATAAATATCAACGGAGGGTTTTATTATGTTAAATGCAAAAGAAAACATGCGTGAATGTATCAAAAAAGGCGGAAAACCGGAGCGTTTTGTAAATCAGTATGAGGCGGTGCAGCTTCTCTTTGATCCGCACACGATCCATGACGCGCTGTTAAAGCCGGGCGATCTTCTGGTAAAGAACGCGTGGGGCGTCTACAACTCCTTCCCGGCAGGAACGCCGGGACAGTTCCCTGTACAGGACGACGCGCATCTTCTGATCAAGGACATCGAGCACTGGCAGGATTACGTAAAAGCTCCGTCGCTTGACTTCCCGCAGGCGGAATGGGACATGATGAAGGCCGTGTACGACGGCGTGGACGGGACGAAATCCTACAAAGCGACTTTTATCGCTCCCGGTCTGTTTGAGCAGTGCCATCACTTCCTCCGCATCGAGGAGGCGCTCGTCAACCTGTATGAGTATCCGGACGAGATGCACGATCTGATCAAATATCTGACCGAGTGGGAAATGAAGCTCGCGGAACTGATCTGCACGAACCTGAAGCCGGACGCGATCTTCCATCACGACGACTGGGGAAGCGCGAACAGTACGTTCATGTCGGCGGATATGTTTGAGGACTTCTACAAGGATTCGTACAAGGAAATCTACAAATATTATCATGACCACGGCGTTGAGCTGATCTTCCATCATTCCGACAGCTATGCCGCGACGCTGGTTCCGGATATGATCGAGATGGGAATCGACGTATGGCAGGGCGCGATCTGGTCCAACGATATTCCGTCCCTCATCAAGAAATACGGCGGAGATATCACCATCATGGGCGGCATCGACAACAAATTCATGGATTTTGAAGGCTGGACGGATGAGGATACGAGAAAGGCCTCCACAATGGTCATGGAAGCCTGCGGCATGAATTACTTCATCCCGTGCATCGCGCAGGGCGGTCCGGGAAGCGTATTCCCGGGAGCATACCTCTCCATGTGCAATAACATTGATAAATACAACGAGGAGAAACTTGGAATGCCGATGTTCGACGGATTCCGTCTGCCGCATCAGATCATGTTCTAGGGTTCTCTGCCGGCGGCGCGGGAGCGCACCCGAACCCGGGAACCGTATCAGACGGACTCGGATCAATGTCAGATTTTCTTTTGCCTCATACTTTATAATACAGGAGCCGCGCCGTAAGACGCATCATCGCCCGCGGGCCGCGGGGAAGCATCCGTGAATCCTGCTGCGATGATCAGGAAGCGGCGCTCCTGTGAAACTGCCTGGAGTGTGAGGTGAAGCAGTATGACACTCGAAACAATTGCCGCAAAAGAACTGGACTGGTATATCGAGGACGGCGGCTACTGGATCATAGATCTGAGGTCGGAGGAAGAGTACCGGGAGAGACATATCAAAGGAGCGGTCAACATTCCGCAGGACGAGCTGAAAGCGGGCCGGTATATTCCGCAGCACATGCCGCTGATTCTGTACTGTGAACGCGGTTCGCGCAGCATGGCGGCGGCGAAAAGTCTCGCGGAGAAGGGATACCGGGTCATATCGGTCGTAGGCGGGATCCGGGCGTACCGCGGAAAATATCTTGTCGCATAAAAAACCGATGCGGCGGCGTACGCCTGCTCATATCTGGTGTAATACAGAGATTTAAGCAAGCAGCACCTTTGCTTTTCGGCGCGGGGTGCTGCTGTCTTATGCGCAGGCCCGGGTAGGGAAATCAGCTGCTGACGCAGCATGCGGGCCGCCCGCAATTTCTGTCTCAAATCATTTTGACAACTCCGAAGTACAAAGATATAATACGGGAAAAACACGGTTACAGGACAGAGCAAATATCCGGTGACGTTCATAAAAAGAAAAGGAGACAGATCATGAGAGAAATCTTCAGGATGGAAACACACCCGTTATGTATTTTGCAGAACGTAGTCAAGGGGGAAAATTACCGCATCACCGTGCTGACGGATTCGTTGCTGCGTCTGGAATACAGCAGGACGGGAGAGTTCGAGGACCGGGCCACGCAGACAGTGCTGAACAGAAATTTTCCGGAGGTTCCCCACACGGTGAAGGAGACGGATGAACAGCTGGAGCTTTTTACGGAGCGCCTGCATCTGATCTACAATAAAAAAGAATTTTCTTCGTTCGGCCTGAGCGTGCAGGTGCTTGGAAATATGAGCAATTATCGCAGTATCTGGCATTACGGCGACGAGGCCGGCGATCTGGGCGGCACGGCGAGAACGCTGGACCAGGTGAACGGATCGTGCGCGCTTGAGCATGGCCTGATGTCGCGGTACGGCTTCTCCGTGCTGGACGACAGCGGTACGCTTGTGCTCACAGACGACGGCTGGGTGGAACCGGGAAAGAAAGGGCATCTGGACTTATATTTCTTTGGGTACGGCCACGAATACCGGCGCTGCCTGACGGACTTTTACCGTCTCTGCGGCTGGCCGTCCATGCTGCCGCGCTATGCGCTCGGCAACTGGTGGAGCCGCTATTACGCTTATACGGAGGAGAGCTACCGCAGCCTGATGGAACGGTTTGACGAGGAAAATCTGCCGTTCACCGTGGCGGTTCTGGACATGGACTGGCATCTGACCGATATTGATCCGAAATACGGGAGCGGATGGACCGGGTATACCTGGAACCGGGAGCTTTTTCCGGATCCGGAAGGGTTCATGGACTGGCTGCACAACCGCGGCATGAAAGTTACGCTGAACGTGCATCCGGCTGACGGAGTGCGGGCGCACGAGGAGATGTACCCGCAGATGGCTGAGGCGATGGGGATCGATCCCGCGTCCGGGGAGCCTGTGAATTTTGATTTCTCAGATCCGGAGTTTGTGGAGGCGTATTTCTCCGTCCTGCACCATCCGAATGAGGAAAGAGGCGTCGATTTCTGGTGGATCGACTGGCAGCAGGGCCGGAACACGAAGGTGGAGGGCCTGGATCCGCTCTGGATGCTGAATCATTTCCACTATCTCGACAGCGGCCGCGGGGGCAGACGGCCGATGACGTTTTCCAGGTACGCGGGTCCGGGTTCGCACCGGTATCCGGTCGGGTTTTCCGGAGATACGCATATGACGTGGGCTTCTCTGGATTTTCAGCCGTACTTCACGGCGACGGCCTCCAACATCGGATTCGGCTGGTGGAGCCACGATATCGGCGGACATATGCTCGGCATAAAGGACGATGAGATGATCGGACGCTGGGTGCAGTACGGCGTGTTTTCCCCGATCATGCGCCTTCACTCGACGAAGGACGAATTCAACGGCAAGGAACCCTGGCGCTTCAAGGAAGAAGTGCGCCGCGTGATGAGTGATTTCCTGCGCCTGCGCCATCAGATGATGCCGTATCTGTATACGATGAACTGGCGCACGTTTTGCTGCGGCCTGCCGCTTGTGGAGCCGCTGTACTATGAGTACCCGGAGGAGAGCGCGGCCTATGAGATGAAGAACGAATATTTCTTCGGGACGGAGCTGATTGCCGCCCCCATCACGACGCCGCGGATCAAAGGGCTGAATGTGGCCAAAGTAAAGGCGTGGCTTCCGGATGGAATCTGGTTCGATCTGTTTACGGGGACGACTTACCGCGGAGGACGCAGGCTGGAACTTTACCGGGGGATCGGCTCGATTCCCGTGTTCGCGAAGGCGGGGGCCATCCTGCCGTTTACGCCGGAAATTTCCGCTGCCGCCGCAGGCTCGAATCCCGGGAAGCTGACACTGAAAGTGTACGGAGGCGCGGACGGCTTCTTCCGGATGTACGAGGACGAAAATGATACAAGGAACTATGAGAAGGAACCCTGCGCGGATTGTGTGACGACGGATTTCAGACTGGAATGGAACCGCGGCGGCGGTCAGAGATTCCTGATCGGCCCCGCAGCCGGCAGCCGCTCTTTGATCCCGGAAAAGCGCGCATATACCGTGGAACTTTACGGATGTGAGACCGCGCCGGAGGAAAACGGGCCGCGGCACGGTGCGCAGATGCCGGATACCGCCGGGGACCTGTCCGGCCGGGCCGCGTTTTCTGGTGTGAACGGGACAAATGCGCCGCGCCTGTTCATAAACCGGCAGGAGCGGACCGATTTTACCTGGGAGTACGACGACGCGGCACGGTGCGTAAGGATCGCGCTTCCCGAGACCGGTCCGGACGACGCCGTCGAGATCGTTTTTGAGAGAAAGCTTCGGCTTGCGAAAAACAGGACAAAGGAGATGCTGTTCGCGTTTCTGAACCAGGCGGAAATTGAGTTTAAAACAAAATCCGCAGTCTATAATCTGGTCAGAGAGAACAAGGATCTGGGGACTGTCGTTGGCGAACTGCGGGCTATGGATGTGGAACATGAACTGATGGGATGCGTTCTGGAGATCCTGACGGCGTTCTGACACACGCGGGGCGTGGGAGCGCGCAGCACGAAACAATCCGTCTGGCATCTTTTGACCCCAACATCATGTCATTCTGATACTTTAATGCGTACGGGGCGCGAAAGTGCGTAAGCACGAAGCGCCCCGTGGGTTTTCATTCAGGGTGATGCCCTGGCATACATATTCTGATTGTTTTACTTATTCAGCAGAGCCAGCAGCTGTCTGACGTCGATCGGTTTTGTCAGAAAACCGTCCATGCCGCACTGCTTTGCTTTTTCGCGGTCCGCGGGAGACGAGTTGGCGGTGCAGGCAAAGATCCGGACTGTCTTTGCGTCCGGCCTGGCCATTTTCCGGATCATCTCGGTCGTCTCGAAGCCGTTCATGACAGGCATCATCAGATCCATCAGAATGTGGCTGAACTCTCCGGGAGCGGAGACAGAGAAAATATTCGAGGCGATCAGTCCGTTTTCCGCGAGGACGACGGTATAGCCTTCCTCCTCCAGCAGGTCGATCAGGATCTCCGCGTTCAGCTCGTTGTCCTCCGCAACGAGGATCTTGCGCACGGGTTCCTCCGGCCCGGATATCTGTCCGTCCGCGTCCTTTGTCCCGGATGCCCCGCTTTCGGTTCCTTCGCCGTCCGGCTGCCGGGAGTCCGGTTCTTCCCCGGGCGTTTTTTTATCGGTTTTACTGTCCGGATCGGTCTTATCGGCGGCGGTCCCGGGACGTTTTCTGACGTCGGGGATCGGCACGATGAACTCGCCGTGCGGATCGGTGATCTCCGGTTTGCGGCTGGGCGCTTCCTCATCTGAGATCTCGGCCGGGAAGCGGAAGACAAAGCGGCTTCCCTCGCCCGTGCGGCTCTCGACGGTCAGATCTCCTTTCATCAGTTTCGCGAGCTGGTAGCTGATGGACATTCCAAGCCCCGCGCCCTGATTTCCCTTGGACACGGTATTCAGCTCGCGGGTAAAGGAGTCAAAGATCTTTTTCTGAAATTCCGGGCTCATCCCGCAGCCGGTGTCGGAGACTTCCACCCTGGTTTCCACCCGGTCTTTCCCGAGCGGAGTCTGGCTCACGCTCAGCGTCACATGACCGCTGCTGTTCGTGAACTTACAGGCATTGTCGAGAAGATTCAGAATGATCTGCTGTATGCGGACCTCGTCCCCGAGAAGAACGGGGAAGGAAATATCCGTCTGAATCGAAAAGATGATTCCCTTGTACTCCATATGTTTTCGTTCAATGATATCGATGGTCTCGATCAGCGTGGGCAGCGAGAACGGTTTGTGCCCGACTTCGGTTTTGTTCTCCTGAAGCTTTGACATATCGAGAATGTTGTTAACCAGCAGCAGCAGATACTGCGCGGTGGAGGAGGACTGCCTCAGATAGGAGGTGAGCTTCTCGTGCCGGTCAAGATTCTGCGCCATCAGATAATTCAGCCCGATCAGGCCGTTGAGCGGCGTGCGGATCTCATGGCTCATCATGGAGAGAAACTGATCCTTTGCCTTTGCTTCCGCCCGTGCGTTCAGCGTCTTTACGTAGAGATAGATGCTCACGAAGATCAGGCAGCAGAGTATGATCAGGATGATCCCCAGCAGCAGGATACTGTAGCGGTAGCGGTAAGCGAAGTCGGCCAGGCTGTAATTGTACTGGTGGCCCAGCGTCTCTTCGATGATATAGTTCGCAATCTCATCCTGCGTGATGACTCCGATCGCCTTGTTGATGACCTGGATGATCGTTTCTTTCTCGGTCCACTCCTGCTCGTCCGTATGCTCCAGCGACACGACTGCGGAAAAGCAGAGCTTGTCGTCCAGTCCCACAAGAGGGATGACCTTCAGTTCCTCGTAGGCAGGCTTGTTCAGCCAGAATTCGGCGACATACTGGTTCAGGATCAGCAGGTCGGCTTTCTTCTTTTTGACCGCGTCGAAGCAGTGCTCGATCGAATCATAGTCAACGATCTCAAAGTTCGGATACTGCTCGGCGAGCACCAGCTTGATTGTCTGCGATCCGCTTGCGAGCGCGATCTTCAGCTGTTTTGATATATTAAAGGAGAGATCCGGCTGGCCGATGATCACTTTTCTGGTCGACAGATAAGGCTGGCTCATCAGAATGCCGCGCGCGTTCGCGTTCGCCTCGTTGTATTCCACGCTTGTGACAAGATCGAAATCCTCTGCGCGGAGATAATCGTAGGTCACGGCGCCAGACGGGAGCGCGACATATTCAAAGCGGAGGCCGGACACCGCGGAGATCCGTTCAAAGATCGTCCGGGAGACGCCGTCAAATTTTCCGGTTTCCTGATTCAGAAAGGAGATTGGGATCTGGTCCGCGACATACCCGACTTTCAGCGTGCCGGCTTTTTCGATACAGTCCTGTTCTTCCTGTGTGAAAAGGGCGCTCTGCGCTCCCAGCGCGTGTCCGGGCAGCAGCCCGCTCAGAAGAATACACAGCGCAGCAAGAATAAAAATGTTCTTTTTCATATGGTCACCTGTTCTGCGGGAGCACGAAACGCGGAACGGCCTGCCCGCCTCTTGTGAAAAACGACTCTTTTCGGTGCTTTTTGGGTCTTGGTGTCATGTTTTTCCATGTGAACATGGAACGCATGACCTTTCGGCCCTGGCATCATGATATGGTATTGGGGTCAAAAGGTATTTTGCCCCCATGATGCCACGGATTTCTCCGCACTTCGTGCTTCCGAAATCCTGAAACACCTCAAATCCGCGCATTTTTCCATGAAAAATGGCTCCTTTTCGGTGTTTTTGGGGTCTCAGTGTCATGCTTTTCCATGTGAACATGGAACGCATGACCTTTCGACCCTGGCATCATGATATTAAAAATATCAAACTACAACGTATTATACCCCCGTATTTTTGGCTTGTCAAAATGATTTGAAACAATGTTGTAATTTCGGGCGGAATTCATTATACTACCGGAAAAGGAGGGCTGCTTCATGGGAGAAAATGATGATTATGTTCTGATCCACCCGACCGACAGCAAATTTTCCGATCTGTATCTGTGCTTCTGCGGTTACGAGAAATGCGAGTCTCTGCACAGCTACGGGATCGCGGTGCGTCCTAATTATATCATCCACTATATTCTGGAGGGAAAGGGGAAGTTTCAGGCGGACGGCCGCACCTATGAGCTTGAGGCAGGCCAGGGATTTCTGATCGTACCCGGCGTTCCGACTTTCTATCAGGCGGACGCGGAGGACCCGTGGACTTATGTGTGGGTCGGCTTTGGCGGAAAGCTCGCGGGGGAGTATCTGCGGGATATCGGCCTTACGGAGAACCGGCCGATCTTTCGCTGCGGCAGTTCGAACGCTCTGAAAGAGGCGGTTCTGACGATGCTGAAAAACAACAAATACACTCCGTACAACCAGTTTCTGCTGGAGAGCCAGCTGTATCTGTTCTTCGCGCTTCTGGCGTCGGATATCGACGTCGCGGTGCCGCTCAGGGAGAGCAGGGAGAACCTGTATGTCAGCAGGGCCGTCGAGTTCATTCAGAATAACTATCCGTACAAGATCCATGTGTCGGACATCGCGGCTTACGTCTGCATCAACAGAAGCTATCTCTATACGCTGTTCAAAAAGACGCTGAACGTCTCGCCGCAGGAATATCTGGCGGATTTCAGGCTGACGCGCGCGAAGGAGCTGCTCAGCATCACCGACATGTCCGTGGAGAGCGTCGGAATGTCCTGCGGCTATCAGGATCCGCTCGTGTTTTCCAAAGCGTTCAAACAGAAGGTCGGACAGACTCCTTCCGCGTTTCGGAAAAATGTCAGGCGGGAGGTTCCCGCGAAGCTGGAAAGCAGGCGCGAAAAACTGGATCTGCTGTGATTCGCGCGGAATACCTGAAAAAGAGTTTCTTATTAAACATTTTGACTAATTTCTTTAACAAATACTTCTGAAAAATTAGGATATTACCTGATAAACTATAGATAAGGGATGTCATATTCCACAACATAGTCAACATAAAGTCTGGATTGAGATTCTCGGGGAAAAAGAAACGGGGGTGCCTGATTTTGAAGAAGGAAAAGAGGACCGTAGGATTTACCGAAGATGTGGATTTTGTCTGTTTTGAAGATCTGCAGCAGACACAGAATATCAGCATCGTAAATCCGATCAACCTGGATTACTGCGGCAGAGAAAAATGCAAGCCCGGATTTCAGTTCGGCCCGTTTGTCAGGGAATGTTATGTGATCCATATGGTTTTCGGAGGCCGCGGGGAGCTTCTGCTGGGAGGGGCGCGTTATGAGCTGACGGCAGGACAGGCCTTTCTGATCCGCCCGGAGGAGGAAGTCATCTACCGCGCGGATCAGGAAGACCCCTGGGAGTATATGTGGGTCGGCTTCCACGGCTGCCGGACGGAGGAATTTATCCGGCAGATCGGTTTTGACGAAGGGAACTCCGTGATAGAGTTTCACAACGCGGAGGCTCTGGAACAGACAATCCGCCAGATGCTGGAGGCCAGACAGCTCACATTCACGAACGAGCTGATCCGCATGAGCGCGCTGTTCGCGTTTTTTGCCCTGCTGACGCAGGAGAACGTAAAAGTTCCCCATATTCAGCAGTCTTCTTATCCGGATTCTGTTTATGTCAGAAACGCGGTCAATCTCATCATGCGCTCTTACAAGAAAAAGATCCGGGTCGCGGAGCTCGCGGATATGATCGGAATCAGCCGGAGCCATCTGACCAATGTCTTCAAAAAAGAAATGAAAGTATCTCCGCAGGAATTTCTGATGAATTACCGGATGGAAAAAGCGGCGCAGCTGCTGCGCGAGACAGAACTTCCGGTCAACGTCGTCGCCGCCGAGGTGGGGTACAGCGATTCTCTGTCGTTCTCCAAGCTGTTTAAACAAAGATACGGGATGAGTCCGTCCGGATACAGAAATACGGAGGTGGAGCTGGCGGAAAAAAACCGGAAAGGGGATTATACGAGCTCACATCCTCTGTGAAAATGCCGTCCGCGCCGCGTCCCCGGGATTTCCGGGCCTTCGCCTGAAAATCCCCCGCGGGAAGCGGGGAATCCATTGCGTGCCGGCGCAGAAATCAGAACCGGGGAATCTTTTGCAGGCCGGGAAACGGGGAACCCATTGCGTGCCGGCGCAGAAATCAGAACCGGAAATCCCATTGCGTGCCGGTGCGCGGCCGAAAACCGGCAGATCAGGGCTGCCCCTGCGTATCCTCCGGCGCGTTATCCTCCGGTGCGGCATCTTCGATCGATTCCGGCGCGGGAAGCCAGGGCCGGAAAATCCTGTAATAGATGAAAGAGCTGACCCAGCCGAGAAAGCCGAATCCGAACAGCAGCCAGACGATGAACGTCGTGAGCAGCAGCTGAAGATCGGTCAGCGTGAGGTACAGCGGAAAGAACGTCAGCACCGCGATCAGGAGCGTCCAGAGAATATTTTTCGCGGCAAGAAAGAAAGACTGTACGAGAAGATTCAGAAAACTGTTCTCGAACGCGGCGATGACCGGGAAGATAAAAAGGGTCGTGAAGAGCCCGATCGCTCCGATTATGAGAAAAAGATAATACAGCGGAAGGAACGGCACAACCCCTCCGGGGCGGAACATGCCGATATCCGCGATGACAACGACGGCGAACGCGATGACGAGCAGCCAGGCGAGCGTCGCCTGTTTAAAATTGCGGCGGAAGCTCCGGAAAAAGTCCCGCGCGGGCGAACTGTCCGGATACTGGATCTTCCGCAGGAACGCGTACTGCATGGAAGTAAGCGAGATGCCGAACGTGACGACCGGCAGGGAGCAGATCAGAAACAGCACATTCAGGATCAGAATATCACCGATCTTTCCAAAGAAACGGCTGAACATCCCGTTTTCGTTAAATATGTTCATAAAACAGTCCCTCCATTTGTATATATTGTCCAAAAGACTAAATAATTTTAGTATATTCGCAATAAATTGTCAACTGTTATTGAGCATTTGGCACAAAATTGCACATAATTCCATATAGTTTCGACATTTCACCATGTACTAATTGCATAAAGAACTGTAAACTAATAATGCTTAATTAGACGGTTTCCCAAAAACAACAGATGTTTTGCTGCTTTACAATCGTGCTGTGAGGGACCGTTACCGGAACTTATAAACGCAGGCTTTTGGCCTGAACAAAAAAGGAGGAACTAGGATGAAAAAGAGATTCGCAGCAATGGCAATGGCATCCGCGATGGTATTGTCATTAACCCCCGTAACAGGAATGACCACGATGGCAGCTGACGCGCTGCAGGTCGTTATCTGGGACAGCAACCAGCAGGCAGGTATCCAGGAGATCTGCGACCTGTTTGAGGAGGAGACGGGCATTCCGGCAAAGGTCGAGGTTAAGAGCTGGGACAGCTACTGGCAGCTGCTTGAGGCAGGCGCACAGGGCGGAGATCTTCCGGACGTGTTCTGGATGCATTCCAACAACTCTCAGATGTACATGAAGAACGACATGCTTCTGAAGCTGGACGACTACATTGAGGCAAGCGACGTGATCGACATCGAGAACTACATGCCGGAAGTTACCGAGCTGTATACGTATGACGGTTCTTACTACGCAATCCCGAAGGATTACGATACGATCGCTCTGTGGTACAACAAGACCATGTTTGACGAAGCGGGCCTTGCTTATCCGGACAACACCTGGACATGGGATGATCTGTATGACGCGGCGGTTGCCCTGACCGATAAGGACAACAATCGGTATGGTTTCGCGATGAACCCGTCAAACGATCAGGATACCTACTACAACATGGTTTACTCCATGGGCGGCACGATCCTGAAAGAGGATAAGACCTCCGGTTATGACGATCCGGCTACTCTGAAGGCTATGGAATATGTAGGAAAGCTTCTGACCGACGCATGCCCGAACCCGACGACGATGTCCGAGACAGGTACCGACGTTATGATGAGCTCCGGTACAGTTGCAATGATCATGCAGGGTTCCTGGATGACCGCAGGCTTCATGCAGAACGAGTATATGTGCGAGAACTGCGACGTAGCGATCCTTCCGTATGACAAAGAGACAGGCATCCGTGCTTCGATCTGTAACGGACTTGGCTGGGCGGCTTCTTCCATGACTGACAGACCGGATGACTGCTGGAAGCTCCTTGAGTGGTTCGGCTCCAAGGAAATGCAGATGAAGCAGGCGGAGCTTGGCGTTACGATGTCCGCATACGAGGGAACTTCCGATACATGGGTAAACTGCACGGATATCTTCAACCTTCAGCCGTATCTTGAGATGGCAGGCGAGTCCAAGGATGAAGGCGTTACGAACGAACTGGTTCTGAGACCGTACACCTACAACTCAACCGTATGGTCAAGCGCGGCACAGAGCGCTCTCGTGGCGGCATGGAACGATCCGTCTCAGATGGAGCAGGTCTGCAAGGACTTCGCGGTTCAGATGAATCAGTACATCGCGCAGGAGAACGGCTGATATCAGTATCAGATCAGCATTGAATAAAAGCAGCAGCATAACATAATATGTAAGGAATGACGGGCGGGTAATATGCCTGCCCGTCATTTATCGTATCGTTATGGAGAGATAAGGAGAAAAGTATGGCAAATAAAAGCGGAAAAGCTCCCATGACAAGCTGGGAGAAGAATCAGTTCAAGTGGGGCTGGATCTTTATCCTGCCTACGATGATCGGTCTGATCGCACTGAACATCTATCCGATCTTTGCGACGGTCTATCAGTCATTCTTCAAGACAGGCGATTTCGGCCGCGGCAATATCTTTGTCGGTCTGGAGAACTACGCCACCATGATCAAGGACGCCGAGGTATGGCAGTCCCTGTGGAACACAATCAAGTACGCGATCATTGAGGTTCCGTTCTCAATCTGTATCGCACTTGTGCTCGCGGTATTCCTGAACCGTAAGATGAAAGGCCGCAGCGTTTATCGTGCAATCTTCTTCCTGCCGATGATCGCGGCTCCGGCGGCTGTCGCCATGGTATGGCGCTGGCTGTACAATTCACAGTTCGGTCTTCTGAACAACCTCTTCGGGCTCCATGTAGAGTGGATCTCCAACCCGAAAATCGCATGGATCAGCGTCGCCGTTATCGGTGTATGGTCCATTCTTGGTTACAACATCGTGCTTTTTATCGCAGGTCTGCAGGATATCCCGCATGACTACTATGAGGCGGCTGAAATTGACGGCGCTTCCGGCGTTGCCGCGTTCTTCAACATCACGCTGCCGCTGCTTTCCCCGACAATCTTCTTCGTACTCATCACGAGAGTCATCGGCGCCATGCAGGTGTTCGACCTCGTATACATGGTAATGGACAGAACAAACCCGGCTCTTCCGAAGACACAGTCGATCGTTTACCTGTTCTATCAGTACTCATTCAACTTTGGTAACAAGGGCTACGGCTCAGCGATCGTCATGCTGCTTCTGGCTGTCATTCTGATTGTCACGGTATTCCAGAATATCGGCCAGAAGAAGTGGGTGTTCTATAACTAGAAAGGAGGAACTGGAATATGGAAAGTATGGAGACCAAAAGGAAAGTTACACAGATTGCAATACATATCATTTTGATCATTTTCTCTTTCATCATGCTGGTTCCTTTCGCGTGGATGACACTGACCGCGTTCAAGTCGGCTACGGAAGCTACGCAGGTTAACCCGTTTGTAATCTTCCCGTCCAAATGGCTGACGGATGCGTTCGTTAGAGTATGGAACAACATGAACTTCCTGCTTCTGTACAAGAACACGCTGCTTCTGATCTTCTGGCGTGTTGTATGTGCGGTTCTCACCGCGACGATGGCAGGCTACGGATTCTCAAGACTGGAGTTCAAGGGCAGAGACGCAATGTTCAACCTGATCCTGTTCCAGATGATGATCCCGTCACAGATTTTCCTGATCCCGCAGTACGTCATGGTCAGCAACATGAAGATGACCAACACGATCTTTGCTCTGGTATTCCCGGGCATCGTTACCGCGTTCGGTACCTTCCTGCTGAAGCAGGCTTACATGGGACTTCCGAAGGATCTTGAGGAGGCGGCCCGTATGGACGGCTGCAACATCTTCCAGACCTTCCTTCTCATCATGGCTCCGCTGGCACGTTCCTCGATGGTTGCTCTCGCAATCTTCACGGCCGTGTTCGCGTACAAAGACCTGATGTGGCCGCTGGTTGTTAACACAAGCTCCACGATGATGCCTCTGTCCGCAGCGCTCGCTACGATGCAGGGCCAGTACAGCTCGAACTATCCGGAGCTGATGGCGGCTTCTCTGATCGCCTGCGTTCCGATGATCGTGCTCTACCTGATCTTCCAGAAGCAGTTCATCGAAGGTATCGCTACATCCGGCGGAAAACTGTAATTCCACATCCAATGACGTTAAGTTAAGTGATTTCGAACGCCGCAGGGGCAGGTCCTTCCCGGAGACACCCTGCCCCTTTGCGGCTGTTAACTGACATTAGCTCACGTCAGTTAGGTGCGGACGGCAGAGGTCGTTTCCTTTGAGGCGTTTGTCAGAAACGCTTGACTTAATGAAAACTGAAGGTATTATAAAGGGAACAGAACAGTTCCCTTTTTTACGTTAAAGGAGAATCTGGTGATGTGATGAAAAAAAGAAAGATAAAAGAAAACATGCGCCGGAACGCGCGCGAAGAGTGGCAGAAGATCCGGCAGATGGACAGAAAATCGGCGGCCGTCTATATCTGGGATTACTATAAGCTCTGGATCATCGGGATCGTGACGTTTGTTTTTCTGGTGATCTATTTTATCACGGTATTTCTCAACAGGCCGAAGGATACGCTGCTCCATGTGACGATGGTGAACTTCTACGACAACGTCTCGGAGAAATCGGATTTTTATAAGGATTTTATTGAATATTCGGGTTTTAACGTGGAAGAAGGCGACGTGATCTTTGACGCGAACGTCTTTTTCAATCTGATCCGGCCGGCGGACAGCAAATCCTCATATTTCCAGAAGACGATCGCGTTTCTCGAGGCAAAGACCACGGACGCGGTCATCTGCGAGTACGACAATCTGATGGGAATCGGAGCGGGAGGCCGTTTCCTCGACCTGTCGGATGAGAAGGTGAAGTCCATTTACGAAAAATATCAGGATCGGATCGTGTATCTTGCCGAATCGGAGGAACGGGATGAGGAAGTGCCGATCGGCATCGATATCTCCGACAGCCCGGTGCTCGCCCGGATGAACGGCTATACCGACAAATGCTATATCGCCGTCTCCGCGTACACGGAGCGTCTGGACGCGGTGGAGGTTTTCATCGATTATCTGCTGTCATGACCTCCTGCCGCTGCGGACGCGGCTGTAAAAGCCGTAACAAAATGCAGGGAAATCTCCACATTTGTTCTGATGACATCTCTGCCAGGATGTGCTATGATGATTAAGACTGGCAGATCGTGTCCGCATCTGCCGGGCTGATGCGGGAACAGACGGGCCGTAATATCCGGCCTGACAGAAACAGTGAAAGGAGAACTACATATGAAACAGCAGATGCTGAAATATTTCGAAGAAGTCTTCGGAGATACGGACGGTGTGGAGGTCTTTTTCGCGCCGGGAAGAGTGAATCTGATCGGGGAACATACGGACTACAACGGAGGCCACGTTTTCCCGTGCGCTCTCACGATCGGAACCTACGGAGCGGTCAGAAAGAGAGACGACCGGAAGCTTCGTTTTTATTCAAAGAATATTGACAAGCGCGGCGTCGTTGAGAGCAGCCTTGACGATCTGGTTCCGTCCGAGGAGGCGGGCTGGACGAACTATCCCAAGGGAGTGATCTGGGCGTTTGACGGCCTTGGCATGAAGCTCGACCGCGGCCTGGATCTGGTCATCTTCGGAAATATCCCGAGCGGCTCCGGCCTTTCCTCCTCGGCGTCCCTCGAGGTGCTGACGGGCGCGATTCTCCGCGATCTGTACGGGTTTGACGTCAAGAACCAGATGCTTGCGAAGTTCGGGCAGTATTCGGAGCAGCATTACAACGGAGTCAACTGCGGCATCATGGACCAGTTCGCGATCGCGATGGGCAGGAAGGATCAGGCGATCTTCCTCAACACCGACACGCTTGCGTACGAGTACGCGCCGCTGCAGCTTGGCGATGCGAAGATTGTGATCGCCAATACGAACAAGAGACGCGGACTGACGGATTCCAAGTACAACGAGCGCAGAAGCGAGTGCGAGGCGGCCCTGGCAAAACTGATGACGGTGACCGATATTTCCCATCTGTGCGAACTGAACGAGGAGCAGTTTGAGAAATATAAGAGTGTGATCGACGATCCGGTTCTTCTCCGCCGCGCGCGCCACGCCGTCAGTGAGAACCAGAGGACGCTCCGCGCGGTGACGGCTCTGAAGGAAGGCCGTCTGGATGATTTCGGAAAGCTGATGAACGAGTCCCACGTATCGCTCCGCGACGACTATGAGGTGACGGGCGTCGAGCTGGATACGCTGGTTGAGGCCGCGTGGAAGGCGGACGGCGTGATCGGTTCGCGCATGACGGGAGCCGGCTTCGGGGGATGTACGGTCAGCATCGTAAAGAGCGGGGACGTGGATTCCTTTATTGAGAAGGTCGGGAAAGAATATACGGCGAAGACGGGGCTTACGGCCGATTTCTATGTTGTGGAAGTCGGAGGCGGCCCGCAGAAATTATAAACGCCGGCAGAGATTTCGCTGGCGGTGCAATAGTTACAGTTCACACATGCGCTGTCCCGCGAGGCGATTTCTGTGCATCGCGGAGCGCTGTTACGGAGTGAACAGTAATCAGTCAGGAGGCAGGAATGGATAAGATTCAGAATTATATCACCCGTCTGGTACAGTACGGCCTGGCAGCGGGTCTGATCGGGCAGGACGATGTGCTGTACACGGCGAACCGTCTGCTGGAGCTGCTGAAGATCGACGCGCTTGACGAGGAGGCGGAGGCAAAGATGCTCGCGTACGCGGCGGGCAGGGATTCCGCCGGGGAATGCGCGCCGGCCAAGGACACTTCTTTTGCCGCGGGCGGCAGTGATCCGAATAATATAGAAGAAACGGAGATCATCGGACAGCTGGAACAGATCCTCGGAGGCATCTGCGACTACGCTTATGAGCAGGGAATCCTTGAGGAAAACAGTGTGGGATACCGGGATCTTTTTGACACAAAGGTCATGAGCGTCCTCGTGGACCGTCCTTCCAATGTGATCCGGCGTTTCCGCGCGCTGTATCAGGAGGATCCGAAGAAAGCGACGGACTATTACTATAAATTCAGCCAGGACACCGATTATATCCGCCGGTACCGGATCGCGCGCGACCGCAAGTGGACGGCGCCGACGCAGTACGGTGAGCTGGATATCACAATCAATCTCTCAAAGCCGGAGAAGGATCCGAAGGCGATCGCGGCGGCGCGGCTGGCAAAGCAGACGTCCTATCCGAAATGTCTGCTCTGCAGGGAGAATGTGGGATACGCGGGGCGGCTGAACCATCCGGCGCGCCAGAATCACAGAATCATCCCGGTCACGATCAACGGCAGCAGCTGGGGATTCCAGTATTCCCCGTACGTCTATTACAATGAGCACTGTATCGTGTTCAACTCGCAGCATACGCCGATGAAGATCGAGCGCGCGACGTTCGCGAAGCTGCTCGATTTCGTGCGTCAGTTCCCGCACTATTTCGTGGGCTCGAATGCGGATCTCCCGATCGTGGGCGGTTCGATCCTGAGCCACGATCATTTCCAGGGCGGCTGCTATGAGTTTGCGATGGCAAAAGCGCCGGTGGAAAAAGAGATCACCTTTAAAGGATACGAGGATGTAAAGGCCGGGATCGTGAAGTGGCCGATGTCGGTCATCCGCATCAGCTCCGCGGACACGGAGCGCCTGATCGATCTGGCGGACCGGATCCTTCTCGCGTGGCGGGGCTACACGGATGAGGACGCGTTCATTTTTGCCGAGACGGACGGCGAGCCGCACAATACGATCACACCGATCGCGAGAAAGCGCGGAGACCTCTACGAGCTCGATCTTGTGCTCCGCAACAATATCACGACGAAGGAGCATCCGCTCGGCGTCTACCACCCGCATGCCGAACTGCATCATATCAAGAAAGAGAACATCGGCCTGATCGAGGTCATGGGACTTGCCGTGCTCCCGGCGCGCCTGAAGGATGAGCTGGAGCATCTGCAGGAGGCGGTTCTTGCGGGCCGCGATATCCGCGCTGACGAGGAGCTCGCGAAGCACGCGGACTGGGTCGATGAGCTGAAGCAGAAGTATGATTCCTTCACGGAGGAAAATATTGGGAAGATCATCCGGGACGAGGTCGGCATCGTGTTTATGAAGGTGCTGGAGCACGCCGGCGTCTATAAACGCACGGAGCAGGGACAGGAAGCGTTCCTGAAATTTGTGGAGTACGTAAATAAGTAAGAAACAAAATGCGGAATACATAAATAAGTAAATAAGTAAGAAACAGAATGCGGAATACATAAATAAGTAAGAAGCAGAATCAAGAAACAAAAACAGGAAGCAAAATAAGAAACAGAATCAAGAGACAAACTCAGCGGCTGCGGATATTCTGCAGCCGCTCTACAAAAAAGAGCCGCCGTCCGTGCGTTTTGCAAAACGCGCCCCGTTCGCGGCCCGCGAGAGGGCAGACGGCAGCCGGAAGGCAGGGAATAGGTAATGTATGATCAGCTGACAGAGAAGGACATTCAGAAGATAGAAGAGGAGATCGAGTACCGCAAGCTTGTGGTGCGCAAGGAAGCGATCGAGGCGGTGAAAGAGGCAAGGGCGCACGGGGATCTGAGCGAGAACTTTGAATACCATGCGGCCAAGAAGGATAAGAATACGAACGAGAGCCGGATCCGCTATCTGGAGCGTATGATAAAGACGGCGCGGGTGATCTCCGACGACTCAAAAGACGATGAAGTCGGGCTGAACAATACGGTGCAGGTTTATTTTGAGGAGGACGACGAGGTCGAGACGTATAAACTGGTGACGACGGTGCGCGGCAATTCGATGAACGGACTGATCAGTATCGAGTCTCCGCTTGGCAGGGCGCTGCTCGGACATAAGACGGGCGACCGTGTGCACGTGCAGGTGAATCCGAATTACGGGTATGAGGTGGAGATACGTTCGATTGAAAATACGGTGGACGACGGGACCGACAGGATTCGGAAATTTTGATGTCCATCCTCCCGTCTTGCCCGTCCGATGTCCATCCGCCGGTGCATGCGGGCATGCCCGCCGATGGACGCCGTCCGGGGCTTTCACGCAAAAAGGAGGGAGCCCCCGCACATCGCTGTACGGAGGCCTCCAAAAGAAGAGAAAATGTATGAAAACTTAACGAATGTTAAGACTGCTGTTAGTCGAAGCCGGAACGAATACACACGCGCCACATACTGTTCAGACTTCATTTTATTAACAAAAGGGATTCGCGAATCTGTTTTCCTCTCGTTATCTTATGTCTAAGAGTATATGCGGAAATTGTGTCCAAATCGTGACAAAAAGCTGAAAGAAATCTAAAAGAAAAATGAAAGAAAATTTATAAAGAGGTGGTCAGATGGATATAAATGAGGCGCAGTACAGGAAAATGACAGAGGAGTCGGTGGCGCGTCTGATCTCGTCGCTCGCGGTTCCCACGATCATCAGCATGATCGTGTCAGCGGTCTACAATACGGCCGATACGTATTTTGTGTCGCAGCTGGGGACGAGCGCGTCCGGGGCGGTCGGCATCGTGATGTCGCTGATGGGGCTGATCCAGTCGAGCGGTTTTCTGATCGGGATGGGCGCCGGGAGCTGGATGTCGCGGCTGCTCGGGGAAAAGCAGGATGAAAAAGCGTCGGAGGTGGCCGCGAGCGCGTTTTATATGGCGCTTGCGTTCGGACTTGTGATTGCCGTCGCCGGCGTGAATTTCCTTGATCCGCTGGTCGGGCTTCTCGGCGCGACCGATACGATCCGCCCGTACGCGAGAGATTACGCGCAGTATATCCTCTATGCGGCGCCGCTTCTGATCGCGTCCTTCACGATGAACAAAATGCTGTGCTCGGAGGGGAAGGCGCGGTTTGCGATGATCGGCATCGCGTCCGGCAGCGTTCTGAATATTATTCTGGATCCGGTCTTTATCTTTGTTTTCCATCTCGGGATTGCCGGCGCCGCGATCGCGACGGCGATCAGTCAGGCAGTCGGTTTCTGTATTCTGCTGTATATGTACGTGAGCGGGAAAACCGTCGCGAAACTGAATCCGCGCGGCATGTCGAGACATCCCGGGGTTTACGCGGACATGATAAAATTCGGGCTTCCGTCCTTCTTCCGGCAGGGCCTTTCCAGCGTCGCGATGATCGCGCTGAACACAAACGCCTCGGATTACGGCGACGCCGCCGTCTCCGCGATGACGATCGTGACAAAGATCTTCATGCTCGTCTTTTCGGTGGTCATCGGTTTCGGCCAGGGATATCAGCCTGTCGCCGGCTACAACTACGGCGCGAAGAAATATGGCCGGGTAAAAGAATCCGTTCTGTTTATGCTGAAGACTGCGACCCTGTTTATCACGGTGTTCGCGGTGCTGGTCTATGCGGCGTCTCCCGCGCTGATCCGGCTGTTCATCAGCGACGACGCGGATGTGATCCGGATCGGGACGGACGCGATGCGGCTGCAGTGCCTGGCGATGCCGTTCCTGCCGCTTGGCGTCTGCGCCAACATGACGTTCCAGTCAATCGGAAAATCCGCGCTCGCGACGTTTCTCTCCGCCGCCCGTCAGGGCTACGTGTTCCTTCCGCTCATCATGATCCTGCCGGGGATCTTCGGCATACGCGGAGTGGAGATGGGACAGCCCGCCGCGGATATCATAACGTTCTTTATCTGTATCCCGTTTCTCGTGAGGTTCCTGAGGGAGTGTTCGGCGGGGGCGCGGGAACGCGGGTGACGGGAAATAAAATATTCATGAAACATCCGCGGGGATGCAGCTTCCGCGGATGTTTTTGTTGGAAAAAGACTGAAAGTATGGTAGAGTAAACCATATAAATGATTGGTGGGATTTTATATTTATGGAAGAATTACGTGAATCGTTTGAAATAACAGAAAAGCGTCAGGAAGAATCGGCGGGTATAGAAGCAGATCTGAGTGAAGACAACAGCCAGGATGAGGAAAGTATTTTTAATGAAAAGGAAATAAGAGTATCACAAAAGAGTATAACAGTTTCTTTGATAGAACACTGGATTCAGGATGGAACCTTAAATCTGACTCCGGAGTATCAGAGAAATCTGATCTGGGATATCAACAGGAAATCATCTCTTATCGAATCTTTACTATTAAATATACCAATTCCGACATTTTATGTGGATGAAGACGGGGACGGCATAAAGAACGTTATAGATGGGCTGCAGAGACTTTCCGCCATTCACTGGTATATAAGTAATGAATTTCAATTACGGAACCTGCAGTATCTTGGCCAATGTGAGAATAAATATTTCGACGAACTGGATATAAAATACCGAAAAAGAATAATGGAGAGCACGCTGGTGGTCAACATTCTGGACGAGCGGTGTCCGCCAATGGTGAAGCTGGATATTTTCCGACGGGTAAATACAGGAGGAATCCGTCTTAATTCACAGGAAGTAAGAAATATAATGGCGGAATCCAGTGTGAGAAAACTGCTGGAGGATATGACGGTCTGTGAAGAATTTGTCCTTGCGACGAGGGGGAAAATAAATGATATTCGTATGGGAGCGCAGGAACTCTGCCTGAGGTACATTACAATTCTGTCAGCATATGACTGGGAAGCAAGAGAATTTACGTATTACCATGGCCTGCTGAAAATGATGGATGCCTGTATATTGGAACTGAATAAGCAGGACGGAAAAAGTCTGGAAGAGATTCTGCGATGCTTTAGGAAAGTAATGAATCAATGTCATATACTTCTTGATGATCAGTCATTTTGCAAACCGGGTAATACCAGAATCAATAAATCATTGTTTACCGGCTGGGCGGTTGTTTTATTTCACTATAATCTGGAGGATGAAATTGTTATACGAGACAGAACTTTACTCCGGCAGAAATATGACATTGTTTTGAGAGAGGATAAGATTTTTTATAATTCAATAACATCTTCTACCGGGTCAAGAAAATATATTCGCTATGTAATTGAGACGATCAGAAAAATAATGGAGGATTATTATGGTTTCTGAAATGCAGTTAATAAATTATAAATGTTTTCCGGATATACGGATAAAATTTTCCGGTATGACTGTTTTAGCGGGAGCAAACGCGGCGGGAAAATCTTCGATTATTCAGGCTTTATTATTAGCATACAGAAGTTTGGGTGTTTCAGATAAAACAGTAGAAGTGTCGAAGGCCCTGGGAATACAGACAGGAGGACCCAGGGCGATGGTTTCACAGAATCCGATTGAGTTGGAATCTGCTGATTTTGTAATAAAATTATATGATGAAACAGATGAAATGGAGATCAGCTATATAATTGACAAGATATCGCCGTTGAAGTTAAATTTTAAAACGAATGGAGTTAATATCAGGAAAGAGCTGATTTATCTGAATGCGGAAAGAATTGGGCCAAGAATAACGTATCCGGCTGGCGTGGATAATCGGATTGTCAGTGATGGATCTAATGCGGCATATCTTATTGACAGGGCTGATCTGGAAAAAAGAAAAATCCATCCGTCGCTGGCGCTGAA
>CANRGB010000003.1 GCA_947630005.1 uncultured Lachnospiraceae bacterium
GCGGTTCATATTGAGTGCCGCCGGTTTGCTGTCCGAAGAAGCGGGAGAAAGGCCGGCTGACGGATCCGCCGCGGCGTTCACGGAAAGCTCCGGTTCCTGTGTGGCTGCTTCCGGCAGAGCGAATTTAGGGTATTCTGTCTGTTTCTGATCCGTAGTGTTTTGGTTCAATAATCATTCCTCCTTATTGTAGCAATGTTGATGAGTAATTACAAGTGTGTTGTTGAAAAATTTCAGATAATAAACACGAAATGTAATATAAGATTTAATAGATAATAAAATAGAAATTAATTAATGATATATAATCACTTACACTGATTATCAGATATATTGTAACATAGATTTTCGGATTTGTCTATAACGAATTGAATTATTTTTCATGACCTGTTAAGATATTGTGAGTGGTTTATTTTCGTGTATGAAAACAGACGACAGCTAGCCGCTTCAAACTACGGTATACGATCAGTGTTTTGATTGCAGCTTTATGTAAGACGGTATACAAATCTGACCGGGATCCGGAATCTGTGCTGGCGGGCATGGTTTTGATAGCAGGGTTTAAATATTTAAAAGACAGGGAGGAACTATTAGAGATTCAGAATTCAGACAGGGGACAGTTTGAAAAGCTGGAGCAGCGGATGTGATCAAGAAAAACTTGAAAAGGAACGGACTAACACACTGCGGGAGAAAGAGCGTACGGATAAAGCAGAAACCTGCGCAAGTGCGGAAAAACTCGGGTGGATACAGCAGAATAGGAACTTCGCAAGTCAAGAGAGGAGATCCGGAAACTGCGCATTCAGCTGGCTGGAAGTTAAGCAGCGGTCGTCAAGAATAACTGACTTCGCTGCCGCAAGACGAACATTCCCGCAAAAAAGGCCGCCGCATTTATGATTGACCAAAATCAACCAGAATGTGTGGTTCTGTCTGACTGGAAACGACGGCCTGCTGCGGATCATCCGGTATGAATACTAACTTGAAAGGAAAGAGAATACACGAAAAACTTTCGGCATATTACGCGTCTTTCACAATTTTCTGATACATCTTCATTAATTCCGCCACACACTTGCTTTCGGTCATGCTTTTGACAGAAAAACCATACGCCTGCATGACGGCGCGATCGTTTTCCTGATGGGCTTTTCTCAATTCCGGAGGCATGGTAACTTCATCGTAGAGGTCAGCAAGGCTGGCGTCCGGGTAGAGGGCACGGGCGTCGAGGATAGCCTGTGCGGTCTGCTCAATCTTTGCTTTCTGTGCATCTGTAGGCATGGGCCATGGGAAATTATTATAGACGATAGTGTTGGAATAACTGTAATCACTTTTTAATCTTCCACATACTGCCCGCATCCACGCCATATGGACATTGGATGTTAAGACACCAAAATCATACAAAGATGCTCCCTGCATCATGAATAACTTATCTCCTGGAATGACATTGTGAGACAAATAGTCCATTGGAATATAGCGCCTGTTTTCTGAGGAAACTTTCGGTATTGCTACATAATCAGATTTGCACTCTCGCACTTCGTCAAAAAGCATTGGCGTCTCAGCTTTCTTTTTCGTAGCAGCTTTGGGACTTGCCAAACGGTATTCTCGGACTTGTTCGATACGTTTTTTCACTTGCGGACACTTGTTAATTTGAGCAGGGCTTACGCCGACCAGCCACAGACAATATCTTGGCTTGCGCACTATAAAATCTTTTCCCATCATATACGGACGGATAAAACTTTCTGCTTGAGGTTCTGTTTTCAGCAAATCGTTTTTTTCTTCCTCTGTAAGAATCAAGAAGCCTCCCTCTGTGGGTTTTCCACCATTTTGCAAAAGAGAAACATCACATATTGCTTTCCCTCTTGCTTCGATGAATATATTGTGCGCGTCAACCAAATAGGCGTTTATATTGTCTGTCTCTTGAAATCTGTCGGCAGTATATATTCGTTTCGGCTCCATGTTCGGTGCAACACTGAATCCCACAATAACGCAGTGTACATGAGCTTTCAGACTGGCTTCGCTGTCCCAACGGAAAGTACGGTGGGCGAAGTCAATATGAATTCCAAAGCGGTCATAGAGTGGTTTCCACACTCCTGCAACCTGCTCCCCTTGTGTGATGGAGTTGGTGGAAACAAACGCTGTGCGGATTTGTGTTTCCTGCATCAGCTGTGCGGCCTTAAAATACCAGCCAGAGACATAGTCTATTTTCCCCGCTGTTTTATATGGTTTTCCTTTTTCATCAACATAGATGGAAAGAATATCTTCCTTTTGTGCTTTGCTTTGCAGAGAATAACCCACAAACGGAGGGTTTCCCATGATGTAATTCAGTTTGTATTTTGGCACCACACTTTCCCAATCTATTCGCAGAGCGTTGCCCTCTACAATATACGCATTTGTTTTCAGCGGCAGGAAATCCAGATTCATCAGGATGATATCTTCCGTTTCCTTAAGCATCTGGCTTTCCGCAATCCAGAGAGCGGTTTTGGCTACTGTTACGGCGAAATCGTTTATTTCGATACCATAAAACTGACTGATGGAAACCTGTATCGGGCTATATTCCAGAGATCCGAATGCAATCTGGCCGCCGGACAAAATGCGCAGGATGTCATTTTCCAGACGCCGCAGACTCAGGTATGTCTCTGTCAGGAAATTGCCGCTTCCACAGGCGGGATCCAAAAACGTGAGCGTACCAAGCTTCTTCTGAAATTCTTCCAGCTTTCTCTGGCGGGTTTTTTGGACAGGTATTGCCTTGATTTTCTCGAACTCTTTTTTCAAGCCGTCAAGGAACAGCGGGTCGATGACCTTATGGATATTTTCAATGGAAGTATAGTGCATTCCGCCGGAGCGGCGAGTCTCCGGGTTCAAGGTGCTTTCAAATACTGCTCCGAAAATCGTGGGGCTGATTTCTGACCAGTTGAAATCCTCGCTGGCTTTTCTCAGCAGAAGATCCCGGATTTCATCTGTGAATCTGGGGATTTCTATGTCTTCATTCTGAAACAGACCGCCATTGACATAGGGAAAAGCAGCAAGCTCCGGCTCCAGATATGGGTCGCGCTCATCTGGTACGGTGTCCAGCACCTGAAACAATTCAATGAGCGCTTTCCGGATGTGACGGGTATCGTATCCGGCAAGATAGTCATGGAACACACCGTGGCGGCCGAAAATCCCTGCATCCTCCGCATACAGACAGAACACCAGCCGGACGCAGAGAATGTTCAGGCTGCGCAGCGTACTTTCACTGGTCGGATCTTTGTACTGCTTCAGGAAAGCATCATAGAGAAGACCGACAATCTCGCCGGCAGCAATGGAAACCTCCATCTCACGTTTGAGATGATCGCTGCCGGTATCGACAAGGAATTGAAGCCGATAATATTCTTTTTCCAAATCAGCAAGAAGAATTTTCTCTGGCTCACCGCCCGGACGCTCCATATCGTAAACATAGAATTCTGCAAAGTTGCAGGTCACCACCCATCGAGGGTGCTGAGAGAGCGGCAGTTCAGTGATGTATCGCTTTGCCTGCTGGAATGGGTTGAGCAGGGAGCCGTCCGACTGTTTGATGGGTTTGTTTAAATCCTTGCCCAGTCCCTTTTGCTCTATGAGGACTTTCGTAGCCGGTATCGTCCCGTCAATGAAGCTGGTGTGGTCTAAATGTACCTGTTCCTCGAAAATGATAAATTCCTCCGGGTGGTCCACTCCAAAAACATCCCGCAGGAGCGACAGCCAAAAGGCCTGGCTCTGCCCTTTCTCATAGCCTTTGTCTTTCCAGTTAGCCGCAAATCTTCTGGCGGCTTGTTTCTGTTCAGTATCTGTCATACTATCACCTCAGCGTTGTAATATGATTTGAAAACGTTTTGTCCCCAACATCATATCATATGAAGTATCGGATTTCTATAGAGGAGCTGAAATTTTTGGGATAAAAACGCTGTTTGTTTTGCATTACGAAACAGAGCGGAACAGCCAAAAAAATATCCCGTGACGATTCAGGGATTTTAAAAACCTGAATCGCACGGGACAGTTTTATAGTTCAGATCAGTTTGCCGCTCCTCCAAGTACGTTCTCCACTTCGCCGATCACGTCTCCTGAGACATCACTGGATTCCGCAGCTGAGAGCGCTTCGTCCGGAACCGTGATTTCCACTGAGTCAGAGTAAGCCACAGCGGCATCGACGGAGATATCGTTCAGCACAAGCTCGACAGAAGAGCCTTCCGCCATCTCGCCCATACTCATGGCCAGATACTGGCTGAGTGCGGAGAGATCGCTGCCGTTCAGGTCCATATGGAGCTTGACCGGGAGATAGGTAGCTGAATCCACATAATACTCAATATTAAGTTCGACGCCATTCAGCATGCTCATGGCCAGTGCGACGTCCTCATCCGACTCCACATCTTCTCCGGTCATTTCCTCAATCTTGTTCAGCATGGTCTCAAGAGAGGAGGAATCGATCACTGTGGACAGAAGATAGCACTCTGCTCCGTCGACCATGGATGCTTCCGGTGCGAGTTCAAAATTGATGCCCCATTCGGAATAATCGATGTTGGCAGCCTGCTCCTGCAGTTCGGCCATGTCCAGAGCGGGCATGGAGGATGTTCCGTGCTCCCAGGTTCCCGGCTCGCCGGAAGCGGAATCTTCCGTGTATACGTAGGTGTTGTATGTGCCGTCGTCAGAGGTGACTCCGTATAATTTCATGATCATGGACTGGCTCTGTCCGAAAAGCGACATGTTAAGGGTGCCGTCCATGGACACCGCAACGGGGTCCACATTTGCGGTTACATCAAAACTGCCGGAAGCGCCGATGCCGATGGAAGAAGTGGTGGTGCCGTCGCTGATATCGACGGAGACGTCCATGTTCATATCCATATCCACCTCGGCCGCGCCTGCTTCAGCGCTGGCCTGCTGCATTTTTTCCATTAAGCTTTCGGGCGTCTCAGCGCTGTCAAAACCGAAAAGCATGGATGCCGCTCCGAGTACCGCGAGACAAAACAACATTCTCTTTTTCATAATTTAATCCCTCTCCTTTTTGTAAAATTTAATCTATCGGATATATGCTTCACAGGGATTTGCTGAAGATCCGGATCTGAAGAGACCTCCTGGAGCATCCTCCCGGTCACGCGCCGGGATCTGCGTGCGGGTCCTGAATAAATATCCGTACATCCCGATAAATCATAACGTCAGTATACCACTTTAAAAAAAATGTGTCCACAGGAATCGTCTGGGCAGCTCAAATTTTAAGGAAAGTGTGTTATTGTTCACTCCTTGACAGGGAATGCCGGTTACAGTTCACGCCTTCACTGTCCCGCGAGGTGATTTCTGTGCGTTCTGCACAGAAATCCCGAGGATTGTGGCGCGAAATGCCACGAAAGTGGCATTTCTGTGCATCGCGAAGCGTTGTTACGTTCACGACCTGCAAGGGCGTGAACAGTAACGAATGCCGAATCTGAACAGATATTGCGAAAAATTAGGCTTGAATCAGGCCGGACTGCTGTTATATACTAAGGGGGCCTGCCTGGCAGGCGCTGCCATAAATGAATACACCAGAAAGCAGGAAAGAGCATGAATTATACAGAAGCGATTGCCTATATTGAAGATATACCGAAATTTACCAAAAAGAACAAACCGGAGAATACGCTTGAGATGGTCCGAAGGCTTGGACATCCGGAGCGGAAGATGAAGGTGATCCATGTGGCGGGGACAAACGGGAAGGGATCTGTCTGCGCGTTTTTGTCTTCGATCCTGACGGGAGCGGGAAAGAGGACGGGGCTGTTTACGTCGCCGCATCTGGTCGATATCACAGAGCGTTTTCAGATCAACGGGGAACAGGTGCGCCAGGATGTTTTCGCGGAGGCGTTCACCCGCGTGAAGCAGGTGGTGGATGAGATGATCGCGGACGGGTACGCGCATCCGGCTTATTTCGAGCTGCTGTTCGGCGTGGGTCTTCTGGTTTGTGAGAGGGAGCAGGTGGAATATCTGGTGATGGAAACGGGACTTGGAGGGAGACTTGACGCTACGAATCTGGTCGAGCATCCGATCGTGACGGTCCTCACCAGCATCAGCATGGACCACATGGAGTATCTTGGAAACACGATCGAGGAGATCGCGGGAGAAAAAGCGGGGATCATCAAGGAGGGCGTGCCTGTCATCTACGATGGGCGTGTGCCCGAGGTGGAGCGCATAATTTTGAAGGAAGCGGCCAAAAAGCATGCGAAGGCATACCCTTATTACGCGGATATGACGGAAATACTGGATAAAACGGATAAAAGCATTGATTTTATCCTGAATTACAAGTATGATGATGGCATGGGCCGGGCGTGTGTTTCCTCCATGAAAATCACAGTTCCGTATCTTGCGGAGTATCAGCTCGTGAACAGTTCCCTCGCCGTGCTGGCGATGCGGGCGGTTGATCCGGACGGCAGGGTCAGCGATGATGAGATCGCGGAAGCGATCCTCCGGACGAGATGGCAGGGCAGGATGGAGACGGTGATGCCGGGAGTCGTGCTGGACGGAGCGCACAACGCGGACGGAATCCGTGAGTTTATCCGGACGGTGGTCAGCGTGCAGGAGCGCATGGATGTCTCGCTGCTGTTTTCCGCGGTGTCGGACAAGGAGTATGAAAAGATGATATGCGAAATCTGCGAGGA
This sequence comes from uncultured Lachnospiraceae bacterium, assembly GCA_947630005.1. Taxonomy (GTDB): domain Bacteria; phylum Bacillota; class Clostridia; order Lachnospirales; family Lachnospiraceae; genus Choladousia. The sequence goes on from CANRGB010000003.1 coordinate 6,615, forward strand.
AGCGCATTTTTCGCGGGTGACAGTGACACAGGTCGGCGGCGCGCGCATTGTGCCGGCGGAGCAGCTTGCGGAGGTATTCAGGAAATACACGAAAGCGCCGGTGACCGCATACGGGGATGTGGGAGAAGCGTTTGAAGCGGCGCTCGCCGGACGGGGAGACGGGATGCTGTTCTGCGCCGGATCGCTGTATCTGGTAGGGGAACTGAAAGCGGTGCTTGGCAGAACGCGCGCATGACTGCGGCAAAGAAGAGCATCATCGCGGCGGCTGCGCCTGATGTGATGGCAGAACGCGCGCATGCCTGCGGCAAAGAAGATCATCATCGCGGCTGCTGTGCCTGATGTGATGGCAGAACGCGCGCATGCCTGCGGTAAGGAAGAGATTGGAGAGGGGTACAGATGATTAATTACGAAGAAGAACTGAAAAAATTTCATCCGAGCATGGATGTAAATGAGGCGGAGGACGCAATCTACAGCCGTGACTTTACGGATGTCACGGACATTCTCAAGGAGATGCTGAAAGAAGAAAAGAAGAACAGAAAGCAGGGGGTCTGATGAGGTGTATTTACTGTAATACCCCTCTTTCTGCGATTGATTACTGTACGGGATGCGGCGCTGACATCACGATCCAGAAGCGGATCGTGAGGATCTCCAATCTCCTGTACAATGAAGGGCTGGAAAAGGCGCTGGTTCGCGATGTTGAGGGGGCAATCGCGACTCTGAAGCGGAGCCTGAAGTTCAATAAGGAAAATATCGACGCGCGAAATCTGCTCGGGCTGTGTTATATGGAGACAGGGGAGATTGTCTCCGCGCTCTGTGAATGGGTTGTCAGCAAAAACATGAAGCCGTCGGACAACCTGGCGGACCATTATCTGAACATGCTTCAGACAAACAAGAACAAGCTGGACTCAATCAATCAGACGATACGCAAGTACAACCAGTCGGTGCAGTACTGCCGCGATGACAATGAGGATATGGCGATCATCCAGCTCAAGAAGGTGATCGGCCAGAATCCGAAGTTTGTCAAGGCATACCAGCTTCTGGCGCTTCTGTATATGAAGCGGCAGGAATATGAGCGTGCCCGAAAACTTCTGCGGAAGGCGGCCCATATTGACAAGACAAATACGACGACGCTGCGGTACCTTCAGGAGATCGAGGAGGCGACCGGAAAGGGGACAAATCTTGACAAGCGCCATAAACGTCTGGAGAAGGACGAGGGGGAGGATGTTTCCGGCACGCTGCGCTATATGAGCGGGACGGAGATGATCATTCAGCCGACGACCTTCAGGGACAGCTCCACGATCGCGACGTTTATCAACATTATTCTGGGAATGCTTCTCGGAGGGGCTGTCGTGTGGTTTCTGATCGTTCCGGCGAGCCGGCAGAACACGAATGACGAGGCGAACCGCATGGTGAATGAGGCAAACACGAAGCTTGCGTCGGAGTCGGTGAAGGTTCAGGAGCTGGAGGATGAGATCTCCGGATACCAGCAGCAGGTGGAGGACGCGAACCAGGAGCGCGACGACGCCAACAGCAGGGCGGAGGGCTACGAGGATCTTCTCGCGGCCGCGAACACATTTATCACAGGGGACGAGTCAACCGCCGCAAACATGGTGGTCAAACTGGATGGAGAAGTGTTTGAAAACAACGCGCTGACGCTGTATAACAGTCTGCTCGGCGCGGTGCAGAGCAATCTGTTCCAGCAGTATTTCAGTTCGGGAACGACGGCTTATGCCCAGAATGATTTCAATACTGCGGTGACGCAGCTTACAGAGGCGGTGAAATCAGATCCGCAGAGACAGCAGAAGCAGTACAAGGATGCACTCTGGTATCTGGCATACGCCTACTACAATCTTGGAAATCAGTCGAAGGCGGCGGAGGTATTCGGTCAGGTCGCGGAGTATTTCCCGAAATCGGAATATGGAACGCAGGCGCGGCAGTACCTGGATGCCTGGGGGATCCAGGCGGGCAGTTCCGGCGGGGGTGTACAGGACACGACCGCCGCGGATATGAGCGGACTCGGGGCGGATGCTCCGGAGCAGACCGTCTCTCCGGGCGGCGACGGAACGGGAAATACGGGCGACGCAGGTGCAGGGGACGGCACAGGAGCCCCGGCGGGCGATGCAGGCGCAGGGGACGGCACGGGAGCCCCGGCGGGCGATGCAGGCGCGGGGGACGGCACAGGAGCCCCGGCAGGTGATACCGGAGCGGGGGACGGTACAGGAGCCCCGGCGGGCGATACTGGTGCAGGAGACGGCATAGGCGGGCAGGATGCCGGCACAGGATACGGGGACGGAACCTGGGATATGTCGGATGTCGCCTGGACGGATCCGAATACCGGGCTGATGTATGACATGTATGGAAATATGCTGCCGGGTCAGCAGTGACAGCGGCGGCGTGACGACGCAGGATGGCTGCCAGGGCGGCACAATTAAGAGGAATCCCGGAGCAGGGGGTATGATACCGGAAACGGACGGTACATGCCGCCTGCTTATTGTATAGGTCCAGTCTCACAGCAGATGCTGATGGGCTGCTTGCAGCCCTGGCAGACTCTGCTGCTGAGACGACAACAGGTATGAGGAAGCAGGCCGACAGGCCGAATTCCGAATACCTGTAGGATTGCGAGGTGCTGGACGTCCAGTGGACGTCCGTTCAGCACCGACCGAAGCGGAGCGAAGACTGCGCAAGCACGCAGCAATCCGTGGACTTATACTTGTGGTGTTGTCCATCCTGCCCGCAGCGATCGAGCAGGAGGCGGCTTTTTCTCCTGCTCGCCCGCGCGGCCCGTGTGCTGCGTCAGCAGCTGTTTTCCTTACACGGGTCTGCGCATAAAAATCCGGTTTAAAGGGGGAACAGGACATGGAGCAGTATTTTGACGTGAAGGGAACGACGCTGTTTGTGAGACTGCCGTCGGAGATCGATCACCACAACGCGGAGGAGCTGAGAAAGGGCGCGGATAAGATTCTGCAGAAGAAGCTGATCCGGCTTGTGGCGTTTGATTTTGAGCAGACAGTGTTTATGGACAGTTCGGGGATCGGGATGATCATGGGACGGTATAAGATGATGCGGTTCATGGGAGGAACCGTGATCGCGGTACATGTAAATGAGAGAATGCAGAGGATCATGAAGCTGTCGGGGATCTGCAAGCTGATCGATATCTATGAAGGGATGCCGGAACCGGATAAGGCCGTTTTGAACGGACTGCTGTGAAGGAGCGGGATCACCGGCTGTGCCGTGAGGAAATGGAGGGGAAGCGGATATGCAGCAAAATGAGATGAAACTGGAGTTTGACAGCCGTTCGTGCAACGAGGGGTTTGCGAGAGTGGCGGTGGCGGCGTTCATGACGCAGCTGAATCCGACGCTCGAGGAGGTTGCGGATGTAAAGACGGCCGTGTCGGAGGCGGTGACGAACGCGATCATCCACGCGTACGAGGGAGCGGTGCGCAAGATTGTGATAGAATCCCGGATCGAGGAGGACGTTCTGACTGTTTCGGTGAAAGATACGGGGAAGGGCATTGCGGATGTGAAGCGGGCGATGGAGCCGATGTTTACGACAAAGGCTGAATGTGACCGCGCCGGTATGGGCTTCGCCTTCATGGAGGCGTTCATGGATTCTCTCAAGGTGGAATCCGGTCCCGGAAAGGGGACGTGCGTGACGATGACAAAGCATATCACAAGAGAACAAAACAAATATGAAAGGCAGTGATCTGGGCGGATGGAACATACCCTTGCGTTGATTCAGCGTGTGCACGAAGGGGATAAAGATGCCAGAGAACAGATCGTTGAGGAGAATATGGGGCTTGTGTTTACGATTGTCCGACGATTCCAGGGAAGGGGCTGCGAAAAGGAGGATCTTGTTCAGATCGGCTGCATCGGACTGCTGAAGGCGATCGATAATTTCAATGCCGGCTTTGACGTGCGTTTTTCCACCTATGCGGTGCCGATGATAACGGGGGAGATCAGGCGGTACCTGAGGGACAACGACGGAATGATCCATGTCAGCCGCATGCTCAAGGAATCCGCCGCGAAAGCGTACCGCGCGAAGGAACAGCTGGAGAAAAAAACAGGGACTGAGCCGACGCTTGAGGAGATTTCCCGGGAGACCGGGATCAGCAGGGAGGATCTGGTGCTTGCGATGGAGGCGGTCGCGGACGTGGAATCCTTCAGTCAGACGGTCTACAGCGGCGACGGGACGCCGGTTCTTCTGGGGGACAGGCTGCCAGACTGTCAGGACCGGAATGAGGAGTTTCTGAACCGCATGCTGCTTGCCCAGCTGCTGGAGCTTCTCGGGGAAAAGGAGCAGGAGATCATCAGGCTGCGCTATTTTGAGGATCAGACGCAGGTGGAGGTGGCCGGAAGGCTTGGCATGACGCAGGTGCAGGTTTCGCGGGCGGAGAAACGGATCCTGAAAAAGCTCAGAGAGGCAGGGCAGTAGAAAGCCCTGCCTTTCTGCGCGGCTGTCCGGTTCCGATTTCGCGAAATCAGGAAATCTGTGTCGCAAAATGCAGAATAACCATATTTTCTGAAGAATTTTACTTCGTCTTTTCCCGCGTAAAATCTTGTCATATCCTATTGTGTATGTTAAAATCGTTACAGTTCATGCATTCGTGTTATATTAATGCCGGGGTTAACAGCCGCAAAGAGGGCAGGACGTCTCCGGGAAGGACATGCATTCTGTCTGACGGCATTGGGTATGAACTGTGACACAACGGTTACACTGCTGTTACGCCACTATTACACTACGAATGAAAGCTGATAACGGGAGGTTCTTGAATGAGTAATGTGAGAAGAGTCTATGTGGAGAAGAAATCTGACTTTGCGGTTGCAGCGAAAGGGCTGACGCACGAAGTAAAGAGCTATCTTGGCGTGAATGGTCTTTCACAGATTCGCGTACTGATTCGTTATGATGTTGAGAATATTTCAGATGAGATTTACCGGACTGCGTGCCGCACCGTGTTTGCGGAGCCGCCTGTCGATGATTTGTATGAGGAGACGTTCCCGATGGAGCAGGGGGACCGGGCTTTTGCGGTCGAGTACCTGCCGGGACAGTTTGACCAGCGCGCGGATTCCGCGGTGCAGTGCGTGCGTTTCCTGAAGGAGGATGAGGAGCCGATCATCCGCTCGGCGACGACCTATGTGGTCTCGGGCGAGGTGACGGACGAGGAGTTTGAGGCGATCAGGAACCACTGCATCAATCCGGTTGATTCGAGGGAGGCGGGCTTTGAGAAGCCCGAGACGCTGGTGACGAAGTTTGACGAGCCGGCGGATGTGATTATTTTTGACGGATTTATCGGCATGGAGGAGGAAAAGCTGAAGGAACTGTACCGTTCTCTGAATCTCGCGATGACGTTCCGGGATTTCCTCCATATTCAGAATTATTTTAAAAATGAGGAGAAGCGTGATCCGTCAATGACGGAGATCCGCGTCCTCGATACATACTGGAGCGACCACTGCCGTCATACGACGTTCTCCACGGAGCTGAAGGATGTGACATTTGAAGACGGCTATTACCGCGCGCCGATCGAGGGCACCTACCGGAAGTATCTGGCAGACCGCGCGGAGATCTATGGGGACAGGAAGGACAAGTTCGTCTGTCTGATGGATCTCGCGCTGATGGCTATGCGGAAGCTGAAAAAAGAAGGAAAGCTTCAGGATCAGGAGGAGTCCGACGAGATCAACGCCTGCAGCATCGTCGTTCCGGTCGAAGTGGACGGAAAGACGGAGGAATGGCTTGTAAATTTCAAGAACGAGACGCACAACCATCCGACCGAGATCGAGCCGTTCGGCGGCGCGGCGACCTGTCTTGGCGGCGCGATCCGCGATCCGCTCTCGGGCCGCACCTACGTCTATCAGGCAATGCGCGTGACCGGAGCGGCCGATCCGACGGTTTCCGTTAAGGATACGCTCAAAGGCAAGCTGCCGCAGAAGAAGCTGGTGCGCGAGGCGGCGCACGGCTACAGCTCCTACGGCAACCAGATCGGCCTTGCGACCGGCTATGTGAAGGAGATCTATCATCCGGCCTACGTCGCGAAGCGCATGGAGATCGGCGCGGTCATGGGCGCGGCGCCGAGGCGCGCGGTTATCCGCGAGAACTCCGATCCGGGCGATATCATCATCCTGCTTGGAGGAAGGACGGGCCGCGACGGAATCGGCGGCGCGACCGGTTCCTCGAAGGTACATACAGAGGCCTCGATCGAGGTCTGCGGCGCGGAGGTTCAGAAAGGAAACGCGCCGACGGAGCGCAAGATCCAGAGGCTGTTCCGCCGCGAGGAAGTCAGCAGGATCATCAAGAAGTGCAATGATTTCGGAGCGGGCGGCGTTTCCGTGGCGATCGGGGAGCTTGCGCCGGGACTTCACATAGATCTCGACAAGGTGCCGAAGAAGTACGCCGGCCTTGACGGGACGGAGCTCGCGATCTCCGAATCCCAGGAGCGCATGGCGGTCGTCGTCGATCCGAAGAACGTAAAAGAGTTCATGGGCTACGCGGCCGAGGAGAATCTTGAGGCCGTCGAAGTGGCGGTTGTGACCGAGGAGCCGCGGCTTGTGCTGTTCTGGAGAGGGAAGGAGATCGTCAATATATCGCGCGCGTTCCTCGATACGAACGGCGCGCATCAGGAGACGTCCGCGGCGGTTGAGATGCCGTCCGAGACGGAGAAATATTTTACAAGAGAGGATGTGCCGGATGTTCGCGCGAAATGGCTGGATACGCTGGCGGACCTGAACTGCTGTTCCCAGAAGGGACTCGTCGAGATGTTTGACAGTTCGATCGGCGCGGGTTCGGTGCTCATGCCGTACGGCGGGAAATATCAGCTCACGGAGACGCAGACGATGGCCGCGAAGCTTCCGGTTCTGAACGGGAAGACCGATACGGTCACAATGATGAGCTATGGCTTCGATCCGTATCTCTCGAGCTGGAGTCCGTACCACGGCGCGCAGTACGCGGTGCTGGAGTCCGTGGCGAGGATCGTATCGAGCGGCGGCGATTACCGGAAGATCCGCTTTACGTTCCAGGAGTATTTCCGCAGGATGACCGAGGATCCGAAGCGCTGGAGCCAGCCGGTGGCGGCGCTGCTCGGCGCGTATGAGGCGCAGCTTGGGTTCGGCCTTCCGTCGATCGGCGGCAAGGACAGTATGTCGGGCAGCTTCAACGAGATCGACGTGCCCCCGACGCTCGTATCCTTCGCGGTGGATATTGCAGACGGAAAAGAGATCATCACGCCGGAACTCAAACGCCCGGGCAGCAGGCTCGTGCTTGTGAAGGCGCCCAGGGACGCGTATGACCTTCCGGTTTACGGCGGGATCATGGAGCAGTACGGGAAATTCCATGAGGATATCCTTGCGGGCCGGATCATTTCCGCCTACGCGCTGGACGGCAGGGGACTTGCGGCGGCGCTCTCGAAGATGGCGTTCGGCAACGGACTTGGATTTAAGATAGAGCATAATATAGATGAGCGCGATCTGTTCACGGCAGGCTTCGGCGATCTTGTCGCGGAGGTGTCGGACGGGCAGGTCGGGAACCTGGCGGTCACTTACACGGTGGTCGGCGAGGTGACAGACAAGGGGTTATTTGAGTATAAGAATGTATCGATTCCGATCGGTGAGGCGCTTGCGGCGTGGAAGGGGACGCTGGAGCGCGTGTTCCGCACAGATTCCGGAATTCCGACGGTCGGCGGCGGACTTGGCCTGGACGGAAAGCCGGCGGCGGGCGGCGCTGTTTCGGATGAAAAGCCGGCGGCAGGAACCGGTTCCGGTACGGAGGGAAACGCGGCAGGGTCCGGCGCAGAGCCGGACAGAAAATCCGCGGCGGATGGAACCGGAGCGGAAAATGGAACCGCGGATCCGATGGCGTATATTTTCGCGGCAGAAAGGGAGGCGGCCGCTTACGAAAACGGCTGCTATATCCCGGATAAACTGTATGTGTGCAGAAACAAAGTGGCGAAGCCGCGCGTGTTTATCCCGGTATTTCCGGGCACGAACTGCGAGTACGACAGCACGAAGGCGTTTGAGCGTGCGGGCGCGGAGGTTGACGTCAAAGTCTTCCGCAGCCTGACGGCCGAGGATATCCGCGATTCCGTGGAAGTCTTTGAGAAGGCGATCGGACAGGCGCAGATCATCATGTTCCCCGGAGGCTTTTCCGCGGGCGACGAGCCGGACGGTTCCGCAAAATTCTTCGCGACGGCCTTCCAGAACGAGAAGATCAAAGAGGCGGTCATGAAGCTGCTGAACGAGCGCGACGGTCTTGCGCTCGGCATCTGCAACGGCTTCCAGGCGCTGATCAAACTCGGGCTTGTGCCGTACGGCGAGATCACGGGGCAGACGGCGGATTCCCCGACGCTGACCTTTAATACAATCGGACGTCACATTTCCAAAATGGTATATTTGAAAGTGGTATCAAAAAAATCGCCGTGGCTTGCAAAGGCGGCGGCAGGAGGGGTTTACACGAATCCGGCTTCTCACGGGGAAGGGCGCTTCGTGGCAAATGAGGAGTGGCTGCAAAAGCTGTTCGCGAACGGTCAGGTAGCTACACAGTACTGCGATGTGGATGGAAACATCTGCGTCGGTGAAGAGGAATGGAATGTCAACGGATCTTATCTTGCGATTGAGGGAATCACAAGTCCGGACGGGCGTGTGTTTGGCAAGATGGCTCATTCAGAGAGACGCGGCGGTCTTGTCGCGGTGAATATTTACGGAGAGCAGGATCTGAAGATTTTTGAGTCGGGAGTATCATACTTTAAATAATGGATAAGAAAAAATTAAAGGCAGACAGTGTCGATGAACTGATGGAGATTGTGCGGGCCGTCCAGAACGGAGAGGATCCGGACATGAATAAAATCAGGGAAGAACAAAGGAAAAAAAGAGAAGAACAGATACTGGAAAGACGAAGAAAAAGGAGCGGAGGCTCTGCAGATTCTGCAGGGCCTGTCCGTGCGTCCGGAAAAGGAAGAAAAAGAGAAGAGAAGGACCGGGAAGAGGAGCAGGAAGAAGAGCGGAAAGAAACTGCCCGGGAACCGGACGATCAGAAAAAGGGAGACGCGCAGGAGGACGCGGCAAAAGAAGAGGAACAGGAAACGGAAGCTGCCGCCGAGGATTTTTCCTGGCCTCAGTTCGACCCGCGGAAGATGCTTGCGGAGAGAAACGCAAAAGAGGACGCGAAAGAAAGCGCGAAGCCGGACGAGAAGGAAGAGCCGGAGCCGGATGACGGCGCGTGGGAGGAAGAAGAGGAAGAGGAGCCGGAGAAAGAGAAATCCGGACACTGGAAGGGCTTCAGGGAGTTCTGGAACCGTTCGTCGGACGAAGGAGGCGTATGGGACGAGGACGATGAGGACGACGAGCCGGATGAGGATGAAGAGTCAGAGGATGACGAGTCAGACGGCGAAGAATCCCGGGACGGGGAGAAGACACGCGAAGAGATCATCCGGGAGAAGGAAGAGGAGTTTGACGACGATGAGTTTGAGCGCTTCCTGAATGAAGATAATACGGAAGCGGAATTTATAAAAGGCAGGGAAACGGCGGAGGCGCTTGCCTCAAAGGTTGCCGGACTGTTCGGAAAACTGCACAGGAAGGCGGAGCGGCCGGCTGCCGGGAAAGGAAAGACCGCTCCAAAGAAGGAGATGTGGATCGATGAATTTCCGGACAGAGCGGATGAAGAAGATTCCAGGGAGGAAGCCGGGGCAGGGGATCCGGGCAGAGCTCCGGTTTTCGACCGTGCCCAGATGCGCCGGATGGAGCAGTCGCTTATAGAACGCCGCAGAGAGTCCGAGGATTCGGAGGACGATTTCACATACAGAGAAATGCCGGAAGACCGGGAAGAGCGAGAAGACCGGAAGAAGCCGGAGGCAGGAAACCGGGAGAGATACCGGGCCTCGGATGAGGAAGACCGGAAGAAGCCGGAAGCGGGAAACCGGGAAAGGTTCCGGGATCCGGATGAGGAAACCCGAAAAGAGCGAGCCGGCCGGAGCCGGCCGGAGCCGGAACAGGAGGCAAAAGGACGGAGACGGGAACCGGATCCGACCGAAGAAAAGCAGGACGGAAAGTCCCGCAAAGAGGAAAGAACGGGCAGAAAGACTTCCGGGAAAGAGCGGCAGAACAGAAGCCGCTCCGGGGGAGGCCGGAATCAAAAAGGGTCTCGGAGCACCCGGAAACAGCCGGCCCGCCGCGGCGCGAAGACGCGTCTGCCGGACGGCGTATCGGGCCTGCTTGGCGAGGCAAAAGGCCGTATCCAGGACGGATGGCACGCCCTGAACCAGCGCGGCATACATAAACGGGAAATGGCAATGCTTCTGATCGTACTGCTGTTTATCGTGCTGATCCTGTTCTTTACCGTGACCGCGATACGGAATTTTTTCAGCCAGAAACAGAAAAGCCGGAATGTGACGGCGGACGCCGGCCTGGTGATCACCGTGGAGGATGAGCCGAAACAGTGGACGTCTTCTTATCCGGTGCGGCTGAGGATATCCTGCAGAACCGGCGGGATATCTTCCGTGATGATCAACGGCACATCCTGTACTCCGGATGAGAACGGGATGATTACCCTGGAGACGGGCAACTGGCGCCTCCAGGCACAGGTTGAGACGGACGACGGCGTGAAGACGGCCAGGATCGAGATTCCCATGCTCGACGGGGAAGCGCCGGTGCTGGATATAAAGCAGGAGGGAGATTCAATCAGCCTGTCCGCGGCCGACATGCGCTCCCAGGTGGAAGGGATTTACTATGCGTCCGAGGATCCGGACCAGTATCCTCAGCTGCCTCTGTACAAAGAATACAAGGAACCGATCAAATATGAAAAAGGCCTGGTCTACCGCTTCTTCGCGAAAGACAAGGCAGGAAATATTTCAACGCCGGTCGTGACCACGCTGGAGGACGCGGAATCTTTTACGCTCGGACAGACGCGGATGTCGCTGTTTCCGGACGAGACAGGCAGCCTGAGCGTGGAGGCGTCTCCGGCAGGAGCGCTGCTTCGGAATCTGGAGTTTAAATCGACAGACACAGCGGTGGCGTCCGTGGAGAAGAACGGCAAGATCACGGCGGTCGGAGAGGGAACCGCGGAGATCCTTGTCAGCGCCGACGGGATGGAAAGCCAGACCTGTACGGTTGACGTCAGCACGGAGCGGTCGGTTCTTGTCAGCGCCATCGGGGACTGTACGCTCGGCACGGATGAATCGTTCAATGCTTCGACCAGTTTCAACGCGTTCGACGCGGTGAACGGACATGAGTACTTCTTCCGGAATGTGAAGGATATTTTTGAAGAGGACGATGTGACGTTCGCGAATTTTGAGGGAACCCTGACAGATTCGACGGAAAGAGAGGCGAAACAGTTCGCGTTTAAAGGGGATCCGTCTTATACGGAGATCCTGAAGGACGGTTCCGTGGAGGTTGTGACTTTGGCGAACAATCACAGCAAAGATTATGGGGAACAGAGTCTTGAAGACACAAAAGAAGCGCTTAAGGAGGCGGGAATTGATTACTGTATCGGCGATGAGATCGTCATTCGCGAGGTTAACGGCGTGAAGACGGCATTTATCGGAATTTATGTGCTGGATATAGGGCTGGAGGTTCAGAGCCAGGTGGCCGAGACGATCATAAAGGCGCGTCAGATGGGCGCGCAGATCGTGATCGTCGCGTTTCACTGGGGCAGTGAGAAAGAGACCGTTCCGGATGAGACTCAGAGGTCTCTGGCGCATACCGCGATCGACAGAGGAGCGGATCTGGTTGTAGGACATCATCCCCATGTGCTTCAGGGGATCGAGCTGTACAATGGTAAGTATATTGTTTACAGTCTCGCGAATTTCTGCTTCGGCGGGAACAGTTCTCCCTCGGACATGGATACGATCATATTCCAGCAGAATTTTACGGTGGATCAGGACGGAACGGTGAACAGCGGGGAACCGGCTGTTATTCCATGCAGGATAAGTTCGGAGAGCGGATACAACAATTACCAGCCTACTCCTGTGTCCGGGGCGGAAGCGGAGAGGATCATCGGACGTCTGAACGAATACAGCAGGGAGTTTGGACAGACCTATACGGCCGCCCTCCGGTAACGGAACAGACAATGGGCCGGAGCATGCTGCGCGGGATCCATCCGGTGTGCGATCGAGTAGGAGGCGGTTTTTCCTCCTGCTCGTCTGTGCGGCCCAGGTGCTGCGTCAGCAGCTGGTTTCCCTGCCTGGGCCTGCGCATAAAAAACAGGAGAAGATGCAACAAAACGTTGCGTTTTCTCCTGTTTTTACTCTCAAAAGAAATGAAAAGCGCATACAAAAAGGTGCCAGTAATATATAAAATAAAATGACACTAAATGATGCTTATGATTGAAAAAAATATGTAAATATGCTATCCTTTATCTCGACCGGGGATGGTACAGGTAATGCGAGTTTCGCAAGTTTCATTTTGAGGGGGGATTCCGGTATGGCACATCTTGCAGGGCAGCTGCCTTTCTATTATTATGTTTTACAGGGGCGTCCGAATGTTCTTGCTGATGAACGGGACAAAAAAAAGTTGCTTGATATTGTCCTCGGTGTACAGCAGGCGCATGAGCTTGAGCTATACGCCTTCTGTATCACCAATGAGGAAATCTGCCTTATGCTGGGCGCTGATACCCAGGCAGAGATTAATAGGGGAGTTCGCCAGCTGATCTCAGAGTTTGCGCTTCGGCCGATTGATGGCCGCAAAGCGGCCGGATCACGCAAATCTGAAGAAAAGCTGGCAGTCGTACAAAAGAGGAAGCTGAGATCTCAACAAGAGGTCAGGATCCAGTGTCGGGCAATTCATACGTTACCTGTGTCGAAAGGGTATGTGACACAGGTAAAGGATTACTGGTGGAGCAGCTATCAGACTTATCTCGGGCATTACGACTGGAAACAGGTAAACTGCAGCGCAGTGCTTCGGATGTTTTCTGATGATGCGACAGCCGCCCGGAGGCAGCTGCGGCGCTTCCATGGGTTTGCGTGATAAAAGTATTCGGCCAGAAGTTTGAAATGTCTTCAAATAATTGCCCTGACATCTATTAATAACGTAGCAGAAACGAAAATATGACGCAGAGAAAACAAATTTCTTAAAAAAATCGAAATATCATGACAAAGTAAGAGAAAGGTGCTAAAATGTGTCTGACTCGGAGGAAGAGGAAATTTGTACATGCCTGCCGGGTCAGTCGTTACTGTTAATATTTTGGAGCGGACAGTAAGACAGCCGCATTTTGGAAACGTCGGGTATATTTTTTCTGAAATGCGGTATGCTGTAATCAGAAATTTTAAATAGCTATGCCGGGGAGTAATGAAATGAAAGAAGGAAATCTGGAAGCGAAGCTGATAAGGATTAAGGACTGGTTCAGGAAATATCCGATTATGATTGCGGTTGTGTACACGGCCTTTTATCTTTTAGCTTTTGCGTGGCTGGAAGCAAATGTTGTACCCAAGTATATCATTCACTGCAGACTGGATGAGATGATCCCGTTTTGTGAGGAGTTCATCATACCGTACGTATTCTGGTTCGCCTATATACCGTTTGCGTTTATCTGGTTCCTGCACCGGGGCTGGGAAGATTACTCCAGGCTGTGCCTGATGGTATTTTCAGGACTTACGATCTGCCTTGGAATTTACTATGTATTTCCGACAGGACTGAATCTCCGCCTTGCGAACAGCGCGCATGAGACAGGATTTCTCTATAATATGGTGAGCTATCTGCGCGCGATTGATACGCCTACGAATGTCTGTCCGTCGATTCACGTTATGAATACGGTCATGGTATTTCAGGCGGTCTGCAGTCTCAGAGATCTGAAATACAGAAAACTTACGATCGCCGTTCATTTTGTGATTATGGTGTCCATCTGCGCTTCCACCGTATTCCTGGATCAGCATTCGCTTGTGGATGTCGTCTGCGGCATTATGATGAGCGTCGTCATACATGGTCTGGTCTATCAGGTAGAGTGGAAAGAAGAGCTGGCGCGCAGGAGAGCAAAGGGCAAGGCCAAGGCAAATATCGGCCGTGCTTCCTGATAAAAAGCGGCAGAAAAAATTTTTTTCAAAATTTAAAAAAAGTACTTGCAATTTTCCATGCGATGGGTTATAATTCCTCTTGCGTGTGAATAAAGGGCTATCGCCAAACGGTAAGGCAACGGACTCTGACTCCGTCATTTCAAGGTTCGAATCCTTGTAGCCCTGCTCAGAGAGTACCCGGAAGGGTGCTCTTTCTTTATGTAAACAGGCCGGGATACGGATCTGTTTCGGCAGATAGCTTTCTCCGGGTGAAAGACACCGGGCGGATCCGGCCCGCTGTCCCGGATTTTCCTGTCTGCGGAAAGTTTTCGGAAGGACGGATGAACGATGAGTTATGAGTTTAAGAGCAGGATCCGGTACAGCGAGACCGGGAGGGACAGGAAGCTGACCCTGGTGTCTATGGTCGATTATTTTCAGGACTGTACGACGTTTCACTCGGAAGCCTGCGGACATGGTATGGATTTCACAGAGCAGCAGGGATATGCGTGGATGATTCTCTCATGGCAGATCGATATAGCGCGGTATCCGGTGCTGGGCGAGACTGTCCGGATATGGACCGCGCCGTATGCGTTCCGTGGTTTTTACGGATACAGAAATTTTGCCCTGCTCAGTGAGGACGGAACCTATCTGGCGAAAGCGAACAGCGTATGGGTTTTCATGGACAAAAAGGCGGGAAGGCCGGGCAGGCTGCTGCCGGAGCATATCGCGGGATACGGACAGGATCCGAAACTGGAGATGGAGTATTTGTCGAGGAAGATCGGGATTCCGTCCGGCGGGGAGAAAAAAGAGGCTTTTCAAGTTCACAGATACCAGATTGACACGAACAATCATGTAAACAACGGGCAGTATATCCGGATGGCCGAGGAATATCTGCCGGAAGGGGTTCATCCGGCAAGGCTGCGGGTGGAATACAGAAGGCAGGCGTATGTGAACGATACGATCGTGCCGGTGGTGCTGTCCCGGGACGGGGAAATGCTGGTCTCGCTGTGCGGTCTGGATGAGAAGCCGTACGCGGTGGTGGCCTTTGATTTTGAGACTGCAGATAAATAAAAAACATAGGATCATATGAGGAGAATGTATGCTGCTATTAGGAGAAAAACAGGAATTGGTCGTAGTAAAGACGGTGGCGTTCGGAGTCTATCTCTCAGACGGGCCGGACGGGGATGAGCGTGTTCTGCTCCCGAAAAAGGAAGTGCCGGAGGATACGAAGCCGGGAGATGTCCTGCGCGTGTTTTTGTATAAGGATTCGCGGGACAGGCTGATCGCTACCACGAGGGAGCCGGCCCTGACGCTTGGCAAGACCGCTGTGCTGACGGTCAGAGAGCTTTCCAGGATCGGCGCGTTTCTGGACTGGGGGCTCGAGAAGGATCTTCTTCTCCCGTTCCGGGAGCAGACGGCGCAGCTTAAAGAGGGAGACAGCTGCCTGGCGGCCTTATACATAGACAAGAGCGGCCGTCTGTGCGCGACGATGAAGGTGTATCATTATCTGGAGACCGGTTCTCCCTACCACGCGGGAGACCAGGTGGACGGACGCGTGTACGAGGTCAGCAGAAATTTCGGCGCGTTTGTCGCCGTGGACGACAGGTATACGGCGCTGATCCCGGCAAGGGAAGTTCCGGCCGGAATCCGGGCGGGCGATCTCATTCACGCGCGCGTGACCGGCGTGAAAGAGGACGGGAAGCTCGATCTGAGCATTCGTGAGAAGGCCTATCTGCAGATTGACGAGGACGCGGAGAATATCATGCAGGTGATCGATGAGTTTGAAGGCGTGCTTCCGTTTAACGACAAGGTATCGCCCGAGATCATCAAGCGGGAGTTCGGCCTGAGCAAAAACGCGTTCAAGCGGGCGGTCGGAAGACTGCTCAAGCAGGGGCGGATCGAGATTACGGAAAACCGGATACGCAGGATAAAATAACGGAGCGGCCTTTGTGCCCTGCGGGCGGCCGGAGAGGATTTGCTGCGGGAGATCCCAAAAAGTTCAGAAGAAGAATAAAGGATGCGGCTTTTGCAGATACTGAAATCAGTGATACAGTATTTGCGGAGCCGCGTTTTTGGCTGCAGGAAACGTTTGTGTCCGCGCCGCGGGCAGCGTCAGGAATAAAAACCCTGCAGACTGCTCCGCCGCTGTCTGAAAGGAGTGAGAATTCTGAACCGAAGATTTGTTTTGCGGTATCTGATCCTGATCGCGGTTCTGGCGCTTTGCGCCGGGCTGGTCTGGTACAGAACGAATACGCCGGGCGTGCATGCCGCGGATACGGTGCTTGCGGGAAGAGAGAGAGGCGCGGGGAGATACGCCGTGCCGGGGGGAAATCCGGGAGGCGGACTGCTGTGAGTGCGGAAACTCTTTATCTGAAAATTGACAAAAATGTGCGGTCGAAAGGGAGACAGGTATATATAAGAGATATCGCGGCCGTCTGCTGCGCGCAGAAAGCCATCGAGAATAAGGTGAAAACCCTGCGCCTCCCCACGGAGATCATCAAGGGACCGGGGCGCTACGTGTTTTCCGTGTTTGATGTGATCGAGGTGATTCAGCAGGAATATCCGAATCTGGAGATCAATAATCTGGGCGAGGCGGATTTTATTATTACCGTGGAGAAGGAACAGAACATGCCGGATGTCTGGACCTGGTGCAAGACGGTTTTCGTCTGCTTTCTCTCGTTTTTCGGAGCTGCCTTCTCGATTATGGCCTTCAACAACGATGTCGGAATCACGACGCTGTTCGGACAGCTCTATGAGCAGTTTACCGGCGGCGCGTCGAACGGCTTTACGATCCTCGAGGTGACATATTCCGCCGGGGTCGGGATGGGAATCCTGCTGTTTTTCCACCATTTCGCGCGGAACAGAGGGAAGGCCGATCCGACGCCGCTTGAGATTGAGATGCGGACCTACGAGGATGATGTGGACACGACGCTGATCGAGTCGGGGAACCGGAAGGAGAAGAAGCCATAGGGCTGGAGCTCACGCAGAAAGGGGACAAATAAATGGCAGCACATATTTTTCTGGGGATTGTGGGATTTTCCTCCGGTTTTCTGGTCGCGGGAGGCGTCGTCGCGCTGATGATCGGTCTCGGCATCATCACGCGGTTTGTCGGAATCACGCATACGGCGGCCAGGACCGCGCTGTATGAGAACGCGATCCTGGCCGGAGCGGCTGCGGGCACGGTTCTGACTGTGTTCGATATAAAGCCTTATATGCTGATACCGGGCATTGCCGGCTCAGCCGCGCTGGCTCTGTCCGGAGTTTTCATGGGTATATTTGTCGGAGGCTGGATCATGGCGCTCGCCGAGGTCGTCAATGTGTTCCCTGTATTCTGCCGCAGGTTCGGCATTGTCAAAGGGATGAGCTGGATCGTGATCGCTCTGGCGCTCGGAAAGACGGCGGGCAGCCTGATGCATTTCTATATGCGGTGGGGGAAGGGATAAAAAAGAATGAAATTTGCGCGGAACGCCCCGCTTCGTTGAAAAATGCAGAATAAAATGCTATACTTTTCTGAGCGGACGTCCGCGCTTTACGGGCGGGGCGTTATCATGGATAAAGGAGAGGAAGAAGCAGATCATGAAGACAAAGGAAGAACTGAAACGGCATCTTGCGCAGATCGATCACAAGAGCTACAAGGCGTACCGGGAACTTGAAGGGGCGTATGAGTTCGGCGCGTACCAGTTGAGCATCGACCATGTGCAGGGGGATCCTTTCGCGACGCCGTCGAGAGTTCGGATTCTGTACAGGAATACCGGAAACATAGAAGAAAAATTTTTTGAGACAAAGGCCCGGAAAGCGGCCGCGGAGGATTTTCTTCTGCGCAGGCTGCACCGGAGCCTTCGCGCATCTTCCGGGGACGGGCGGAAGGGTTCCGGAAAGAGCGGACTGATCACGGCCTGCAGGGCAGGGCAGGAGGTGCTTGAGCGCACGGCCGTCCTGCTTTCGCGCGACGTCATAGAGGTGCGGATCGAGGTCGGTTTCCCGGCCTACGGGCGCACGATCGCCGCGCGGGAGCTGGAAGAGATCCTGTTCCGTGTGCTTCCGGAAGCGGCAGAGCAGGCGTTTGCCGCATGTCCGGATCTTCTGCGCGGGCTGACGAGGGCTGTGGAGCTGGCGGACGATCAGGAATATCTGCGCGGCGAGCTGGAAAAGCGCGGACTGGTATCCTTTGTGGCGGACGGATCGATACTGCCGCGTGAGAGCGGGATTTCGCAGCGGCCGATGAAGGACGCGGTGAAATTCAGAAGTCCGGACAGCCTGGCGGTGACGATGACGCTGCCTCACAGAGGAAAGCTCAGGGGAATGGGGATCCGACGCGGCGTCACGGTGATCGTGGGAGGCGGCTACCACGGCAAGTCCACGCTGCTGAAAGCCATTGAGCGCGGCGTGTACGATCATATCAGCGGCGACGGCCGGGAATATGTGGTTACGGACAGAACCGCGTTCAAGCTGCGCGCGGAGGAAGGCCGGTGTATTCATCAGGAAGACATTTCCTTGTTTATCAGTCATCTTCCGAGCGGTACGGATACGGTGCGCTTCGGGACGGAAAACGCGAGCGGCAGCACTTCCCAGGCCGCGAATACCGTGGAAGCGCTTGCCTGCGGCACACGCGTGCTCCTGATCGACGAGGACACTTCCGCGACCAATTTCATGGTCAGGGATGAGCTGATGGCCCGTCTGGTCGCCGATGAGAAGGAGCCGATCACGCCGTTTATCCGCAAGGTGCGCGCACTGTACCAGGAGATTGGCGTGTCGACGGTACTGGTCGTGGGAAGTTCGGGCGCTTACCTGTCGGTGGCGGATACGGTCGTGCAGATGGACTGCTACGAGGCGAAGGACGTGACGGAGAAGGCGAAAGAACTCGCGCTGGAGCAGCCGGAGATTCCGGATGAAAAAGTAGGGAAGAAGGACTGGATCAGGTATCCGGTACACAGAAAGAAAATCGAGAAAATGCGCGTCCACGGGTGGGACACGCTTTCGCTCGACCGGTCGGAGATCGATCTGCGCTATCTGGAGCAGATCACGGACGAGACGCAGACAGCCGCGCTCGGCTACATTCTTCAGTATGTGCTTGAGCGGCTGGCCGACGGGAAAAAGAGCGCGGCCGCGCTTGCGCGCGAGGCCGCCGCGATACAGGAGAAAGACGGCCTTGCGGCCATGGTTCCGAAAAATTACGGGGCGGGAGCGCCGGCGGCCGTACGTGAGCAGGAGATACTCGCGGGGCTTGTGCGGTACCGGCAGCTGTAGGGTTTTTGTCAGGAAGGAGGGCGGAGCATGCGTTTTCTGCATATAGCCGACGT
Source organism: uncultured Lachnospiraceae bacterium (assembly GCA_947630005.1). Taxonomy (GTDB): domain Bacteria; phylum Bacillota; class Clostridia; order Lachnospirales; family Lachnospiraceae; genus Choladousia. Next base: position 25,879 of record CANRGB010000003.1, read on the forward strand.
ACACCTCGGGGCTGCGCCGGACGCGGGATTTGCCTGGGCGAAGGACAGGGGACGGGAGATCTGGGAGACTTTCCGAAGATGTATTGAAAAAGCGAATGAGGAGAAAACGGATCTGCTGCTGATCGCGGGAGATCTGTTTCACCGTCAGCCGACCGCGCAGGAACTGAAAGAAGTCAACTATCTGTTTTCCACGCTGAAAAGGACCATGGTTGTCCTGATCGCCGGCAATCACGATTATCTGAGGCCGTCGTCCCCGTACCAGAGTTTTCCCTGGGGAAAGAATGTGGTCTGCCTGTTCTCCGGGGAATGTGAGAAGGTGCGTTTTCCGGAGCTGAAGACCGAGGTTTACGGGCTGAGCTATCATCAGCAGGAGATCACGGAGCCGCTCTATGACAGGATACAGGCGGAAAAAAACGACTATTTTAAGATCCTGCTCGCGCACGGCGGCGACGCAGGCCATATTCCGATTTCCAAAGAAGCGCTGGAGAAATCAGGATTTGACTACATCGCGCTGGGACATATCCACAAACCGCAGGAGCTGATCCCGGGACTTGCGCGCTTTGCCGGGGCGCCGGAGCCGATTGACTGCAATGACGTCGGACCGCACGGCTGTATTCTCGGCGAGGTGCAGCGCAGGAAGGTGAAGCTGTCGTTCCTTGATCTGTGCTCCCGGATGTATCTGCACGAAGATGTGGAAGTCACGGAAGAGGATACGGCCTACTCCCTTCGCGAAAAGACGGCCGGCCTTGTTTTCCGGAAGGGACAGCAGAACATGTATAAGATCAGGCTGGTCGGGCAGAGGGATCCGCGTCTGCTGCCGGATCTGCGCGAGTATAAGAAGTGCGGCAGGATCGTGGAGATCGAGGATGAAACGACGCCGGCTTTTCATATCGAGGAGCTCAGGGAACAGTACCGCGGGCAGCTGATCGGAAACTTTATCGAGAGCTTCGGCGAGGAACCGAGGGGAATCGTGGAGGAAAAGGCGCTGCGCTACGGTCTGGAAGCTTTGCTTTACGGAAAACCATGATACATAAGGTGCCGGGGCCGGATTTTCTCTGACTTCGGCACTGCTGCATACAGGTATGGGGGAACTGGATGGAGATACAGGAATTACATCTGAAGCATTACGGTAAATTTAAAGATCACCGGATCACGCTGCAGCCGGGGATCAATATCATATACGGAAAGAACGAGACGGGAAAGACCACGATTCACTCTTTCATCCGCGCGATGCTGTTCGGCTTTCCAGGGGGGCGCGGCCGCCAGCCGAAAACGGATGAGTACAGCCTGCGCCGGCCGTGGGAGGATCCGGCGTATTTCGCGGGAAGCATGACGGTTCTGGAAGAGGAGGAAACGTACCAGATTGACCGGAATTTTAACCGGGAACAGCCGTCCTGCACGGTGGTGAACCGCTCGCGTGCCCAGGAAGTCCCGGACGGGGAGAAGGAGATCCGCCGGTTTCTGGGAGGGATGAGCGAGGCGGCTTTTGGCAGCACGCTGTTTGTCCGGCAGGCCCGCGCGGAGACCGGCGAGGCGCTGGCGGAAGAACTGCGCGGATTCCTGGTGAATTATGACACGTCGCTTGATCTGCAGACGGATGTCTCAAAAGCGCTGCAGAGCCTTCAGAAGAAAAAGAAGCAGTTTGCCCGGCAGAGGAAGGCGGAAGAGGAACTGCTGGAGGAACAGATCGGACGGCGCCAGGCGGAGGCGGATTATGTCCGCAGGGAGATCAGCGCTCTGAAGGAGAAAGAACAGGAACTGCTTGACTCTCTGGCCCGGCAGTTTCCGCAGGAGGATCTTCCGGACGGGGAGACAAAAGAAAAAGACAGGAACTACCGGATCATGACAGAGGCGGTTCTGGTGGCGGCCGCCCTGCTCGCGTTCGCGATGGCATGGCTGTTCCGCATACCGCAGCTGCGCTTTTTTCTCTGTATGTTTGCCGCCGTGTTTCTCGCCCTGGTGTTTCCGGTACATAAGCTTTTGTCCGTCAGCGAGGACGACGGATGGGACGACCGGACGGAGGAGCAGGACCGTCAGATGGAGCCGGTCAGAGAACAGCTGCAGAGCCGGGAGGAGAAATATCAGCAGCTTCAGAACGAGCTGGAAGCGCTTTATCAGGAACATATGAAGACGGAGGGAACCGCGCTTGAGATCGAGGCGCTGAATCTGGCGATCGACCGGATCGCCGGCCTCTCGGCGTCCGTCTTTCAGGAGTCAGGCGGCGATCTGGCGCGGAAAATGTCCGGGATACTGGCGCAGATCACGGGAGGAAGATACAAAAGAGTGTCGCTGAACGAGTCGCTGGAGATCCGGGTCCAGTCAAAAGGCAGGCTGCTCGGACTGCAGGAATTAAGCTTTGGGACAATCCAGCAGGTTTATTTCGCGCTGCGGGCCGCGGCCGGGGAGCTGCTGGCAAAGGGGAAACCGCTTCCTCTGATTCTTGACGAGCCGTTCGCGATGTACGACGACGCGCGGCTTACGGCGGTGCTGAAGTGGCTGTATCACAGCGGCCGTCAGGTGATCCTCTTTACCTGTCAGGACAGGGAGCTCAGGATTCTTGAGAAAATAAAGGCCGCGGCACAGGACGCGGACGAAGGTTCGTGATTTTGGGAGGAAGCTATGGCAGAACATGTATATCTGGGGTGTCATCTCTCCTGCGCGAAGGGATTTTTACATATGGGAAAAGAGGCGGTCTCGATCGGGGCCGACACGTTCCAGTTTTTCACGAGGAATCCCAGAGGAAGCAGGGCGAAGGAACTAAAAGAAAAAGATGTGGAGGCGTATCTGGCGTACGCCGCGGAACACGGAATCGGTACGATTGTGGCGCATGCCCCGTATACGCTGAATCCCTGCTCGGCGGACGAGCACGTGAGAGAATTCGCCCGGATGACGATGAAGGATGATCTGGAACGTATGGAGTATCTTCCGGGCAATGTCTATAATTTTCATCCGGGAAGCCATGTGGGACAGGGGATCGGGCAGGGGATCATACAGATTGCGGATATGCTGAATGAGATTCTGAGGCCGGGTCAGCGCACGACGGTGCTGCTTGAGACGATGTCGGGGAAAGGAAGCGAGGTGGGAAGCCGTTTTGAGGAGCTGGCGGCGATCCTGGAGCGTGTGAATCTGAGCGAGTACATGGGCGTATGCCTGGACACCTGTCATGTTTATGACGCGGGGTACGATATTGTCGGCCATCTGGACGAGGTTCTCGACGAATTTGACCGGGTGATCGGGCTTGACCGGCTGCGGGCCGTTCACGTCAACGACAGCAAAAATCCTTTCGCGAGCCACAAAGACCGCCATGAGAAGATCGGACAGGGAGCGCTGGGGTTCGAGGCTCTTTACCGCGTGGTTCATCATCCGAGGCTTGCGCATCTGCCGTTCTGTCTGGAGACCCCGAACGAACTGCCGGGCTATGAAGCGGAGATCCGGATGCTGCGGGGAGTCTGACTGCCCGGAGGCAAAAAAGCCGGACCTGCGGAAAAGTCCGGCGGCATACCGCGCTTCATTTTCATAATTTTCGAAAATTTCAGGGATAGAAAGAACCCGTCCGGGTTCCATCTGTCCCTGTTGTCTGTTTTATGCGCAGGCCCGCATATGGAGATTAGCTGCTGACGCAGCATGCGGGCCGCGCAGACGGGCAGGAGGGAAAAACCGCCTCCTGCCCGATTGGAATCTTATTTCACCTTTTTTCTTTTCTCAAGGAAGTGATTGATACGCGCCGTCGGATTCAGCAGTTCGCTGACGGATCCGTCGTGATTCAGCGTGTCGATCAGGAGCGCGATATACTTGCTCAGATCGCAGCCCGTATAGTAGGGTTTCTCCAGAAGCTCCGGCGACTGATAGACAAGGTTGGTCGTGAGCAGCGCGTAGAACTGCCCCTGCAGGTAGGCTTTGTCGAATTTCTCCAGACCGTTGGTAAACAGTCCGAATGTGGAGCAGAGGAAGATACGGTCGGCCTTGCGCTTCTTAAGTTCCACCGCGACCTCCAGCATACTGTCGCCGGACGAGATCATATCGTCCAGGATCACGACATCCTTGCCCGTGACGTCCGCGCCGAGAAATTCATGCGCCACGATGGGATTCCGGCCGTTCACAATGTGCGTGTAATCACGACGTTTGTAGAACATACCCATATCGACGCCAAGGACGTTGGCCATGTAGATTGCGCGTCCCGCGGCTCCTTCATCGGGGCTGATGATCATCAGGCGGTCCGGCGAGATCTCCAGATCCGGGGCCGCGCGGAACAGCCCTTTGATAAACTGGTAGATGGGCTGGATCGTCTCGAACCCGTGAAGCGGGATCGCGTTCTGGACTCTCGGGTCATGGGCGTCGAAGGTGAGGATATTGTCGACCCCCATCTTTTCAAGTTCCTGAAGCGCAAGCGCGCAGTCGAGAGATTCCCGGCCGGTGCGCTTATGCTGACGGCTCTCGTACAGATACGGCATGATGACGTTGATCCGCCGCGCTTTGCCGCCGACAGCCGCGATGATACGTTTTAAATCCTGAAAATGGTCGTCCGGAGACATGCGGTTCGTGTGTCCGAACAGAGAGTAGGTCAGACTGTAATTGCAGACATCCACCAGAATAAAAAGATCGCAGCCGCGGACCGTATCGTTGATCAGTCCTTTTGCCTCGCCGGATCCGAATCGCGGCACTTTTGTGTCGATCAGGTAGGAGTCTCTGGAATAAGTCTGAAGAAGAGGGTTTCCTTTGTGTTCGTGTTCGCGTTCCCTGCGCCACTGTACGATATGGGCATCAATTTTCTTTCCGAGCATCTCACAGCTTTGCAGCGCAATGATGCCAAGTTCACCGACAGGGATCGTCTCGAGATTTCGTTCGAATGCAGACTGCATATAGTAATCCTCCGTAAAAAAACAGCAGATAATACTGCCTTATAAGTGATGACGTCAGATAATTAAATTGCCTGCTTTGTATTACCATAAAAAACCTACAGTTTCATTCTATCATAAATCAGTCGGCGGTCAAGTATCGGATTGTATTTATTTCAATAATTATCGACGGCACGGAACTATGGGTATGACTCGGAAAATTTTTATAGATGTTTTTCACAAATTATGATATCATGGCAGTGGGTAAATTCAGAAAAAGCAACAGAACAAAAGAGGCTGTCGGCTTCCCGTGATATTGACGCGCTGACGGCCGGCAGAACAGGAGAGAAGCGATATGTTTAAATACTCAAAGAACGATCTGCTGAGAGCTTCCTGTATCGGCCAGCAGACGACCGTTACGGCGGCGGATCACAGCGAGGTGACGGGCGTGCTCAGGCAGATCGATATCAGCGGGCTGACTGTGGCGGAGTACAAAACCGGCCTTGAGATCAAAATACGGTTTGACGACATAGAGACGGCGGCTTTCGGGAACGCGTCGGCCAGACGGCAGATGGATCATCTTGAACTGGCACGTTTTCAGAAACAGTGCGAGCGGACCGCGGAGCAGGCGAATCTTACGCTGTCCCGCATGTTTAAGACGGAGCTGGCCGCTCTGGCGCAAAGCTGCGGCGACTGGGACATAAAAGAATATCTGGAGGCGGAGATCGGCAATACGGCTTCCCTGTATTCGGCGGAGGAATGTGAGAATTTATATGATTTTCACTTTAAGGATGAGCGCTTTTGTTCCCGACCGGAATTTGCCGCCGCCGTGGCGGAAGCGATGGTACTGTACAGGATGAGAAGGTTTGACAAAGCGGCGGCCCTGATCCTCGGGTCGTCAGGAACAGCGAAACCGACGGACACGGCGCTGGCAATGGCATGCCTGGCGTCGCAGATGAGGAACAGGACAGGAGCGCTGTACTGGCTTGAACGGTACTATCTGAAAGGGCTGGAGACGAAGATCTCCCTGGACAATGTCTGGTGGCTTTATCTCAGGCTCTGCGGAAGGTATTCCGCCTATGAGGGCGCATGCCGGATGCTGGAGGCCGTCACGCAGGATAATCCCGGACTGGCGGTCAGAAGTCTGGCGTATCTGCTGCTGATAAACAACAACAGCGGTTTTGCCATGCAGCTTCTGGATTACGCGGACGACGTTCTGAACGCGAACGAGGCGCTTGAACTGGTCGAGCGCAACTCGGTATATCTGATATCGGACCGGGACAACAATTACCGCCGGTATGTGAAATGCGCCGGCAAGATAATCCGGGAAGGAGAACTGCGCATCTACGGGGATGAGGAAGATATCTGCGGCTATGTGTACGATTATGTCCCGGACAGAGAATTCGGCTTTATCGTGGGGTGTGATCTGATCAGTTATTTCTTCCGCCGTGAGTCCGTCATGTCGGACAATGTAAACGAACGGATAAAAAGCAATATCTGTTCGTTCCGGTCTGTGGAAGAGGAAGAGCCGGTCATGGTGACCTTCAAAAGAACGCCGGAAAGCAAGCGCTCTTACAATGCGGTGAATATTGTTTAAAAACAGCGGTTCCGCGCGGGCGGCGGCGCCTTCCGAAGCGGAATCGGTATGAAGGAGGAAAAGAGTGGATTCATTACGCAGCAGCAGGAGATATGCGGAACCCGACGCATTGTTTCCTAGTATAAAAAACCGGGAAGATATCCGTGATTTTATCATACGGCTGGATCTGCTGGCAGGTCTGGCGTGTGTGAAAAAAACGCGGATCGATTTGTTTATGAGAACCATGTGGCCGCGGTTTATACCGAATGTGCGGTATACTTCCGACGTGGAAGACGACTGCTGGAATTATTTTGATGAGTACCGGCTCGGACTGAAGATTTTAAGCAGCGGGAGCAGCGTGCAGAAGCGCTCGATCCTGATGCGGAGCTTGGTTCCTGTCGCGATTTTGCTGAAACTGTCCCAGGCGGAGACCGAGACGATCGATCGTGTGCAGCTGGAAAATGACCTGATCTCCGAATTAAGGGAGATTGAGAGGGAGGAGCAGCTGATCCGCTCAAGAGTAAAGGAAAACTGTTACTGGTATTTTGACAGGTCCTACAGACTTTCGCCGCAGACCGCGGCGCTGTTGCGGCAGAATCAGGACAGTTTGCTGAGCCTGTACGATACCATGTACAGAGTCCTGAACCGTGGAAAAGGTCCGGCGGTTTCTCCGGTGAAGAGGACGGCGGTTCCGGCAGGGAGCACGGAGGCTTCGGCAGGAAGAACGCCAGTTCCGGCAGGGAGCACGGAAGCACCGGCAGAAAAAGCGGCAGTTCCGGCAGGGAGCGCGGAGACTTCGGGCATGAATACGACAGTTCCGACCGGAGGCGCGGAAGCTTCGGCAGAAAAAGCGGTGGTTCCGACCGGGAGTTCACCGGTTTCATCCGGGATTTCGTCCGCTTCTGCCAGGGGTTCGGAAGCCGTGGGGCAGACTCCGACCGCTTCCGTTAAGGTACCGGGAGCCGCAGGGCAGGCTTCGTCCGCCTCAGCCAGGGCTTCGGAATCATCGGCCGTAAATCCCGCCTCCTCCCGCCCGGACAGAGAGCGCGCGGGAAACAAGCCGCTTTTGTTTATGAAAGTCATGTGTCTGCTGTACGCCGCCCTGACAGACCAGGACCGCGGGACGGCAGCGCGGGAGGAACTTCTGAAAAAACACTGGAAGAAGATATTCAAAGATGTTCCATTCTCTCAGATCGCGCTGGGCAGGGCGGACGCCATGATCGCGGCCGACCAGGATCTGAAAGCGGTCGATATGCTGTTTAAATATCCGCTGAAGGAGATCCGGAGCGGAAGACTCGTGCGGCGGGTCGTCGTCTGCCTCTGCGTTCATCAGGTGATCGCGCGTCTGCCTCATAATTCTTCGAAGGATCTGGTGATTGATGAAGCGCTCTCGCTGTTCGCGCGTTTTGCCACTCTGAGCGTCGGAAAAGAAGAAGAAGACATAGAAACGTATCTGAAAAAATTCATCACGCCGGCCGGTACGGTCGACGAGAGGATCTCGGAGCTGCTCTGGGAAAACTCGGAGGCGGTTTCAAGTCTGCTGAAAGCATCCATGGAAGATGTGACCGCGACGGACGGCGCGCGGAAGCGTTCCTGGTGGGAGGAGATTCTCAGCAAAAAAGATCAGGAGATGAATCAGCTTCAGAACCAGATCGATATGACAAAGATCACGACGGTCTATAATATGGTAGAACTGCTGTGCGGTTCTTCTTATAATTTTGTGCTCAGCAGACTGTACCGCTGTGCTTACGATTATGATTCGCTGTCCTCCGGGGAGATAAAGGCCCTGCTGAAAACACTGATCCAGGTGCTCCGGCTGTTCGGAGTTCAGACAAGCGGGGAGGATCTGATCGGGACAAAGATCCCGGCCGGATCGGAAGAGGCGAAGGGGACTGTTTCTGAAATTGTCCCTGATATGGAAGAAGACTGTGTGGTCTTTCCGGGATGGAATGTCGCCGGCGATGCGGCTGTTCTCCCGGTTGTATGCAGAAGATCGGAGGAGGAGAAAAGATGAGAAGATTTGGAATAGATCTCGGGACGACGAACACCTGTATTTATTACGCGAGTTTTCCCGTAGGCGGCGACAGGGAGGATTTTAACATTGATTCGGTGAACATCTATTATGAGAACAAAGGGGACAGCGTCAATCCGCCCCTGCTGAAGCAGATGCCCTCCGCAATCTACGGACGGCAGAAGAATGACGGCTCCGGATATGAGTTCTTCCTGGGAGAGATCGCGGTCCGGGAGGCAAGGAACGACGGCGCGCCGGAAATCATCAACACAAAAAGGCTGCTCTGCCAGGAGGATCCGACGAGGGAGATCGCGTACGGCCTGACCGCGCAGGATATCGCGCAGAAGCTTCTGGAAGGCTGTTGTTACAGTCTGAAACAGAGGTTCAATGAGCGAGTACGGAACACCGCGCAGTACTGCATCACGCAGCCCGCGGCGTTCGGGCTGTTTGCCAGCAGAAGCATTCAGGACGCCGCGGGCCCGGCGGGCTTTGCGAATGCGGAGGCACAGAAAGAGCCGATCGCTGCTCTGCTGAGTTTTCTGTATAGGCGTCTGGAGGATCCGGAGAAAGCCCGGGAGATGTTTGATATTCAGAAGCGAAAGAACGGAAGGCTTCTGACGATCGTCGTTGACATAGGCGGCGGGACCACCGACGTGACGATCCAGGAGATCTCGGTCGGCGGGACGGAGGAGCCGGAACAGGGATCCCTGATGTGTACCGGCTATAAGATAAAGTTCCTGAACCAGGCAAAAGACGGCGGCAGAAGGGAAGTGGCGGCGGCGAATCTGGAGCCTGCGTTCGGGGGATATGATTTTGACAAGATGATCGTGCGGCATGTCGTCGAAAAACTGAACAGCCAGTACTCTGACCAGATGGGCAGAGACTACAACTGGAACAGCATGGAGGGAAGAAATGAAATTTCCGGGCTGTTTCAGAGGATGCAGGATTATAAAATACGTCTGTCTTCCAATGGCCAGCCACCTTATGAGGAAAACGTCTTTCTGGACGGCTGTCATCTGTCCTGCAGTGTAAGCGCGGAGGAAGTATACAGCTGGACGCGGGAGCTGTGCGAGGCTCCGCTTGGGCAGGAAGGAAGCCGGAAAACGGTCTGCGGTATCATCGAGGATACGATCCGCCGGTCTGGCTACCGCGTCGGCGATATTGATTATTTCTTCGTGACAGGGGGAATGTCAAGCTTTAAGCCGATCCGCGACATGCTGAAAAGAAGATTTAAAGGCCTGTATGAGAGCGGGCGGCTGATGTTTTCGGATTCGCCGCTGGAGGATATCGCCAGGGGCGCCGCCGTGTGCAACTGCTATTTCAGCGTTGAGATGCCGCAGAGCGTGCTGTACGCGGATCTGATGATCGACAACCCCTGCGGGGAACCGCAGGTTCTTGCCGAAAAGAATCAGGCGCTGCCGGTGGAGAATACGACGGAGCGCTTCATGAAATTGTCGAATCCCGCGTATCTGTATCTGGATATTCTGTGGGGACTTGGATGGAAGGACAGTCTGCTAAAGAGGCTGCGGAGGCTGAGGAAGCCTCTGCCGAACGGGAAAGTGACGCCGATCGGGACGGATATTTCCGTTCACTACAAAATCGACAAGCACCAGGCGATGGATATCGAGCTGATCGTGCATGATCCGAGAGGGGAATATAAAGTTACTCTGCTGAACCTTATAAAAGATGTGAATCTGAGTGGAGGAGATACGGAAAATGCCTAGAACAATACATAATTTCGAGAATTTAAGAGACCTTATCGATGTCAGCGCGCTGCCCAAGGACAGCGCCCCGGCTTATACCACGATTTCTATCCCGGATATGTACGGCGTGCTGCTGGAAGAGGATTCCGGCATCACGGAGACCCGGGTGTTCGTGACAGAATTTTCCCCGGGTGACGTGGAGTATTTTATGGAACTGCTTTCCTCCACGCCGCCGCAGCAGCACCGCTATGATCTGGAAAATATTCTGGCGCGGGATCTGAAGGACTGGTGCTGGCATCATGACCAGCAGTGTCCCTATGAGCCGTTTCTGTTAGCCCTGAAGGCGACGGACGGTTTTCTGGGATCTCTGACAGGGGAGCTGAATACCCGGGCCCTGAGAGCGGTGGGAGGCGCGCTGTATCAGGTGTGGGACGATGAGGATCCGCTGTATCGGAAGGTGCTGCGCAATGTGCTGACAAACTGGGACTGGTATCAGCCGGCGCACGCGATGCTGGCCCTGTACGAAAATCTTACATCCGTAAATGAGGATGAGATCGATCAGGTCATCCGCGAGAAATGGCTGTACCGTGCGCTCTACAGTATAACGGCATATTACTGTCTGTGCCGGAAAAGAAAGAGCACGGAGAATATCCGCGCGCTCATGAACTTTGTCAGCCAGGATTCCCAGAGAGATATGAACCGGACCGAAATAACGGTCGGGAACAAGCTTCAGGGGGAAATGAAACCGTATTTTGAGAACGCCTCCGAGGAAGAATTCGCCGTGGGGAAAACCTTCTACACGGACGCGCTGTACAACTGTTCCAGAAACGCGCGGAGGATCTTTGACGAGATATTCGGACCCGGCGGCAGTGGAGAGGTTGACAAGATTATCAGTGAGTGGAAACAGGCGGACACGGACGGGAAGAAGATTCTGCACCGGAGCTTAAGGGCAATGTTTCAAAAAGACTCCAATACCGCATCCGAGATAATCGACAAGGCAGGACATTCAGATATGCCGGATCTGATCCGCGCCGCAGTGGAGATCACGGAGCAGCAGGAGTTCTCTTTTGAGACGCAGTTTTATCTGAGGGAAATGGCAAAATACGCGGGTTTCTGCGAAGCGTACGCGCAGTATGTTACAAGAAAGCATGAGGAGTGCAGGGGGGAAATAAAAGACGACGAAAGCTTTGTCTATGGATGCGCGTTCTGCCTGATGGGACATCCGGAGATGATAAGCGGGCTGTTTGAGGCTCTGTTCCTGAATTCCCTCGGCCAGACAAACGGAAGGTACATATTTTTTAGTATCCGCAATGTTTATCTGAACCAGTTTACGGAGCAGGTTGAGGCTCTGGTCTCCCAGTGTCTGGAAGATAATGAGAAGGCGCTGTCTCTGGTGCTTGCCTGCTCGAAGATTTACAGTTCCAGGAATGCGGTAGCCTATCCGGCTTCCTTTGACAGAGTCTGCGAACAGCTTCTGAGCCTGGTAAAGCTGGAGAATACGGACTCGCCCCGCTGCGCGTCCGCGCTTATGGATCTGTATGAGCGGATCGTGAACTATCAGAACAGAAGCCGGTATGAGCGGTCGCTGCAGGCGATCATCGGGACAGAAGCGCCTTCGCTTCACACGGCGAGACAGAGAGCCGCGGGAAAAGTCAGAGCGGTATACGGATCGCTGTAAAACGCGGTCCGCTTCACAGACAGGAGGAGAAAATGGAAGAAGAGCTTATAAATGATTATGAGATAAACATGCTTCTGGACAGCCGCGATCATTTTCGGAGCAGGAGGAGGACGGAACTCGCGTACTTTTACACGCGTTCCGTCATCCGGTATATGACCAGGCTTGTTTTTGCCATCGGCTGGGATAAGATCCGGGCGAGGGCCACGTGGGAGGTAAGCAAAAAAATCTATTCAGAGCTGTTCATATACGGGAATGATCAGATCGAACCGGGGAAGTTTGCCAGTCTTTTAATCTCCGGCGCGAGAAGACTGGGGATGGAAGCTGCGGTACAGAAGGAGACTGCCGTTTTGTGCAGGCTCCGCGATGTGAGGAATAACAACGCGCATTTTATCAACACGGTTGATTTTTCTGCTTTTTATGATGACGCGGATGAAGCGTTCCGGCTGTTCGGGGAAATGTTTTCCGGCAAAATCTGCTCCTATATCGTTCCTGTAGAGAATGACGGAAACGGCCGGATCATCTGCGAGCAGTTCAGGAAGGGCGCTTCCTACTCGGAAGAAATTTCGCTGGCGGGGGATTCCTTTTGCTGGTCAAAAAAAGGCAATCGGCTGTTTTATTCCGTCATGGATACAAACAGCGGACTGGTCCGGTATTACTGCCTGAGCCCGTTTCTGGGAGTTCCGGACTTTCTGGAGGGCAAGGAACCGCATTTTCTTGTATACGGCTGCACGGAGGATCACGGATACGGATCCGAATTTGATCTGCTGCATTACGACGGCGTGATTCCGGGAAATATACGGGAAGCCGGAGGGGAGCTGACGGCGGATTTTGAAGAAAAGCGCGCGGAATACCGGCGTACGGAACTGTTCGGAGAGAACGCAATGATCTTTCCGGAGTCTTCCGGATGGGTGCGGTCGGCCAGCAGCGACGTTTTTATCAATATTTCCTCGTACCCCGGGTTTGGCGAAGTGCTGAGGAGCAGCTACAAATACTGTTTTGAGATCTGCCCGGTCAGAGAGAATGTGGTTGAGTTCTGCCGGGACTGGAACATGCAGATGATCCAGATCACGGGAAACGGAGGCGTCGGAAAGACTGCGCTGGTTTTGTCGATCTTGAGCGAGCTGCTGATGCGGAGAGACCGGTACGGTTATTCAAACCTGATATTCCTGTCCGCCAAAAAAAGCTTTTACGCGTCTGATTTTGCGGACTATCATCCGCAGGACCATGAAAAGGAAGCGGATATCCACAGTTACGGAGAGCTGATCAGAAAACTTGCCGGTCTGCTGGAGATCGGAGTTTTGGAAGACGACCTGTCCGGAACCGAGGATAAGATAGTCAGACAGATAAATGAGAACAGTGAGGATACCGGAAAGAGAAAGAGATTCCTGCTGGTTATCGACGACATGGATTCTCTGGACAGGAACGATCAGGACCGCATAAAGAAATTTGTTTACCGGTTTGACGCCCGGGTATTCAAGACGATCCTGACGACGCGGGATATCGTGGAGAGTTCGCCGGTCAGCTGCCGGCTGGAGGAATTAAGCGCCGATCAGAGTCTGGCTTACGGGAAATGGTATTTGGAGACGGTTCTGGGGATTCCCTCCTGGGACGGATGGGGCAGAAAAAAGGCCGCCAGTGACTGGATTTCTCAGTACGGCGAGGGAAATCCCCTTACGATCCAGATGCTGCTGGCCCTGACCAGAGAGGGAAGGGAAGCAAACTATTGCCTGCCTGCAACGCAGAATGAGCGGATGGCGTATCTGTACAATACCGTCCAGAATCTGCTTTCCGACGAGGAAAAGGAAGTGTTTGACCTGTGCAGAAGGCTGTACCTGGCGCTGCCAAAGGAGGAGAGAACCCAGGAAATGCTTCTGACCGTACCGTATTATCTGTCCGCGGGAAAAGAGATCGGAAAAGAAACGTTTGACAGAGCGGTCAAAAAATTTTACCGGCTGCATCTGCTGCAGCCCAGCGGAAACGGACTGCAGTTCCGCCCTTATTCTTCTCTTATTTTGTCCGACGAGATCATTCATATGGGTGCAGGCGGGGAAGACGGGATGTACTGTCTGATATGGAAGGCCGTAAAGGAAGATCCGGGGAGATGGCTGGCGATCGGAGACGTTGAGAGAGCGCTGATTGACGTTATCATCTCATCGGAGGGGGACAGGCTGTTCGATACGTGGACTGCGCGAACGATCCTGGAGCGGATTCAGGAGGAGGGCAGTATCAACGGGGAGCTGCGGAGGAGGATCAGCGCATGGCTGAGCAAACACTCGGTCGTTGAGAATGAAAGCGCGGTCAGAACGAGACTGATCGAGGAGATCGAGAGGACCTGGAAAGACTATAAGCAGATACTAGACAAAGGGACGGACAACATAGAAACAGAGACGAAACTGAATGACGACATACGGAAACTGAGGGAACTGCTTGGGAATGAAGCAGATAAAGAGATTTCCGGAAGATTAAAGGCGGTAAGGGAGGAAATCAGGGAATATTACTGATCAGGGAATACCTGCCGCGCGTTTTTCGGAACAGCAAAAGCGCTTTTCAGATTCAGGGAGGATAATCCGGGCGGTCATGCCCGGATACCTGTCCGGAAAATGAAAGGCGCTTTTGCCTTGCCGTTCAGCCGTTTTTCAGCTTTTTCCGGATCCGGATGTCGTCTCCGATCAGCTTCAGCATGGTGTAGGAGCTTGAGATCCTGGAAAACACCCGCTCCGAGTAGGTATCCGCGAACGTACCGAGCGAGAGATTGGTCGAGATCAGCGTGCTCCTGCGCCGCAGAATGCGCTCGTTGAGGATGAGGAACAGCTGGGAGGAGACAAACGTGTTCGTCAGTTCCGTACCGAGATCGTCAATGATCAGAAAATCGCAGTCGAAAATATGCTGTTCCAGATCCGGGGGAACCTCCCCGTTCCGCCCGAACGTCGCGTCCGCGAACAGCTCAAACAGGCGGAAGGCGGAGAAATAAATCACGGAGTGGGTGGTATCGAGCAGTTCCCGCGCGATACAGTGCGAGAGGAATGTCTTCCCAAGTCCGGTATCCCCGTACAGAAACAGATTCCCGAAGGAAGTGTCAAACGTTTCCACGAACTTTCGGCATTCGTCGAGCGCGCGTTTGGCGGTCTGTCTGGCGTTCAGGCCCGTCACGCGGTCAACGATGCGGGTCGGATAGTAATCGAGTGAAAATTCCGAAAAATTTTCCCTGTCCAGAAACTCTTTCAGGTTCGACTGTGTGTAGAGAAGGTCAATGACCGCCTGCCGGAAGCAGTGGCATTTTTGCGTCCCGATATAGCCGGTGTCCTGGCAGTCGGGGCAGTAAAAATGCGGTTCCAGGTAATCTTTCGGATACCCCGCTTCCGCGAGCAGGGCCGTCTTTTTCGCGGACAGACTGCGGATGTAGCCGCGCAGGGCCGCCGCCGAAGGCGTTCCGGTCTTTCTGTCCAGCCAGACTTCTGGCGGGACAGCGCGGCCGTCCTCCGTCTTTTCGTTTTCAGGAGCGGACAGGGCGCCGCCGGACCCGATCTGTCTGTCCGGGTTTGCCTTTTCGCCTGGTTCGATCTGCCCGGTTGGGTCTGCCTTTTCGTATGGTCCGGTTTGTCTGTCCGGGGCTGTCTTTTCGCCGGATCCGTCCGGAGCAAGCAGCATCGCGCGCGCGCAGGCCGTGCTTGCCGCGGCGATCTTCTCGTCGATCCGGGCAAACTCGGGAAACCGCCCGTAAATTTCTCTGCGGCGGTTCTCAAGCTGGTGCCGGCCGTCAGACTGCCGCTGCTCATAGCTGCGCATGATCCTGTTATACTGTGAATTGGTTATTCCCATGTCGTCCTCACATTTCTATCGGGATGGTCCGGCTGCAGTCCGCACGCCGCTGCCTCTCAGGAATTCAGAAGCCGCCGTTCGAGCTGACTGTAATCGTATTCTCTCTGATTAAAATTATTGAAACGGTTGCCGCTGCCGGGTTTTGCCTGCGGCTGCCGGCGTTCCTTTGCTTCTTTTTGCTGTTCCTTTTTCTGTTCTTCCTGCTCCGCCTTGTATTTCCTGTCAAGCATCTCGATATCGGAGGATGAGCGGACGCCCTGCTTCTTCCACTGTTCCAGAATCGAGTTCGCGTACTGGAAGTTCGGCTGGTGCGTCTGGCGGATCGTGCGGTGGCAGGCCTCCAGGATGATATCGATCGGGCAGCCGAGCTCGTTGATCCAGTGGGACATGATCTTTAGCTCAGGCGCGGCCGGGTTCCGCCCTTTGAGGCCGAACGCGTTCATGATCGCGAAATAATTCTTGTTGTACAGATTGGTATCTTCCTTTGCCTGAGAGACCGTCGTGATCCCGGCCTCCGCCCAGGCGAGCGCGACTTTGCGCATATAGTGCCGGCTGGCGGAGCCTTTGGAAATGCAGTACTCCAGCAGATACTCGATCAGGTCGGCCGAAAAATGCAGGGAATCGTAATAGTACAGCAGTTCCTCCTGCTCGGAGGAGGAAAGGGTGCGCTGAAGGTACTGCTCCGCGACGAAAAAGAGCTGACGGATATCGTCTTTTTCTCTGAGCGTGTCCATCCGGCCCCGGTCCGGCGCGAAGGAACGGCCGTCCGCCTGCTCCGGAAAGGCGGCGGGCTTTGGCGCGGCGGAAACCGGAGGACTGTCGAACGTGATGTCCTGGATCGTGCCGTCGGGCGCGCAGCGCATCTGCAGAAGATTCATTTTTTCCCAGTAGGACAGCGCGCGGCGCAGATCTTTTTCGGTGTACTCCAGCGCGTCCGCGACAGAGGAGAGAGTCAGGTCCATATTTCCCGCGGCGCAGCGCAGAAGGTAAAGGTAGACTTTGACGTATTCTCCGTTTGCCTGCAGCATATAGTGGTCAATAAAGGTGTTCTGAACCAGGGTAGCTCCGGAGGGAGCAGTCGTATGTAGTCTCATGATCAGCCTCCCAAAAACCGCCGCGGCATCCGTTTTCGCCAGGCGAAATGACGCCGCATGAGAAACGCGGCGGCAAAACTTTCATGCCCGCGCTGCGGGCAGCCCCATGTTTCCGTTGAAACTCCGTGCGCTCTCCGTCTGAGAACCGCTCCGTGAACCTGAGTATAACATATTCGGACGAAAAAGAGAACAGGATGTTTTTGTACCTTGTGCGGGGATTTTACGGCCGGTCCGTGTTTTTCCTTCTGCCGGCCGGGAACAGCAGTCTTTCTGTGGATAATGTGGATAAGAAGTTGACAATAAAAAGACCGGTGCGCGTAAAACGGCGGCAAAAGGCGGAAAATGTTGAAATATTATGTAAATCAGATTATCCACCGGGTAATCCACCGGATGTGGAAAGAAAAATGTGTATAAGTATGTGGATAATGTGGATAACTTTACAGAGAAGCGCGTTTACAGGGGGATTCGGCGGGATATCATGTGGATAAACAGGTGAGAAACGGGCGGATCAGAAAAATAAAAAAGAATGTGCCAAAGGCACATTCTCGCGCCGAGCGCGGCTGCGAAAGCAGCATTTTCCGCGCACGCGCTCGTGCGCATCCTGTCAGCCGTCCGAACGTGTGTCCGCCTATCTTTTCAGAAGTTCTTCGCCGACTTTTACGATATCGCCGGCTCCCATGGTGATGACCAGATCGCCCGGCGCGCAGTTTTCCATGAGGAAATCTTCGATCTCACGGAAGGTGGGGAAATACCAGACGTCTTTCCCTTTGGCGGCGAGTTTTTCGCGGAGCATGTCGGAACTGACGCTGTGATCGTCGGTCTCTCGCGCCGCGTAGATATCGGCGAGGACGACTTTGTCGGCCAGAGAGAGCGCCTTTACGAAATCGTCCATCAAAGACCTGGTGCGGCTGTAAGTATGCGGCTGAAACACGCACCAGATGGTATTTCCGGGATAATGTCCGGCCGCCCGCAGCGTCGCTTCGATCTCAGTCGGATGATGCGCGTAGTCGTCCACGACCGTGATTCCGGAAACCTCCCCCTTTTTCTCAAAACGGCGGTCGGTGCCCTCAAAACTGAGCAGTCCCTCGGCCATTTTTTCATAGGGGATGGATAGAAGGCTGCCCGCGGCGAGAGCGGCGACCGCGTTGGAGACGTTGTGCTCTCCCGGAACGGACAGGCGGTACCGCCCTGCGGGGACGCCGTCTTTTACGAACGTAAAGGAGGCAAATCCCTGCGCGTCATAGGAGATATCCGCCGCATGGCAGCCGCCTTCGTGAAGACCGTAGGTCACGACCCGGCAGGGAAGACCGTCGGTGAAAAAATCCAGGCCGGGGATGCCGCTTTCGATGATCAGCGTCCCGTCCGCCGGTATTTTCCCGGCAAAAAGCCGGAAAGAATGCCGGATATCGTCGAGGTCCTTGAAAAAATCAAGATGATCGGCTTCAATGTTCAGAATGATCCCGATCTTCGGGGCAAGTTCGAGGAAACTGTTGGTATATTCGCATGCCTCCGTCAGAAATACTTCGGAGGAGCCGAGCCGGATATTTCCGCCGATGGAGCGAAGGATGCCGCCTACGGAGATCGTGGGGTCAAGTTCTCCCGCCATCATCAGATGGGTGAGCATGGAAGTCGTGGTGGTTTTGCCGTGCGTTCCCGCGACCGCCACCGGCATGCTGTAATTGCGCATAAGCTGCCCTAAAAGCTCCGCGCGGGAGAGCATGGGAAGCCCTTTTTCCCTCGCGGCGGCGAACTCCGGATTGTCGGGGTGGATTGCCGCGGTATAGACGACGACGTCGATGTCTTCCGTAATATTTGAAGCGGTCTGTCCGTAAGCGATGGAAGCGCCGAGTCCTGCCAGCCAGGTGGTCAGTGAAGATTCCTTCGCGTCGGAGCCGCTGACGGTAAAGCCTTCTTTCAGGAGAACAGCCGCGAGACCGCTCATGCTGATTCCTCCGATACCGATAAAGTGGACATGCACGGGCTGATTATAATTTATTTGATACATTCTGCAAATCTCCTTATCTATTGGTGTATAATCTATTATACGCTCACCTTTTCAAAAATCCAAGAACTTTTATGTGTCGAAAATAGTAAATTTATACAAAAATAAATAAATGATTTACTGCATAATTCCAGTGCAAAAGGGGAAGAAATGGAACTTATGCAAAAGAATTACGTTATTTATGATAAAAACCTTCCGCTTTTCCGGGAAAATTTGTAATATATGTTTATTATTTTGGGGAAGTATGGTATACTATTTGCGAATAACTGCATGCAGAGGTGATAATGTGATCAAGAAAGAAATGATAGCCATGCTTCTGGCCGGAGGCCAGGGCAGCCGTCTCGGAGTGCTGACTTCAAAGGTCGCGAAGCCGGCGGTGGCGTTTGGAGGAAAGTACCGCATTATTGATTTTCCGCTGAGCAACTGCATTAATTCCGGGATCGATACAGTCGGGGTGCTGACGCAGTACCAGCCCCTCCGGCTGAACACGCATATCGGCATCGGGATTCCATGGGATCTGGATAAGAACGTCGGCGGCGTTACCGTGCTCCCGCCGTACGAGAAGACAGGAAAGACCGAGTGGTATACGGGAACGGCGAACGCGATCTATCAGAATCTGGCTTATATGGAGTCGTTCCATCCGGATTATGTGCTGATCCTTTCCGGCGACCATATCTATAAGATGGATTATGAGATCATGCTGGATTATCATAAAGCGCACCACGCGGATGTCACGATCGCGGTCATGCCTGTGCCGATGGAGGAGGCGAGCCGTTTTGGCATTGTTGTGACGGACCCGGACGGCAGGATCGTCGAATTCCAGGAGAAACCCGACGCGCCGAAGAGCAATCTGGCCTCCATGGGCATTTATATCTTTTCCTGGCAGGCCTTAAAGGAGGCCCTGATCGCGCTGTCCGACCAGAGCAGCTGTGATTTTGGAAAGCATGTCATCCCCTACTGCCATGGGAAAGGGGAAAAGCTGGCGGCCTACGAATTCAACGGGTACTGGCGGGACGTCGGGACGCTCGGATCTTACTGGGAGGCGAACATGGGGCTGACCGCGATCGTCCCTGAGTTCAACCTGTATGAGGAATTCTGGAATATCTATACGAAGAATGATATTCTGCCTCCGCAGTATATCGGGTCGGAAGCGTTTATACTGGACAGCCTGATCGGGGACGGGACGGAGATATACGGCAAGGTCTACAAGTCGGTGATCAGTCCGGGCGTGATCATAGAGCCGGGCGCTCTCGTCCGGGACTCGATCATTATGCAGAACGCGGTTATCAAAGCGGGCGCGCTGGTCGACAAAGCCATCATCGCGGAGAACGCGGTGATCGGCGAGCGGTCGCAGGTCGGGGTGGGCGTGGAGCTTCCGAACCGGGTAAAGCCGGCCGTTTACTCGTTCGGTCTCGCGGTGATCGGCGAGAACGCCGTAATCCCGCCGGATGTCAGCATAGGAAGGAACACGGCGGTGACCGGCGTGACCGTGAAGGAGGATTATCCGGGCGGTATGCTTGGCAGCGGAGAAATTCTGGACAAGGCAGGTGATATTGTATGAGGGCGGTAGGAATGATCCTGGCCGGGGGGAACAGCTGCCGGATGAGAGAACTTTCAAACAAGCGGGCAATCGCGGCGATGCCGATCGCGGGCAGCTTCCGGAGCATCGACTTTCCGCTGAGCAGCATGTCCAATTCGGGGATACAGAAGGTGGCCGTTCTGACGCAGTATAATTCCCGGTCGCTGAACGAGCACCTCAGCTCTTCCAAATGGTGGGATTTCGGGCGCAAACAGGGCGGACTGTTCGTCTTTCCGCCGATGGTGACGCCGGAGAACAGCTTCTGGTACCGGGGGACCGCGGACGCCATTTACCAGAATCTGGATTTTCTGCGCGAGTGCCATGAGCCGTACGTGGTGATCGCGTCCGGCGACGGGATCTACAAACTGGATTACGAGAAAGTTCTGGAATACCATGTCAGGAAAAACGCGGATATCACGGTGATCTGCAAGGACATTGCCGGCACGGACGACGCGACGCGGTTCGGCGTGCTCCGCCTGGACGAGGACGACCGCATCGTGCAGTTTGACGAGAAGCCGATGACGGCCTCCTCCCAGACGATCTCCTGCGGAATCTATATTATCCGCAGACGCCAGCTGATCGAGATGATTGAAAAGTCGGTCGGGGAAGGCAGGTACGATCTTGTAAAGGATGTGCTGATCCGCTGCAGGGACAAGCGGCGCGTTTACGGTTACAGACTTGAATCCTACTGGAGCAATATCGCGTCGGTGGAATCCTATTACAGGACAAACATGGATTTTCTGAAGAAGGAAGTCCGGGATTACTTCTTCCGCGAGTACCCGGACGTACATTCAAAGGTGGACGACAATCCGCCTGCGAAGTATAATCCGGGGAGCGTTGTGAAAAACAGCCTGGTCGCGGGAGGCTCCATCATCAACGGCTACATTGAAAATTCTCTGATTTTCAAAAAAGTGTTTGTCGGAAACAACTGTGTGATTAAAAATTCCATTGTGCTCAACGATGTATATCTTGGCAGCAGCGTGTATCTTGAGAACTGCATCGTCGAGAGCCGGGATACGATCCGGGCCGGGTCCCGCTATGTCGGAGAAGACGGGATCAGGATCGTAGTGGAATCGGATAAGAGATACGAAATGTAACATGCCGCGCGGATCGGTCCGCGTAGCAGACGGGGGAAAATGTGTATGACTATAACAGATGTAAGAGTCAGAAAAGTGACAAAAGAGGGAAAAATGAAAGCGGTCGTCTCTATCACGCTGGACGACGAATTTGTGGTGCATGATATCAAAGTCATCGAAGGAGAGAAAGGACTGTTCATCGCGATGCCGAGCAGGAAAGCCTCGGACGGAGAATACCGCGACATCGCGCATCCGATCAACTCGAAGACGCGCGGGAAGATCCAGGAGCTGATCCTCGCGGAGTATGAGAAGGCGGCGGCGTCCGGAATACAGGATGCCGGAGACGCTTCCTGAAAACAGACGAGCAGGAGGAAAAAACGCCTCCTGCTCGATTTTTTTGCGAAGCGGCGGGGCCGCGTCCTGTTTACGGCAGTATCCGCGAAGCGGTCAGGAATGTTTACCTTTTTTGCCGTCGTCCAGCAGCTTCCGGTTCTTTTTCAGCATTTCCAGCAGTTCTTCCTGCACTTTTTTTCCGATAAATTTCTGCTCCGCCCGCGGCAGCTTCGCCGGTTCGATCGGTCTGCCGTATTCGATGATCACGTCTGCCCGTTTTACGCGGGGAAGGTGATCCTCAAACATTGCCGACGAGTTTGTGATGGCGACCGGGATGATCGGACACCCGGATTTGGTCGCGATCTTAAAGGAACCTTCGTGGAACGGCAGCATCTCGAGCTCGGAAGCGCCCGTGCCGCGCGTTCCTTCCGGAAAGATCATGATCGAGACGCCGCTTTTGATCTTTTCGATCGCCGCGAGGATGGTCTTCAGCCCTTCCCGGATATCCGAGCGGTCGAGGAAAAGGCAGTGTACGTACTTCATCCAGGTCGAGAGAAGCGGAATCTTCAGCATCTCTTTTTTGGCGACGTAGCCGGTCAGATTCGGGCAGCGCGCGTAAGTCAGCACGATATCATAGTAGCTTCGGTGGTTGCCGATGTAAAGGACGGCCTGGTCCTTCGGCACGTTCTCCTCTCCGAGTACGGTCAGCCGCACGCCGGAGATCCGGATACAGATCCGGAATCCCCACTGGACGATCCGGAGCGAGCTGCGGTCCCTCAGCGCGGGACTGCGTTTCCCGATCAGCCATTCCACGAAAAAGACGGGAATGGAAAGAACGAGGAAGAAAAACAGGAAGACGGCCGTCGCTGTAAAACGGATCATAAATCGGATCCCTCCTGTCAGATACGGACGGTCAGTCCCGTCCGAACAGCTGCGTCGTCATAAGCAGCCACTCGGCGCGGTCAGGAGTCAGGTCCTCTTTTGTGTAGCGGAACGCCCAGTTGGCGGCGGCGACGCCCGGGGTGTTCATCCGCGCTTCGCTTCCGAGAACCAGGAGATCCTGGATCGGAAAGATCGCGTACCTGGCGATCGAGGAGAAGCAGATGCGGATAAAGTCGAGACTCACATAGTCGCCGGAGGTATTTCCGTAGCGGCGGATCCTGTCCTTGACCTTTTCCGGCTGCGTCTGATACCAGCCCATCGTCGTGTCGTTGTCGTGCGTGCCGGTGTAGCAGATGCAGTTCGTCGTCTTGTAGAAATGCGGGATATAGTTGTCGTCCTTCATGTTCTCAAAACCGAACTGCAGCACCTTCATGCCGGGGAAGCCGAGCGAATCGCGCAGATGTTCGACCTCGGGCGTGATGATGCCGAGATCCTCGGCCATGATCGGGAGATCATCCCCGAGCTCTTTTTCGATCGCGCGGAACAGATCCTCGCCGGGGCCCTTGATCCAGGAACCGTTGATGGCGGTCTCCTCGCCGGCCGGCACGGCCCAGAACGCCTCGAAGCCGCGGAAGTGGTCGATCCGCAGATAGTCGGTGAATTTCAGCTGGCGGCGGATCCGGTCGATCCACCACTGGTATCCGGTCTTTTTGTGGTATTCCCAGTCATAGAGCGGATTCCCCCAGAGCTGTCCGGTCGCGCTGAAATAATCGGGCGGAACTCCGGCGACACAGAGCGGATGCCCTGTCGGATCGAGCTGGAACAGCTTCTGATTTCCCCAGACGTCGCAGCTGTCCGGGGAGACAAAGATCGGGATATCGCCGATGATCTCAATGTCCTTCTCATGCGCGTATTCGCGCAGTTCCATCCACTGTTTTTCGAAAATAAACTGCAGGAAGGAGTAGTACCGGATCTGCCCGGCGAGTTTGCCGCGCCATTTATCCTTTAATTCCGGATCCGGGTCGACCAGATCTTCCTCCCATTCAAGCCAGGGGCGTCCCTCGTGGTAATCCTTGCATGCCATGAAGAGCGCGTAGTCGTCCAGCCAGCCGGCTTCCTCCAGGCAGTATGCCTCAAATTCCTCGATCAGGGTTTTGTCCGGCGTGTGGGCAAAATTGGCCCATGCTTTTCTGAGCAGTTTTGTCTTGTACTGGATCGCGGGGCCGTAATCGACCTTGCGGGGATCCCAGGCGGGGTTGTCCGCGACGTCCTCTTTTGTCAGCAGCTTCTGTTCGATCAGCTTGTCCGGGCTGATGATCAGCGGCTGTCCGGCAAAGGCGGAAAATCCCTGGTAGGGAGAATCGCCGAAGCCGGTCGGACCGAGCGGAAGCACCTGCCAGAGATGCTGGCCGGATTTTTCCAGAAAATCAATAAAGTCGTAAGCGCCCGGGCCAAGGTCTCCGATCCCGTACGGGGACGGAAACGAGGTGGGGTGCACGAGGATTCCGGAGAAACGTTCGCGCACCGGCTTTGCGGGCTGCGTCGGCTCCGGGATCATGGTGGTGATAGTAGTTTTTGTGGTGTTCATGGGTTCTCCTTTGATGTAAGTGAATAGTAATAACTTATTCATTATACTGAATCAGAGAAGGGATGGCAACCGAAAGTGACCAGGAATTTTTATAAAAATTCATATTTGACCCGATCTTCCAATAAGATAGGAATAAAGCGCGGTGATGCAGGTGACGGATGTGAAAAGATGGATCTGGCTGTGCCTGGCGGCGTGCGTGGCGCTGATCGGGCTTGCGGGATGTCAGAAAAAAGAAGCGAAGGACAGTCAGAGAAGCGAAGTGGAATTTACGGTCGTGGCAAAGGAAGAAATTCCGGAAGAGCTGGCGGCCGAGATCGAGAAAAACAAACAGGGCGAGATACGCATGGCCTATACGGACGGGGGAAACCAGTACCTGATCCGGGGATACGGGGAGCAGAAAACGGGAGGCTACAGCATTTCCGTGACCGAGTGTACGGAGGATGAAACGACGGTCTACCTGGACACGCGGCTTCTGGGGCCGGCGAACGAGGAGCAGATCACGAAAGAGCCCTCGTATCCTTATATCGTGCTGAAGATCGAGGCGCGCGAAAAAGAGGTCATGATACAGTAAGCCTGCGCGTTTTTACAGGAAAGGAGATGCGTCATGGATTTATTGATGAAAAATATTCATATGTGCCGGCAGGTCAGGAATGCCCATGCACAGATCACGCTGGATGAGGATTTTAACGTGCCGGACGCCTGCCCGGACGTGGAGATGATCATCCAGAGCAAGGAACGGGTCGTCCTGGAGAATGTGAGGACCGAGAACGGAAAGGTGTTTGTCGACGGGTTTATGGAAGTGGGGATCCTGTACATGGACAGTACGAAAGAACGCCAGATACACAGACTGGACCGGAAGCTGCCGTTTGAAGAGTCTTTTCCGATGGAAGGGGCAAAGGCCGGCGAGAATATCAGGCTTCGCCATGAGACAGAGGACCTGAGCGTGTCCATGATCAATTCGCGCAAACTGGCGGTCCGCAGTATTCTGGGCTTTTCCGCCGCGTCAGACGAGATCTACGACCTGTCCGCCGCGGTTGAAACGCAGACGCCGGTGCGGACATGTGAAAAGAGGAAAAAACTGGAGCTGATGCAGCTGCAGGTGCAGAACAAAGATATTTTCCGGCTGAAAGAGGAGGTGCCTCTTGCGCCGAACAAGCCGAATATCCGCGAGATTCTCTGGGAAACGGTGCAGCTGAGAAGCTGCCGGACGAAACTGCTTGACGGCGAGATCGAGATACAGGGCAGACTGTTTCTTTTTGTTCTTTACCGGGCGGAGGATGAGACAGAGTCGGCGCAGTGGATGGAGTATACGATCCCGTTTGAGGGGAAGCTTCTGTGCTCCGGCTGCAGGCAGGGACTTGTTCCGGATATTGAGACGGTGCTCTCGCAGGCGGAGCTTACCGCGAAGGAAGATACGGACGGCGAACTGCGGCTTCTGCATCTGGAGGGAGTGCTGGAGCTTGAGCTCAGGCTGTACGGGAATGAGGAGGCGGAAATCCTGGAGGACGTGTTTTCGCCGGATATGGAGCTTGCGGTGACGGCCAGGGACGAGGTCTACGAGAGCCTGATCATGCGCAACGAATCGAAATGCAAGGCGGGAGGGAGGATAAAAATACAGCCGTCGAGGCCGAGGATCCTCCAGATCTGCAACTGCAGCGGGAGTGTCAAGACAGATCAGCTCCGGATCGTGGAAGGCGGAATCCAGGCGGAGGGGGCTGTCCCGGTCTCCATCCTGTATATCACTTCGGATGATTCCATGCCGTTTGCGATCCTTGAAGGCGTGATCCCGTTTTCCTATCTTATCGAGATACAGGGGCTGGACCGGAACTGCCGCTTTACGCTGAACGCCGGACTGGAGCAGCTCTCAGCCACAATGTCAGACAGCGAGGAAATTGAAGTCCGTGCGGTCGTCAGCCTGAATGTGTTTGCGGTCCGCCCCGTGAAGCAGACCTGCATACAGAAAATTGAAGAGAAAGAATATGATATGCGGAAGCTGGAAGCGATCCCCGGGATCACCGGCTATATCGTGCAGCCCGGCGATTCCCTTTGGGATATCGCGAAGGAATACTGCCTGATGCCGGAGCAGATTCTCGAAATGAACGGTCTGGAATCCCCGGATCTGAAGGCAGGCGAGCGTATCGTGCTTATGAAGAGCATACAGGCCGGAAACCGGTAACGGATCCGCCGCGGCCGTCACTTATTCCATGTTAAATTTGGGTAAAAAAGCGCGGTTTTATATTGACAGGAAGGGGAGAAGATTGTACAATACAGTTACATTGTATACAAAGTACAAAGGAGTACAAACCAGTGTTTTCTGGTGAGGGGAGGATCATGGAAAGACTGAGGATAAAAGCACAGGCCAAGATTAATCTTGGCCTTGATGTTCTTGCGAAACGGCCGGACGGCTATCACGAACTTCGCATGATTATGCAAAGTGTAAGTTTGCATGACGAGATTTATCTGACGGCGGAGAGCGAACCGGGAATCCGGCTCTGGACAGACGCGCCGGGACTTCCGGCAGACGAGAGGAATCTTGCGTACCGGGCGGCGGCTCTGCTGATGGAGGAATTTAAGATCGGGCGGGGGCTGCGGATCGATCTGTACAAAAAAATCCCGATCGCGGCCGGACTTGCGGGGGGAAGCACCGACGCGGCGGCAGTTCTCAAAGGCGTCAGCCGGATGTTTGATCTGGGGCTTTCCGAGGAGGAACTGCAGAAGCGGGGCGTGCGGCTGGGCGCGGACATTCCGTACTGCATTATGATGGGAACCGCTCTGGCGGAAGGGATCGGAGAGAAGCTGAGCCGCCTTCCCGCCGCGCCGCGCTGCCATGTGCTGCTCGTGAAGCCTCCGGTTGATGTGTCCACAGGATTTGTCTACGGGAATCTGAAAGCGGACAGGCTGAAGGAACATCCGGACATTGACAGACAGATCGCGGCCATTCGAAGCGGGGATTTAAAAAAGATGGCGGATCTGATGGGAAATGTCCTTGAGACGGTCACGATACCGGCGCATCCTGTGATTCAGGAACTGAAGGATGAGATGAGACGTCTCGGGGCGGCCGGGGCCATGATGAGCGGAAGCGGACCGACAGTGTTCGGACTATTCGGCGATGAAGCCCGGGCCAAAGAAGCGTACGGCCGGATGAAGCGCGGCAGAGGAAAAGACTGCGCGGTGATCCTGACGGAACTGCTGTGAGACCCCGAGGCGGTCTGCGGCAGAATGACTGCGGCCGATCGGACGGGCAGTACGGGGCAGGATCTGCGGGGATCGCAGCCTGCGGCAGAATGACTGCGGCCGATCGAATGGGCAGTACGGGACAGGATCCGGGGGTGACCGCGGGGGCGTGGACAGCAGGATCTGCATAATCAAGAAATACGGAGGAGAAATCATATGGATGCATTCCAATTACAGATGAACGAATATCTGCCGCTGCGGGACGTCGTATTCCAGACGCTGAGACAGGCAATTCTGAAGGGAGAATTGGAGCCGGGCGAAAGGCTGATGGAGATTCACCTTGCGCAGAAGCTGGGGGTGAGCCGCACTCCGGTCAGGGAAGCTATCCGCAAGCTTGAACTGGAGGGGCTGGTCATCATGATTCCGAGGAAAGGGGCAATCGTGGCGGAGATCACGGTATCCGAGCTGGAGGATGTGCTGGAGGTGCGGCTTGCGCTTGAGGAGCTGGCAGTCAAGCGCGCGTGCCGGAAACATACGGGAGAACAGATTGAGAAACTGCAGAAAGCGGCGGCGGAATTCAAAAGGGTTCTGCACGGTTCCGATATTGCAGCGTACGCGCAGGCGGATGAAGAATTTCACGAGATCATTTACAGAATGACGGAAAACAAGAAGCTCATGCAGATTCTGAGCAATCTGAGAGAGCAGATGTACCGCTACCGCCTGGAGTATCTTAAAGATAAATCGACACATTCTCAGCTTGTCCGGGAGCATGACGAGATTGTCAGCGCGCTGGAAAAAGGCGATGAGGAGAAGGTTCTGAAAGTCATGTCGCAGCATGTGGAGCGGCAGAAAGAATATATTATGCAGAGACTGACGCAGAAAGAGGAAGTGTGAGAAGATGTCAAAAGGCGAAGGCAGACGGCCTGTGGACGTGCTGTGCATTGGAATGGCCGTGACGGACATCATGGCGATGCCGGTGGGAAAAAATGAGGACTGGCTGGAAAAGCAGAGGATATCCGATATTCAGATCCGGATCGGGGGCGACGCGGTCAATCAGGCAGTCCGGCTTGCGGATCTGGGACTGCACGCGGCGGTTGTTGGCGGGATCGGAGAGGATCAGAACGGGGATTTCCTGAGAAGCGCGCTGATAAGAAGAGGCGTGGATACGGATTTTTTGGCGCTGAAGAAGGATGTGAGAACCGGAACTTCCCTGGTTCTGGTGGACGCGAAAGGGGAGCGGCACACGTTCTCGGTCAGGGGAGCACACAGCTGTCTGACGCGTGAGGATCTGGAATGTACGCGGACGGAAAATATCCGTGCGGTCTCTCTTGCGAGCCTGTTTTCGATGCCGTTTCTGGAGAAGGACGGACTCTTTGAGTATCTGACAGAGATGAAAAAGAAAGGCGCGGTCGTGCTGGGAGATCTCGCCTATGACAAGGAAAAACTGGGTCTGAACGGAATCCGGAAAGTTCTTCCTCTGATCGATTATTTTCTTCCAAGCCTGTACGACGTGCTCGGGATGACCGGAACAAAGACGGCGGAGGAGGCCGCGAAAGTCTATCATGAAAACGGAGTGGCCAACGTTATCATCAAATGCGGGGAAAAAGGCTGCTATTACAGCGTAAAGGAAAGCGGGAGAAGCGGATACGTTCCGGCCGTGAAGGTACAGCCGGCGGACACGACAGGTGCGGGAGACTGCATGAACGCGCTGTTTATCAGCCGTATCCTCGCGGGCGATGATATAGAGGAGGCCTGCCGCTATGCCTGCGCCGGAGCTTCCTGCAGCACGCTGTTTCCGGGCGCGAACGGAGGAGAACTGACGCCGGCGTATCTGGAAGAGTGGATCAGAGCCGCCGGATCAGGAAGAAGCGGAGCTTTCTGACCGGATGACACGGAAATGTGTGAAAAAACAGAAGAAGGAGGATTTAGGTATGGAGCGTTTTGTGATTGCGATTACAAGAACATGCGGAAGCGGGGCCACGTCGATCGGGACGATCCTCGCGAAGGATTACGGGATCGATCTGTATGACAGGAAGATTCTGCGCCTCGCGTCGGAGCAGAGCGGGATCAACGAAGAACTGTTTGCGACGGCGGACGAGCATGTGAAGAACAGCCTGCTGTACCGCGTTTCGAGAAAAGTCTACAAAGGCGAACTGATCCCGCCGGAGAGCGGCAATTTCATATCAGACCAGAACCTGTTCAATTATCAGGCGAAAGTACTGAAAGAGCTTGCGGAACGGGAATCCTTCATCGGGATCGGACGCGGCTGTACGTATGTGCTGAAAGACGTGCCGAACATGCTCCGGGTATTCGTCTATGCTTCGAAAGAATGCTGCATCAGCCGTGAAGCGGCCCGCCAGGGCATCTCGGAAAAAGACGCGGCCCGCCATGTCCAGCGGATGGACAAGTACCGGAGCGAATATCACAGATATCATACGGGACTTGAATGGAAAGATCCGTACAATTATGACCTGTGCCTGAATACGGAACTTCTGACTTATGAAAAATGCGCGAAGCTGATCGAGTACCATATGTGGGTGCGGTTCGGAATTGAGATGCCAAAGTAGAGGACTGCCCGGCTGACTGACGACAACGCAGTACTGGCGGAAACAGCTGGTGCAGAATTCACCGTTAATTGCGCAGGGCAGTACTGGTACTGCGCGGAGGGAGCTGTGAGCACCCGCGGGACTGCAGGAAAGAGGCCGGGAAATTGCGAAGCTCTGCGGGACTGAAAAGGGGAGGCGTGAAGCCGTAAAGCACTGCGGAACCGTGAGGAAGAGACCAGGAAGCGGAAGATTCGCGAAACAGCGAGGAAGAAGCCGGTGAGCGGAAGGTCCGCAGAACTGCAGGCGAGAAGGCCGTAATATTTCACGCCGCACCGTGGGAGAACATCAGGAAAGAAAGGTTCAGGAGATAAAAATGAAGATAGAAAAGACAGCAGTCATAGGAATGGGAGCGCTCGGCATGCTCTTTGGAACGTGTATTCTGGATGGCGCAGGTCCTGACGGAATGTGCTGTGTGATGGATGAAGAACGCGTCAGAAAATATAAAGACCGGACTTTTTATGAAAACGGAAAGCCGCGCCATATGCCGATTGTGGCGGATGACCAGGCAGAACCGGCGGATCTTGTCATCGTGGCGGTCAAGTACAACGGCCTGCCATCCGCGCTCGATACGATGAAAAACTGTGTCGGAGAACACACGATTATTCTGTCCGTGATGAACGGCATCACAAGCGAGGAGATCATTGCGTCCCGCTATGGAAAAGAACGCCTCGTCTATACGGTGGCGCAGGGAATGGATGCAATGAAATTCGGGGATGAGCTCACTTACACAAAAAGGGGCGAGCTGCGCCTCGGCGCGAAAGAAGCCTGCCAGGAAGCGAATGTAAACGCCGTCTGTGAGTATTTTGACCGGGTCGGAGTTCCTTATACAAAAGACGCGGATATTATGAGACGGCTCTGGGGGAAATTCATGCTGAACGTCGGCGTCAATCAGACCTGCATGGTCTATGAGACGACTTATCACGGCTGTCTGATCCCCGGCGAGCCGAACCGGACGATGATCGCCGCGATGCGTGAGGTGATCGCTCTTGCCCGGTGCGAGGGAATTCCGATCGGAGAGGAAGATCTGAATGAGTACATTGACATCCTCGGGACGCTTTCTCCGGACGGTATGCCGTCCATGCGCCAGGACGGCGTGGCAAAACGCCCGTCCGAGGTGGAGATGTTCGCGGGGACAGTGCGCGAACTGGCCAGGAAGCGTGGGATCTATGTGCCGGCGAATGATTTCCTTTATGAGCGGGTGAAGGAGATGGAGGCAAAGTATTAAAACAGGGAGCGCAAAGCAGCGGAGCAATCGGCTTTCACCTGTGGTAATGTCCGCAGCGCAGGCATGGTCGTTTAGCAAGAATGGGCTGTGAAAAAACGGATCTGTTCATGGCCCCATGAGGTCGCTCTGCGGAAAATATCAAAGATTCAGCAGGCGGGAAATTTCAGCAAAGTCGATATACAGGTCATCATATATGTTGACTTTAATAATGGAGTCAAAGGAATACTGGACGTTTAAAATATTATCTGCGAAATAATTGACCGTTACGATTTTTCTGCGGGGATCTACAATCCAGTATTCACGTACTCCATAATTTTGATAATAAAATAATTTTCTGATGTAATCACTGGATGCAGATGCAGGGGAGACGATCTCAATAATGAAATCCGGAGCGCCGCTGCAGCGTTTTCCATCCAGTTTGTTTCGATCACAGATAATCATGATATCCGGCTGGACAATGGTAAGCGGAGAACTGGAAAGCATCACACCGAACGGAGCAGGAAATACCTGACAGCTGCCGTTCTTCTGTTTGAGATATCCGCGGATACTGACGAGCAGTTCCGTAAGTATTGTCTGATGGATCTGCGATGGGCTGGCCATATTGTAAGGGATTCCGTCAAAAACTTCCATTCTTATGTCTTCCGGGAGCGCTTCATACTTCTCCAGAGAGATGACAGATGACTGCTGCTGTAATGCTGACATGGCAGATATTTCCTTTCTTGATTCATTTATGGATGTTCTGATTATGAAAGTTATTCCTTTATTGTTTTGTTCTGAATTCATAAAATGAAATTTTTTGAAAAGCAGGTATCGGTGAAGCTGCCTTAAGTAAGAGCAGGCAGCTCCGGTACCTGTTTTATCCTATTCATTCTTTCAATCCACAAAATTCCGTTTCCAATTTGAAAACGAAATAATGACTGATTTATTATATAAGATTTGTTCTGCAATTACAACACCTTTAAATTCTGCAGAAAAGCTGCGCAAAAAATAAGGTTACTGTTCACTCCCTTTCAGGTCGTGAACGTAACAGCGCTTCGCAATGCACAGAAATACCACTTTCGTGGCATTTCGCGCCGCAATTCTCGGAATTTCCGGTCATTCTGCCCGGAAATTACCTCGCGGGACAGCTGAGGCGTGAACTGTAACAAAATAAGTTCAATGAATAGAATAAAATGATTGCTTCAATGATTAGTTAAAAACCGGTTGACATACATAAAGAATGGTGATATGCTTGTTAAAACCAAAGCACAGCTGCAGGCAATGAAGCATCAAATTTGCAGCTTATTAAATATCTACAGACATGTGATGGTTCATTGTCTGCGGGAATAAATATTCTGTCAGTTTTGAATCGGATAAATACAAGTTAATTTGAGGAGTACTTATGAAATTATTTGCACATTTATTGAACGATAATGGGATCCGCCGTGAACAGTTTTTACGAGATCACTGTATTCAGACCGCGAAATATGCAGCGGAGAGTCTTGAGAATACGGGATTCTGTCATATGGCATATCTTACGGGATTGATTCATGATATGGGGAAAGCCTCCTGCAGATATAACGATTATATTGAACGTGCTTTCCGCGGGGAGGATGTAGTGAGAGGTTCCGTGAATCATACTTTTGCGGGCGTTATCTGGCTGATGGAAAAATATCATACAGATACAGCGTCTCCATATCAGAGATTGACCTGTGAGATCATTGCTTTCGCCGCGGGTTCTCACCATGGAATGTTTGACTGCATAGACCTGGATGGAGAGAATGGGTTTAAGCATCGTCTGGAGAAGGAGCGTGAAGAAATCTGTTATGAAGAAGCCATTCGCAATTATTTCACTCAGGTAACTTCAGAACAGGAGATAGATACGTATTTTGCCAGAGCAGTGAAAGAGGTTCAGGATTTTTTTGATTCGGCTAAGAGTATTTTCAAAAATGGAGATAAGGTGTTCTTTGCGATTGGAATGCTGGCCAGGCTGGTGCTTGCCTCAGTGATTTACGGAGACAGAAGAGATACCAGAGAATTTATGAGCCAGAAATTAGATTCCGGGTCAGATTACAAAATAAAAAGTGAGGACTCAGGTTGGGGAGATCTGAAAAATAATGAATCAAAAGACAAAGATATTGACAGTGAGGACTGGAGCAGCTGGAGAGCGTATTTTGAAGAGAAAGCGTCAGGACTGGATTCCTCCACAGAGATGAATCAGATCAGGCAGAAGATTTCTGATCAGTGTCTGGCGGCCGCAGACAGACCTTGCGGGATTTATCGTCTCAATGTGCCGACCGGTGGCGGGAAAACGCTTTCGGCTTTGCGCTATGCCCTGGCCCATGCGGAAAAATATAAAAAGAAGCGGATTATCTTTATCATTCCTTTGCTCAGCGTACT
>CANRGB010000004.1 GCA_947630005.1 uncultured Lachnospiraceae bacterium
CCAGGACGGCGGACGCCAGGGCCAGGGAAGAGGCCAGGACGGGCGCCAGGGCCAGGGCAGGAATCAGGACGGACGTTCGGGCCAGGGCAGAGGCCAAGAAGGGCGCCAGGGCAGAGGTCAGGATGGACGTCCGGGCCAGGGCAGGAATCAGGACGGCGGACGTCCGGGTCAGGGCAGAAGCCAGGACGGGCGTCCGGGCCAGGGCAGGAATCAGGACGGACGTCCGGGCCAGGGAAGAGGCCAGGATGGGCGTCAGGGAAGAGGTCAGGATGGACGTCCGGGCCAGGGCAGGAATCAGGACGGACGTCCGGGTCAGGGAAGAGGCCAGGGCGGACGCCAGTCTATGGGAATTCCCAAACCTCCGGTCGAGAGCAAGCCGCTTGAGAAAGAAAGCAGAAAGCGCACCGAACGCGGCGACCGCAACCGCGGCGACAAGGGGGAGAAGCTTGATCGTCTTGAGAGGACAGGAAGAGCAGGCCAGAAGGGAAATTCGGGCAGAGGAAATCTGAAGAATTCCAAACCGGCAAAACCGGCCGCGAAACCGGCGGAAAAGCAGGAAGAGACGATCCGCAACATCGTGATTCCTGAGAAACTGACGATCAAGGAGCTCGGCGAGGCCATGAAGGTGCAGCCGTCCTTAATTGTGAAAAAACTTCTGCTCCAGGGCATGATGGTCACCGTGAATGAGGACATCGATTATGACAAGGCCGAGGAGATCGCGCTGGAATTCAACTGTATCTGTGAGAAGGAAGAAAAGGTGGATGTCCTTGCGGAGCTTCTGAAAGAGGAAGCGGAGGACGAGACAAAAATGGTGCCGCGCTCACCGGTCGTCTGTGTTATGGGTCATGTTGACCACGGCAAGACGTCTCTGCTTGACGCGATCCGCAACACGCATGTGATCGACAAGGAAGCGGGCGGAATCACACAGCATATCGGAGCCTATGTCGTCTCCATCAACGGAGAACGGATCACGTTCCTTGATACGCCGGGCCATGAAGCGTTCACGGCGATGCGTATGCGCGGCGCGAACGCGACGGATATCGCGATCCTTGTCGTAGCCGCGGATGACGGCGTCATGCCGCAGACGGTTGAGGCGATCAGCCACGCGAAGGCTGCCGGCACGGAGATTATTGTCGCGATCAATAAGATCGACAAGCCGAGCGCCAATGTGGAGCGCGTAAAGCAGGAACTGTCCGAGTATGATCTGATCCCAGAAGACTGGGGCGGAAGTACGGTATTTGTCCCGGTATCCGCGCACACGCATGAGGGAATTGACAATCTGCTTGAGATGATTCTTCTGACGGCCGAGGTTGCGGAGCTTCGCGCGAATCCGGACCGCAGGGCGAGAGGACTTGTCATTGAAGCGGAGCTTGACAAAGGAAAAGGACCGGTCGCGACGGTACTGGTACAGAAAGGAACGCTTCACGTTGGGGATCCGGTCGCCGCAGGCTCGTGCTTCGGCAAGGTCCGCGCGATGATGGACGATAAGGGACGCCGCGTAAAAGAGGCAGGACCGTCCACTCCGGTTGAGATTCTCGGCCTCTCCGATGTGCCGAAGGCGGGCGAGATCTTTGTCGCTCTTGAAAATGACAAGGAAGCGCGTACCTTCGCCGAGACCTTTATCAGCGAGAGCCGGGAGCGGATGATCGAGGAGACGAAATCCAGAATGTCGCTTGACGATCTGTTCTCCCAGATTCAGGCCGGCAATCTCAAGGAACTTGACATTATCGTAAAAGCGGATGTCCAGGGTTCCGTGGAGGCGGTAAAGCAGAGCCTTCTGAAACTTTCAAATGAGGAAGTTGTCGTGAAGATCATTCATGGCGGAGTAGGCGCGATCAACGAATCCGATGTCAGCCTTGCTTCGGCTTCCAACGCCATCATCATCGGCTTCAACGTACGTCCGGACGCCATGGCAAAGTCCAGCGCGGAGCGGGAAGGCGTGGATGTCCGTCTGTACCGTGTCATTTATGACGCGATCGCGGATGTGGAAGCCGCCATGAAAGGAATGCTTGATCCGATCTTTGAGGAGAAGATCACCGGCCATGCCGAAGTGCGTCAGATCTTCAAGGCTTCCGGAGTCGGAAACATTGCCGGAAGCTATGTGACGGACGGCGTTTTCCAGAGAAACAGCAAGATCAGGATCAGGAGAGACGACAAAGTGATCTATGAGGGCGCGCTGGCTTCCCTGAAACGGTTTAAAGACGATGTGAAAGAAGTCAGGGCAGGCTATGAGTGCGGTCTTGTATTTGAGAAATTCAACGATATCATGGAAGATGACAAGGTGGAAGCGTACACCATGGTTGAGGTTCCGCGATAGAAGACGGTTTGAAGGATTGATAAAATGAGGAAAAACAGCATTAAAAATACAAGGATCAACGGGGAAGTTTTAAAAGAACTCTCCTCGATCATCCGCAATGAGGTCAAAGATCCGCGGATAGCGCCGATGACTTCGGTGGTGTCCGTGGAGGTCGCCCCCGATCTCAAAACCTGCAAAGCATATATTTCTGTGCTTGGCGATGAGAAAGCGGCAAACGACACACTGGCCGGGCTGCGGAGCGCGGAAGGCTATATCCGCAGACAGCTTGCGGCGAGCGTCAATCTCAGGAACACGCCTGAGATAAGATTTATACTGGATCAGTCGATCGCATACGGCGTATCCATGACGAAACTGATCGATGACGTCATGAGAGATATGAACAGAGAAGGGAATGAACAACAGGATGATGAATCTATCAGCTGATCTGCAGGGAGCTTCGAGAGTGGCCATGGCAGGTCATCTCAGACCGGACGGCGACGCGATCGGCGCCTGCCTCGGACTTGGACACTACCTGCGCGCGAATATGCCGGAGCTGGAAGTTACCATTTATATGGAAGAAGTTCCTTCGCAGTATCATCTGCTGCAGGGAGCGGACGAGATCCGTACGGACTTTTCCGCGGACGAGACGTATGATGTGTTCTTTGCGCTTGACTGCGCGGACGCGTCGCGTCTTGGAAAGGCGAAGAAATATTTTGACAGCGCGGGCAGGACCGTCTGCATTGATCATCATGTGAGCAATCCCGGGTATGCAGACGCCAACGAGATCCTGCCGGACGCGAGTTCTACGTCGGAGATCGTCTGCGGCCTGCTTGACGAGGAACGGATCCCGAAGGCGGCAGCGGAAGCGCTGTATCTCGGAATCGTGCATGATACGGGAGTCTTCCGCTATTCCTGTACGGCTCCGGAGACGATGGAAACGGCCGCAAAGCTGATGCGCAAGGGGATCGACAGCAACAGGATCATCAATGAGACATTTTATGATAAAACCTACGTTCAGAATCAGCTTCTGGGGCGGGCGCTTTCCCGGAGCGTTCTGCTCCTGAACGGGAAAGTCATCGTCAGCTATATACGCGGGAAGGAACTGACCCTTTACGGCGCCGGCTCCAGCGATATGGAAGGCATTGTCGAGACCCTGATGGGAACAACCGGAACCGAAGCTTCGGTCTTTCTGTACGAGACCGGACTGAACGAGTACAAGGTCAGCATGCGTTCCAGAAATATCGTGGACTGCAGCGTGATCGCGAAAACGCTCGGCGGAGGCGGCCATGTCCGGGCCGCGGGGTGCAGCGTGTGCGGCGAGATCTGCGACGCGGTGGATATGATTGTGCACCATATGGAAGAACAGATCCTGGACGCAGAAGGGGAGACGCACGCGTGACCGACGGCATTTTAAACATATACAAGGAGAGCGGATATACCTCGCATGATGTTGTGGCGAAGCTGCGGGGCATCCTGAAGCAGAAAAAGATCGGGCATACCGGGACGCTTGATCCGGCGGCGCAGGGAGTGCTCCCGGTATGTCTGGGGAAAGCGACGAAAGTCTGCGGCATGCTGACCGAACATCGGAAAGAATACCGGGCGGTGATGCGCCTTGGTGTCGTGACAGACACACAGGATATGACAGGAACAGTTCTCTCGGAACGGACGGTTTCCTGCACCGAACATGAAATCAGGGACTGCGCCGCCGGCTTTGCCGGAAAACAGATGCAGCTTCCTCCGATGTATTCGGCCGTCCGTGTGGGAGGGAAACGGCTCTATGAGCTTGCGAGAAAAGGAATCGAGGTCAAACGCGAGACGCGTCCGATCGAGATCTTTTCCATCCGCATCGAGGAGATCTGCCTTCCGCTTGTCACAATGACAGTCGAATGTTCCAAAGGGACCTACATCCGGACGCTCTGCCACGACATCGGACAGGCTCTGGGCTGCGGAGGCTGTATGGATTCGCTTCTGCGCACCGCGTCAGGACCGTTTAAGCTGGCCGGCAGTGTCAGGCTGTCCGAAGCGGAAGCGCTGTACCGCGCCGGCCGCCTCTCAGAGATACTGGTTCCGACCGACCAGGTATTCTGCCGGCTGCCGCGTCTGATATTGACTGCGGATGAGGAACGGCTCGTAAAAAACGGAAATCCGCTCGTCCGGCATTTCCCGGCGGAAAAAAGAGAAGCCGGGGACGGGGAACGGTTTCGCGTTTACGGGACGAACGGGGATTTTCTGGCCGTTTACCAGTGGAACGACGCCCGTTCCGCCTTTGTTCCGGTCAGAATGTTTCTGTGAGCCG
This sequence comes from uncultured Lachnospiraceae bacterium, assembly GCA_947630005.1. Taxonomy (GTDB): domain Bacteria; phylum Bacillota; class Clostridia; order Lachnospirales; family Lachnospiraceae; genus Choladousia. The sequence goes on from CANRGB010000004.1 coordinate 4,593, forward strand.
GCTGTGCCCGGCCGCAGAACCGCGGATATTCAGGATACTACCGGTACGGGAGGTAAGTACATGAGATACTTTTATGGAACGACAGATTTTTATTCGGAAGTTCCGACTGCTGTAACGCTTGGAAAATTCGACGGACTGCATCTGGGGCATCAAAAGCTGATCGGCCGCATTCTCGCGAAAAAAGAACAGGGCCTTTCGAGTACGGTGTTCGTGATTGCGCCGCCCGGTGTTCCACGACTCCTCACAAGCGCGGAAAAAAGAAAAAAGCTCGAAGACGCCGGCGTCGACTGTCTGGTGGAATGTCCGTTCATTTCGGAAATCCTCAGTATGGGTCCGGAACAGTTCATGACGGAAGTTCTTCTGAAGAAATTAAAGGCGGCTTATCTGACTGTCGGCACAGATTTCCGGTTCGGATATCAGAGAAGCGGGGACGTCCTTTTTCTGAAAAATCATCAGGAAGCTTATGGGATACAGGTGGACGTCATAGAAAAAGAGCGGATGAATGACCGCGTGATCAGCAGTACTTATGTGCGGGAAGCGATGCGGGAAGGAAAGATGGAGCTGGCGCAGAAGCTGCTTGGTTATCCGTATTCCGTGACCGGAACTGTGCGGCACGGAAGACAGCTGGGCCGTACGATCGGCATGCCGACGGTGAATCTGGTTCCCGAAAAGGACAAGCTGCTCCCGCCCAACGGGGTTTATTTTTCACGCGTGCGCATCGAAGGGACCTGTTACCGGGGGATCACCAATATCGGCTGCAAGCCGACGGTTAACGGAGATTTTATCGGCGTTGAGACGTATCTGTATGATTTCTCAGGGGAGCTTTACGATAAAGAGATCGTGGTAGAGCTTCTCTCGTTCCGGCGGCCGGAGCGCAGGTTTGAATCGCTGGAGAAACTGAAGGAGCAGATGCACAGGGACATTTTGTGCGGGAAGGAGTATTTCCGTGAACCTTAATCTGTGGACCGCGAGTTTTATATGTTTTATACTCTCAGCAGTCTTTGCGGCAGTTTCGGCCGTCTGCCGCCATATGGAAAAGAGCAGACGGCCTTACGCAAAGAAAACACGGGGACGCGTGGTACATATTATTACGGAGCCTGCGGACGGAGGAAAGAACCGCACGGAATTTCACGACCGCCAGTATGCGGTGATTGAATTTTTTGCGCAGGGCCGTCCGACCAAGGTGCGGAGCCAGGCTTCCGTCTATCCGTGTCCCTATCACATCGGACAGGAGCTGGATCTCTGCTATGATCCCGACGCTCCGGAACATTACCGGATACTGACTGACCGGAAATGGGAAATTCTGGCCGCGCTGGCTTACGGGCTTTCCCTTGCGATGATCGCGGCAGGGTGCGCCCTGTTTCTGCTATTCGCGGGCCGGTATGAATTGTGACGGAGCAGGGAAGAGCCGCGTGGAAAAAACGGGAATTTTGTCCGGTAAATAACAGGATTTTCTGGTTGACGCTCAAAAAAGAATATGCTATAGTAAAAAACGTGTTCGGGAAAGCGGATGCTGATCCCGTACTTTAATCAGCCTCTGCCCGGAGGCGCGGACTTTCCGGCCCGCTTCTTAGCAGAAGGTGTTTATCAGACAGGAGGAAAATCATGATTTCTAAGGAAAAGAAAACAGCGATCATCAACGAGTATGCGAGAAAGCCGGGCGACACAGGTTCACCGGAAGTTCAGGTCGCGGTGCTGACGGCGAGAATCCAGGAGCTCACAGAGCATCTGAAAGAGCATCCGAAGGATCACCATTCCAGAAGAGGACTTCTGAAGATGGTAGGTCAGAGAAGAGGGCTTCTTGCGTATCTGAAGAAGACGGATCTGGAAGGATATCGTACGCTGATCGCCAGACTGGGTATCAGAAAGTAAGCGGCAAAACGGGGGCGGAGTATTCCGCCCTGCTTTGTGTAAGCCGCGCAGTCTCATGGCGGATACGGATGTTCTGCAGGAAAATGCCGAGACCACTGAAAAGCGGATTTTTGGGGAACAGATCTGACAGGAAAATCCTTTTTTCAGTTGTTTCGGATTCCATGCATATCATCCGTCTGCCGCCTGATTTACGCAAAAGCAGAGAAAACGAGGTACGCAGCGGGTTTTGGTCCCGCTGCAGAGCAGACGCTGTTCCCGCGCCGCGGGCAGCACCAGACACAGAAAAGGAGAGATGATATGTACAAGAGTTTTTCAATGGAAATCGGGGGAAAAACACTGACGGTGGATATAGGCCGTGTCGGAGCGCAGGCAAATGGCTGCGCGTTTATGCACTATGGGGAGACGACGGTTCTGTCCACGGCGACCGCGTCCGAAAAGCCGCGCGAGGGGATTGATTTCTTCCCGCTCAGCGTTGAGTATGAGGAAAAGCTGTATTCTGTCGGAAAGATTCCCGGCGGTTTTAATAAGAGAGAGGGCAAGGCCTCCGAGAACGCGGTTCTTACTTCGCGCGTGATCGACCGGCCGATGCGCCCGCTGTTCCCGAAGGATTACCGCAACGATGTCACGCTGAACAATATGGTCATGTCTGTGGATCCCGAATGCCGCCCGGAGATCACGGCAATGCTTGGCTCCGCGATCGCGACCGCGATTTCCGACATTCCGTTCGACGGACCGTGCGCGATGACTCAGATGGGACTGGTGGACGGAGAATTTATTGTGAATCCTTCCCAGTATCAGTGGGATACCGGCGATCTTCAGCTCACCGTAGCCTCCACCGGCGAGAAGGTCATTATGATCGAGGCCGGGGCCAACGAAGTGAAGGAAGACGTCATGATCGACGCGATCTACAGATGTCATGACATCAATCTGAAGATCATCGAATTCATCAGACAGATCGTTGCGGAGACAGGAAAACCGAAGCACACGTATGAGAGCTGCGCGATTCCGGAAGAGCTTTTTGAAGCAATCAGAGGGATCGTTCCTCCCGCGGAGATGGAGGAAGCGGTATTTACGGATGTAAAGCAGGTGCGTGAGGAAAATATCCGTCAGATCCAGGCAAGGCTTGAGGAAGCGTTCGCGGAGAACGAAGAGTGGCTGGGACTCCTCCCGGAGGCGCTCTATCAGTATCAGAAGAAGACTGTCCGCAAGATGATCCTGAAGGATCACAAGCGCCCGGACGGACGCGCGATCACGCAGATCCGCCCGCTTGCGGCTGAAGTCGATATCATTCCGAGAGTCCATGGATCCGCGATGTTTACGCGCGGCCAGACGCAGATCTGTACGGTCACGACGCTCGCTCCGTTATCCGAGATGCAGCGTGTCGACGGCCTTGACGAGAATATTCAGAATAAGAGGTATATGCACCATTATAATTTCCCCTCCTATTCCGTTGGGGAGACAAAGGTCAGCCGCGGACCGGGACGCCGTGAGATCGGCCACGGCGCGCTCGCGGAGAAGGCTCTGGTTCCGGTACTTCCGTCGGAGGAAGAGTTCCCGTACGCGATCCGCACAGTGTCCGAGACCTTTGAGTCGAACGGATCCACTTCGCAGGCCAGCATCTGCGCGTCCACGATGTCCCTGATGGCGGCCGGCGTTCCGATTAAGAAGCCGGTTGCCGGTATTTCCTGCGGACTTGTGACCGGGGATACGGACGACGATTACATTGTTCTCACGGATATCCAGGGCCTGGAGGACTTCTTCGGGGATATGGATTTCAAGGTTGCGGGAACGCACGACGGAATTACGGCGATTCAGATGGATATCAAGATTCACGGTCTGACGAAAGACATTGTAAAGGAAGCGATCGCGCGGACAAAGGAGGCGAGGGAATACATCCTGAACGAAGTCATGCTTCCGTGCATCGCGAAACCGCGTGAGAGCGTCGGCAAGTACGCGCCGAAGATCATCCAGATCATGATCGATCCGCAGAAGATCGGAGATGTCGTGGGACAGCGCGGCAAGACGATCAATACGATCATCGAGCGTACGGGTGTGAAGATCGATATCACGGACGACGGAGCCGTATCGGTATGCGGCACGGATCAGGCGATGATGGACAAAGCCGTTGAGATGATCCGCATTATCGTGACGGATTTCGAAGCCGGGCAGATTCTCACCGGCGAGGTCGTCAGCATCAAGGAGTTCGGCGCGTTCATCGAATTTGCTCCGGGCAAGGAGGGAATGGTTCATATCTCCAAGATTGCGAAGGAGCGGATCAACCGCGTCGAGGACGTTCTGACTCTCGGAGATAAGGTGAAAGTCGTCTGCCTCGGCAAGGATAAGATGGGCAGAATGAGCTTCAGCATAAAGGATGTAAAGGAAAAACGCAGTAAATAACGTGTGGAGACAGCAAATGTGCGGGTTTCTGCAGGGATGGCGGCAGCCCGTGCTGCCTGTATATATCGGAGCGCCGCAGTTTATCTGAGGCGCTCTTTGCACAGCAGTTTGAAAAAACTGGGAAAGGTGGTAAAAATGAGATACAGAGTGATAACCCTGGTACTTGGGCTCTCCCTGGCTGCCATATCTGTTTCGGGATGCAGCGGGAAACTGAATTCGGGAAGACCGGAAACAGAAGCGCGGGTACAGACAGAACCTCAGTCAATTGAAGTCCTCGATATGGAAGTGGTTTCGGAGACGGAGAAGACAGCGCAGGCTGCTTTGGCAAAAGACGGCTCAGCGCCCGCCGATGAGCAGGAAACGGCTCCGGATGAGACGGCGGCCCGGGAGCAGCCGGAGGAGAATCTGCCTGTAGGAAGAATCTGGCAGGGTATCACTGCTTTGCATGAGGAGAAAGAAAACGCGGGAGAACAGACGAACCCGCCTGAGACGGAAGAAAAAACGGCGATTCCCGGATCGGATGAGGAAGAAGTGCTTATCCTTGAGGAAGATATAACAGGCCAGGCGGAAGAGCCGGCGGAGGCAGGATCCGAAACGGCGGAGGAACCCGGCAGCGGAATTTCAGAGTCTGCAGGCGAAATAAAAACAGCGGAGGCACAGAACGGATTTTCAGAAAATCCGGATGAACCGGAGACCGCGGAGGATGCCATCATCGAAGTTATAAATGAAGACGGCACGGTGACAGGATTTGAGGAGGAGTCTGAGAGCGAACCGGAATTCGAAAGCAAATCGGAATCTGGAACCATGGAGGAATCCGGGGAAGAACCTGAGTCCGAGGATGAATCAGAGTCTGAGAGTGAATCAGAAACCGAAATCATGGAGGAATCCGGGGAAGAACCAGGGTCCGAGGATGAATCAGAGTCTGAGAGTGAATCAGAAACCGAAATCATGGAAGAATTCGGGGAAGAACCGGAATCCGAGGATGAATCAGAGTCTGAGAGTGAATCAGAAACCGAAATCATGGAAGAATCCGGGGAAGAACCGGAATCCGAGAATGAATCAGAGTCTGAGAGTGAATCAGAAACCGAGACGATGGAAGAGTCCGGGGAAGAACCGGAGTCCGGGAGCGAATCAGAACCTGAAAGCGAAGAGAAATCTGAAGCTGTAGAGGAATCTGAGGAAGAACCGGAGTCCGAGGACGAATCAGAATCAGAAACCGAAACCATAGAGGGGTCCGGGGAAGAACCGGAATCTGGGGATGAATCAGACGAAGAAGAACCGGAATCCGGGAACGAATCGGAATCTGAAAGCGAACCAGAATCTGAGGATGAATCAGAATCTGAAGAAGAATCAGAGTCTGAGAGTGAATCAGAATCCGAAGAAGAGCCGGAATCCGAAAGCGAATCGCAGGAGCCGGGTTTTCAGCTTGGGACGTCCATCGACCGCGTGAATGTGCGGTCGGATGCTTCGACGGAATCGGAGTCAAAAGCGCTGCTTCGGCCCGGCAGCAAGATTATTATCCTTGAAAACAGAGAGGACGGCTGGTCCATGGTCAAGTATGAGTCGGATCAGGGAATTGACGCGGGATATGTCAAGACGGAATATCTGCTTTCGGCGGATCATCTCCGGATCGCAGCCGCGAATGTCAACGTCCGCAGCGGACCGGACAGCGATTCAGAAGATAATAAGATCGGGAAATTCGAGGGCGGAGAGGAAATTCCGGTGCTTGACGAGGAAAACGGATGGTCCCAGATCGCTTTTGAAAGAGACGGGGCCGTGGAAACCGCTTATGTGAAGTCGGAATTTCTCGCCGAATATAACTATCTGGATTCGGACAGCGCGATCATCTCGGAATATAAGAACATGCTGGAAGGGGAAGGCCTGGATGCGGAGGAACTGATAAAGGAATCCGTCGGAGAAACAGAGGCGCATCAGGAAACGGAAGCTTCCGTGACGGACAACGGACTTCCCGCCTGGCCCAAAGACCCGGTCGCGGCGCAGTTTGCGCTTGCGCGGTGGCTGGTTCCGGATCTTAGGACCGTCGGGGTCATCTACACGAGAGGAAACCAGGAGACGAGGGATCTGGTCAAGGTTTATAAGGATACGGCTCAGGACTATGATATGGAGCTTGTGGAAGCGGCGGTTACGGAACTGGAGGACATTGATTTTGCCGCGGCTGAGCTGGTCGGAAACGTATACGGAATTCTGCTCATCGATGATGAAACGGTCAACTCCGCGGTGAATGTCGTCACGGCGTACGCGGATGAAGTGGGGATCCCGGTGATCGGATTCAACGAAGAGCAGGTCAAAAACGGATGCGCGGCGGCTGTTGACAACGGAACGGTTTATTTCAGCCGCGGGGAGCTTGACAAGCTCGGGATTTCTCTGGATGTCGAACCAAGCGCTGTTGAGTAGCGCATGCGTCCGCCAAAGATTTCCGTCTCATAAGGATCCGTTTTTATGAGATAAAAATGATAACAGAATAAGGAGTGGAGAATACATGCCGGAAAAAGAGAATACAGGCAGGGAAAGCGCGCGGAAGCTTCTGGATTTTATACAGAAAAGCCCGGACAGTTTTCATGCCGCGGAAAACGCCGCGGAGATGCTGAGGAAACACGGGTTTGCGCGCCTGCGGGAAGACAGACCGTGGGAGATTTCGCCGGGCGGCGATTACTATGTCATGCGCAACGGTTCTTCTCTGATCGCTTTCTCGATACCGGAACAGTCTTTTTCAGGTTTTCAGATTATCTGCAGTCATACGGATTCGCCGTCTTTTAAGATCAAGGCGGTCCCGGAGCTGCAGGGGAACGGGTACATCCGGCTCAATGTGGAAAAATACGGCGGGGCGATCCTGGCTCCCTGGTTCGACCGTCCTCTTTCGGCGGCGGGCAGGCTGCTTGTGCGGACGCCGAACGGAGTAAATTCCGTGCTCGTAAATATCGACCGGGATCTGCTGATCATCCCCAGTCTCGCGATTCATCTGAACCGGGAGGCGAACGACGGCTATAAGTACCGTATACAGAAGGATCTCTGTCCGCTTTACGCGGAGGCCGCGCAGGGGCGTACGTTTCTTTCGCTGGCCGCCGGGGAGGCCGGCGTCAGGGAGGAGGATCTGCTGGGAGCCGACCTCTGTCTTTACAACCGGCAGAAGGGAACTTTTCTGGGAGCAGAAGGGGAATTTATCGCAAGTCCGAGGCTGGATGATCTTCAGTGTCTTTTCTCGTCGCTTCAGGGCTTTCTGCGCGCTGAAAATTCCAGAAGCATCAGGATGTTCTGCGCGTTTGACAACGAGGAAGTCGGAAGCAGGAGCCGCCAGGGGGCTGCCTCGACGTTTCTTCCCTATACGCTTGAGAGGATTGTCCGCGGGATAGGCGGCGGAAGAGAAAAGCTGATGACCGCCCTTGCCTCCAGTTTTATAATATCTGCGGACAACGCGCACGCGGTCCATCCCGCCTACCCGGAAAAGTCGGATGCGGAAAACAGGCCGCGCATGAACGGAGGGATCGTCATCAAATATAACGCGGGGCAGAAGTATACGACGGACGCGAGAAGCGCCGCTGTGGTCAAGCTGCTCTGCGAGCGGGCAGAGGTGCCGTGGCAGACCTATGTCAATCATTCGGATGTCGCGGGAGGCTCAACGCTTGGAAACATACTGAACGCGCAGGTATCCCCGTACACGGTGGATATCGGCCTGGCACAGCTCGCGATGCATTCGCCGTGCGAAACCGCGGGGGCAAGGGACGGCCGGTATCTGGAGCTGATGGCGGAAGAATTTTACAGCTCGTACCTTCTGGCGGATGAGAATGAAAATCTGACGCTTGTCAGGGCGTGAAAATGAACCATAAAAAATATTGACAGGATTTTTGCGCGGTGCTATAATGCCTATAATTTTGATAGGATATCAGAATTAAGAAACAGATGAGAAACAGACTTGGAACAGATGAGAAGAGGAGGAACGATCAATGAAAAAGTTTTTTGTTTCATTTCTGACATTGTCACTTGCGGCCCTGACGGCCGCGGCCCCTCTGGCGGTCAGCGCCGATGAGGATAAGGTGATCACAGTTGCAGCATCCCCGACGCCGCACGCGGAAATTCTGGAGCAGGCAAAACCGCTGCTTGCGGAGCAGGGATGGGATCTTGAGGTTACGGAGTTCGAGGACTATGTCCAGCCGAACCTTGTCGTGGAGAGCGGCGATTTCGACGCGAATTATTTCCAGCACATTCCGTATCTTGAGGATTTCAACGCGAATAACGGCACGCATCTTGTAAACGCGGGCGGTATCCACTATGAGCCGTTCGGCATTTATCCGGGTACGAAGGCTTCCCTTGACGAACTGGAAAAAGGAGACGTCATCGCGGTGCCGAACGATACGACGAACGAGGCGAGAGCGCTTTTGCTGCTTGAGGCGAACGGCATCATCACTCTGAAGGAGGATGCGGGCCTTGCGGCTACGGTCCAGGATATCGAGGAGAATCCGCAGGAGATTGAGATCCAGGAGCTTGAGGCAGCGCAGGTATCCCGCGTGAAAGATGAGGTCGCCTTTGTCGTCCTGAACGGAAATTATGCGCTGGAGGCAGGCTTCTCTGTGGCCAATGATTCGATCGCGTATGAATCGTCTGATTCCGAGGCCGCCAGAACGTATGTGAACGTGATTGCGGTGAAAGAGGGAAATGAGAACAGCGAGAAGATCCAGGCTCTGATCCAGGTTCTGACCTCTGATGAGATCAGATCCTACATCGAGGAAACCTATGACGGCGCCGTGATTCCTTTTGAGGAATCCGAAGACGCGGCCGAAGCCCCGGCGGAAACCGAAGCAGGGACCGAGGCGGAGACGGAATAAGCCGTCCACAGCCCGCCGGGATATCAGGTATCAAGATACGCAGCGATTATAGATTGTCGGAGACAGCCGCCGGTATGACGCATATCGGCGGCTGTAATAACAGGAGGGGGACATGGATCCGATCATTCAGGTTGAACATGTAAGTAAGATTTTCGGAGAGAAGGACCGCAGGGTGGACGCGGTCAGCGACGTCAGCTTTGAGGTAGAGAGAGGAGATATTTTCGGGATCATCGGTCTGTCGGGAGCAGGGAAGAGCACGCTGGTGCGCTGCCTGAATCTGCTTGAAAAGCCGACCTCGGGGCGGGTGCTGATCAACGGCACGGATCTGGCCGGGTTAAAGCCAAAGGATCTGCGGAAAGAGAGACAGAATATCGGCATGATCTTTCAGCATTTTAATCTGCTGATGCAGAGAAACGTGACGGATAACATCTGTTTCCCGATGGAGATCGCGGGGGTGAAAAAGCAGGAGGCGAAAAAACGCGCGGCCGAGCTTCTGAAGATCGTCGGCCTTGAGGAAAAAGCGAAGGCTTATCCCGCGCAGCTCTCAGGAGGACAGAAACAGCGCGTTGCGATCGCGCGGGTTCTTGCGAATAATCCCGCGATCCTTCTGTGCGACGAGGCGACGAGCGCGCTGGATCCGCAGACAACGAAATCGATCCTCGCGCTTCTGAAACAGATCAATGAGGAGTACGGGATCACGATCGTGGTGATCACGCATGAGATGAGCGTCGTGCAGCAGATCTGCCGTCATGTGGCCGTCCTTGATCACGGGAAACTTGAAGAATCCGGTACGGTGGAGGAGCTGTTCCGCCGTCCGAAGACAGAGGCGGCGCGCCGTCTGATCATCAGCGGCACCGAGCAGATCAGCCGGATGCGCGGAAAGCGGACGATCCGGGTGACTTTTTCGAATCACACCGCGTTCGAGCCGATCATCGGCAATATCACGCTGGAGTTCAGGACTCCGGTAAACATTCTGTATGCCGACACCAAGACAATCAACGGAAACGCCGAGGGGGAGATGATCCTGCAGCTTCCCGAATCACAGGAGATCGCGGATAAGATGATCCGGTACATACAGGAAAAAAATCTTGGAGTGGAGGAGTTGAAGAATTATGTTTGACAGAGAACTGATGCTCATGCTTCTGGAAGGAACAGGAGATACAATATATATGACGCTGCTGTCGACACTGTTCGGCTACATACTGGGACTTCCGCTCGGGATCATCCTGACAGTGACGGACCGGGAGGGGATCCGGCCGAACGCCGTCGTTTACAAGGTGCTGGACTTTCTTGTCAATCTGGCAAGAAGCATTCCGTTTCTGATCCTGCTGATCCTTGTTATTCCGATTACCCGCTTTATTGTCGGGAAAACTTACGGTTCAAGCGCGACCGTCGTTCCGCTTGTCATCGCGGCGGCTCCTTTTATCGCCCGTATGGTTGAGTCCTCCTTAAAGGAAGTGGATCACGGGGTCGTGGAAGCGGCCGTCAGCATGGGAGCGGGCACAATGACGATCATCTGGAAGGTGCTGCTCGCCGAGGCGAGAACCTCCCTTCTGGTCGGGGTGACGATCGCCCTTGGCACGATTCTCGGCTATTCCGCGATGGCAGGCGTCGTCGGAGGCGGAGGACTTGGAGACATTGCCATCCGCTACGGCTATTACCGGTATCAGACGGATATCATGCTGCTGACGCTCGTGGTGCTGGTGGCCCTGGTGCAGATTATGCAGGGGATCGGCACGATGCTCTCAAAGAAGCTGGACCGCAGACGGGCGTAAGGGCGCCGCTGTCCGTCTGGACCGCAAACGGGAGCAAGGGCAGGTTTTAGCCGGGAAACCCTGTCTTTTTCGGCTTTCGGCCGGCCGCGGGAAAGGTCTAATGCCGGAGGTTTCCTCATATACTGGATAATAAACCGATTGAGGCGTTTATGAGAGAGAAGTATGCTCTGCTGGCAGGCGGTCTGACAAAAGCGCTTCAACTTCCCGACGATTTTTCCAGAGAAAGCGTCATGATCTCCATGCATGGCCAGGAACATGTCTGGATTGAGAATTTCAAGGGGATCTCCTCCTATACGGAGGAGGAGATCCGGCTTGTGACAAAAAGAAGAAGCGTCTGCATTTCCGGCAGACGCCTGAAGATCGTATCCTACGCGAAGGATGAGATCGAAATCACAGGCTGTATCCAGAAACTGGAATATCAATAAAGATCGGCGGAGGCAGGATGGGGGATACATGGAACGGAAACTGCTGAGATTTTTGCGGGGTTACGTCCGGATTCGGATCACGGGAAATTCCTATGACCGTTTTCTGAATCTCTGTGCCTTTCACGGAATCGTATTGTGGGATCTCTGCCCGGCAGGGGAATCCTACGAAGTCAGTCTGTCCAGGGAAGATTTCAGAAAGCTCCGGGCGATCACGAGAAAGAGCCATGTCAGAATCCGGATCACCAGGCGGTATGGTCTTCCTTTTTTTGTACACAGAAACAGAAAAAGGAAAGTTTATCTGGCGGGAATCGCGGCCGCGGCCCTGTTTATGTTCTGGCTTTCCTCGCATATCTGGCTGATCACGATCGACGGAAACGTGTCGCAGACCGACGATGTGCTGTTTGAATATCTGAGCGGAATCGGGATTACGCATGGGATGCTGAAGAAAAATGTGGACTGCCGGGCGCTGGCAGCCGATATCCGGAATTATTTTACTGATTTTACCTGGGCGGCCGCCCGCCTGGAAGGCACCAGGCTGGTTATTTCCGTAAAAGAAGGAATTTTAAGGGACGGGGCGGAGAGCAGAACAGGCATGGCAAAAGAGGAAGAAGATCAGAAGGAGCCGGGAAAAACGCCGGAAGATCCGGCGGGGGAGGAAAAGGACGGACCTGCCGATCTGGCGGCCTCGGAAGACGGGATTGTCGAATCAATTTATGTGCGGCAGGGACTGCCGCGGGTGGAAGCCGGAGCGCAGGTAAAATCCGGCGATATCCTGGTAAGCGGCGCGCTGCCGGTCTATGACGATTCGGGTTCCGTAAGGACTTATCAGTATGTCTCGCCTGACGCGGATATTGTGATCCGCAGCGCGATGGAATACCGCGACAGGATACCGCTGCGCGTGCGCCGGAAAGAATACACCGGGGAAACGAAGAAAAGCATTCTTCTGCGCATCGGAGACGTTCCGTTTGGCATAGGAAGCGCCGGCGGCACTTTTGAAAAATTTGACGTCGAAAGAGAGATCCGGCAGGCAAAATTATTTGAAAATTTTTACCTTCCGCTGTATGCGGAGCTTTTGACCGTGAAAGAATACCAGTATAAGGATGAAATCCTGACAAAAGAACAGGCCCGAAGCCGGGCCAATGAAAATTTTCGACAATTCTTAATAAATTTACGGCAAAAAGGGGTTCAATTATTTGAAAATGATGTTAAAATAGAATGGCATGAGAATTTCTGTCTGGTATCCGGCACGCTTGCAGTCGGAAAAGAAGCAGTCAGAAGAGTTACTATACGCAGGGAACCACAGGAGGAATTACACACGGATGAATATGGTTGAGATATCAATCGAGATTCCGGCAGAGCATGAGCGGAATGTATTTGGACAGTTTGACCAGTTTATAAAGAAAATTGAGAGGACGCTGCTGGTGACGGTGCTCAACAGGGACGGAACGGTGAAAATACTTGGGAGTCCGTCAAACGCGGAGCAGGCAAGGCGCGTGCTGCAGAGCCTCTGTGAGCTCTCAAAAAGGGGAAATGTGATCACAGAACAAAACGTCGATTATACGCTGTCGCTTGCCATGGATCAGAAGGAGTCCGCGATCGTGGAGATCGACAGCGACTGTATCTGCCATACGATCAGCGGCAGGCCGGTCAAGCCGAAGACCCTGGGACAGAAGGAATACGTGGACGCGATCCGCAAAAATATGATTGTTTTCGGGACAGGACCGGCGGGAACCGGCAAGACGTATCTCGCGATGGCGATGGCCGTCACCGCGTTCAAGAACGAGGAAGTGAGCCGGATCATACTGACAAGGCCGGCGATTGAGGCCGGCGAAAAGCTTGGTTTTCTCCCGGGCGATCTTCAGAGCAAGGTGGATCCGTATCTGCGGCCGCTCTACGACGCGCTGTATCAGATCCTGGGGCCGGACAGTTTTCTGAAAAACATGGAGAAAGGCCTGATTGAAGTCGCGCCGCTCGCGTACATGCGCGGACGGACGCTTGACAATGCGTTTATCATTCTCGACGAGGCGCAGAATACTTCCCCGGCCCAGATGAAAATGTTTCTGACAAGGATCGGGTTCGGATCCAAGGTTGTCGTGACCGGAGATCTGACGCAGAAAGATCTTCCGAAAGATATGCCGTCGGGGCTTGACGTGGCGATCCGCGTGCTGAATAAGGTGGAGGATATCCGTTTCTGTACGCTGACGAGCAAGGACGTCGTCCGGCATCCGCTGGTGCAGAAGATCGTAAACGCGTACGAGGAGTACGAAAGACGCAGAGACAACCCGCATACGAAAAATGCCCCCGGCAAACGCAGAAAGAGCGGAGGTGCCTGATGACTGTTGATTTTGCAGACGAGAGTTCGCTTGAACTTGGCATTGATCCCGAAGAGACGGCCGGGCTGGTCGTCAGCCAGGTTCTTGATTATATGGAATGTCCGTATGAGGCGCAGGTCAGCGTTCTGGTTACGGACGAGGACAGGATTCACAGCCTGAATCTCGCGCACCGGGGGATTGACCGCGCGACGGACGTTCTGTCATTTCCGATGGCCGAATATGAGACCCCAGGAGATTTTTCGTTCCTTGAGGAGGATGGGGCAGACTGTTTTGATCCGGACACCGGGGAGCTGCTGCTGGGGGATATCGTGATCTGTGCGGCCCGTGTGCTCTCCCAGGCCAGGGATTACGGGCACAGCGTGCGGCGGGAGTTTGCGTTCCTTGTGGCGCACAGCATGCTGCATCTGCTCGGATACGATCACATGGAAGAAAGAGAGGCTGCCGTGATGGAGCAGAAGCAGGAAGAGATTCTGCGGCAGCTGGATATCTTAAGATGAGGAGGAATTATAAATGAAAAACAAGGGATGGAAGAGACTGGGAGCCTTGATGTTCGCTGCCGTACTGACAGCGGGGAGCGTGCTTTGCGGTCCGGAGCGTGCGTTTGCCGAAGAGACGGCGGATGCGGGTTTTACCGGAGAGATGGTCAGAAGCTTTCTTACCGGGAAGCTGGTGCCTGATACGATCGGACGGGCCAGGGCGATTTCAGTTATGTACAATAATATTCAGGATGCGCTTCCGCAGTCCGGGATCGCGAATGCCGAGATTGTCTATGAGGCCCCGGTTGAGGGAGGAATCACCCGTCTGATGGGAATCCTTGAGGATTATCAGGACGTGGACCGTATCGGTTCCGTGCGGAGCTGCCGCAATTACTTTGTCTATTTCGCGCGGGAATTTGATACATACTACCTGCATTTCGGCCAGGCAGTTTACGCGCTTGACCTGCTGAATCGTCCGGAAACGTTGAATCTGAGCGGACTGGAAGAGGCGGGCGAAGGAGAAGGCGAGATCATGTATTACCGCTCCGACGATTTCGAGGCGCCGCACAATGTGTTCACCAACTATGAACTTGTGCAGGACGGAATCGAATTCCGAAAGTATCCCAGGACTTATTCCGATGAATATCTGGCGCAGAACGGACATTATCAGTTCGCGGACGACGGAGCGCCCGTCACGCTTGACGGGGGAGAGGACGCGGCCGTGGTCGTTCCCGGTTATGAGTTCAACAGCGCGTATTTCACGTACGACAGTTCTACAGGCAAATATTCCAGGTATCAGTACGGCGGACCCCAGATCGATATGCTGACGGGGAACGGACTGACGTACACGAATATCATTCTCCAGTACTGTTCCTGGGAGCCGTTTGACGAGAACGGTTATCTGAATATCGATACGATCTCGGGAGGAGAAGGCAAATACATCACAAACGGCAAAGCGATCGACATCACCTGGCAGAAGGACGCGGTCAACATGGATGACGCGTTCGCCAGCGAGAATTTCGGCGTGACGCATTACTATGATCTGAACGGCAGCGAGATCACGCTCAACCAGGGAAAAACCTGGGTGTGCATCGTGCTGGATACCCAGGGCGATCAGGTTGCCCTTTATCCTGATACCGATTCTTTTGCAGACAGCGGATATTGATTAGAGGTTATTGTGAAGAGTAAGAAAAGGACAAGCAGTAAAAATTATCTGGTTCAGGGGTCGATACTGGCCGCCGCGTCGATCATCGCCAAGATCATCGGCATGCTCTACCGCTTCCCGCTGACGAATATTCTGGGGGATACGGGGAACAGCTACTACTCGACCGCGAATGAAATCTACAATATTATTTTGATGATATCGTCGTTCAGCCTGCCGCTTGCGGTTTCAAAACTGGTCTCCGAGCGGCTGAACCGCAGGGAATACCGGAATGCGTACAGAGTTTTTCTGTGCGCGGTCCGTTTTGCTGTCGTGGCAGGCGGTATCGCGGCGCTTCTGACGTACCTGCTGGCCGGGTTCATCACAAAGTATGTGATGTCTTTTGGGCTTGCGGTCCATGCGCTGCGCGTGCTTGCGCCGGCGATTCTGATCTGCGCGATCGTGGGAGCGTTCCGCGGATATTTTCAGGGCTATTCCACGATGCTGCCCACAGCGGTTTCTCAGGTCCTGGAGCAGATCGTAAACGCGGTGGTGACGATTGTCTGCGCCGGCATCATGTACAATTACGGGCTGTCCCTGGCTGCGGACGAAGGAAACGAACTGCTTGCTCCGGCGTGGGGAGCGGCCGGCGGTACATTCGGCACGGTTGTAAGCCTCACGGTGGCAATGCTCTTTATGATGATGGTTTATGTCGGGAAAAAGGATACGATCGGGGCGCAGCTGCGCAGGGATCACACGGACCGGCTCGAAACAAGAAGCGAAATTTATCATGTGCTGGCGCTTACGATCCTGCCGATCATCCTGAGTACCGTACTTTATAATATTACAAACGTGGCGGATCAGGGTATCTTCAACCGGGTGCTCCGCAGCCAGGGGTATACGGAGGGACAATACGGAACGATCTGGGGCATCTATACCGGGAAATTCCGTGTCCTGATGAATGTTCCGCTCTCTCTGGCATCCTGTCTGGCCCCTTCGATCGTCCCGAGTCTTACGGCGGCGGTACAAAGAAGAAGCAGGCGTGAAGCAGTGGAAAAGGTGCGGACAGCCATACGTTTTACGATGCTTCTGACGATCCCAAGCGCGGTGGGCATGGCCGCGCTCGGAGGCCCGATCATCCGGCTGCTGTTCCCGAGCACAAAGACGGGACTTCCTCTTGCGGCGGGAATCATGCAGGTGGGAGCGCTGATGACGATCTTTTACGGCCTTTCGACGCTCACCACAGGAATCCTCCAGGGACTGGGAAAACTGAGACAGCCGCTGATCAACTGTGCGATTGCGCTGGTGTTTCATTTTATCCTGCTTTATTTCCTGCTCACGGCGGCAAATCTGAATATTTACGCCGTCATATATTCCAATATCTTTTTTGCTGTCCTGGTGAGCATTCTGAACGGAATCGCGATCGGGCGGACGCTGCGTTACCGGCAGGAGATCCTGAGAACATTCCTTGTGCCGACAATCGCGTCTGTCATTATGGGGGCCGGCGCTTATCTCGTCTATACCGGAGTGAATAAGCTGTTCGGAAACGCGTTTGCGACATGCGTCGGTATTCTGACCGGCGTTATCCTGTACTGCGTAGGACTTGTGTCTTTCCGCGGAATTACGATCGAGGAGATTGCGGCGATGCCGAAAGGGCATCTGATTATTAAACTGATAAGAAAGCTCGGGCTGATGAGGTAGCTTCTCTTTAAATCGGACAAAGCAAACGACAGGACTGAAAACGGGACAAAAAGCGAACAAAAACGCGGGAACAGAGGCAGAAATAAGGAACTGAAAACTAAGAAACAGAAAATATTAAACAGAAACAGAAAACGGAAATGTAAATAAAAATGGAAACAAGAGAATATTTAAAAGACAAGCGCAGGATTGTCGTAAAGATCGGCAGTTCTTCCATCACGCATGAAGAGACAGGGGCGCTGAATCTCACAAAACTTGAAGTTCTGGTGAGGGAACTTTGTGACCTGAAAAATATGGGAAAGGATGTGATACTGGTGTCCTCGGGCGCGATCGCGGTGGGAAGACAGGCGGTCGGATTTCATCACAGACCCCAAAAGCTTGCGGAAAAGCAGGCGTGCGCGGCGATCGGACAGGCGCAGCTTATGATGATCTATCAGAAACTGTTCAGCGAGTACGGACACAGGGCGGCCCAGATTCTGATGACCAAGAACACCATGATCAACAACCTGAACCGCAAAAACGCCCTGAATACATTTGAGGAGCTCCTTGCGATGGGGGCGATCCCGATTGTCAATGAAAATGATACGGTGGCCACCTATGAGATCGAGTTTGGAGACAACGATACGCTTTCCGCGATCGTCGCCGCTCTTCTGAACGCGGATCTGCTGATCCTTTTGTCGGATATCGACGGTCTCTATACGGACGATCCGCATACCTGTCCGGACGCCAGGTTTATCGATGACGTGGAAACGATTGACGGGGATCTGATGCGGATGGGGAAAGGCAGCAGCAGCAGTGTGGGGACCGGGGGCATGGCGACCAAACTCTCGGCGGCCCGGATCGCTACGGCCGCGGGGGCCGATATGATCATCGCGAACGGGGAGGATTTTCATATCCTTCACCGGATCATCCAGGGAAACAAGCTGGGAACATTGTTTAAAGGACAGCACGACAAAGATTTTTATCTGATCGATATTCTGGAGGAAGAGGGCATATGAATGAAGCGAGGCTTCAGAGAATCAACGAACTGGCGAGGAAATCAAAAGCGGAAGGGCTGACGAAGGCGGAACGCGCGGAACAGGCGGTGCTCAGGCAGGAGTACATAGAGGCGATCCGGCGCAGTCTGCGCGGTCAGCTTGACCGGATTGATGTGATAAATGCGGACGGGACAATAGAGAATCTGGGGGAAAAACATGAAAAAAGAGGACATTAGGAAGCTGGTGTTTGCCAGGAGAAAAGAGCAGCTCAGGCAGGAACTGGAAGCGAAAAGCCACAGAATCTGCGAGACGATCATTCAGATGGAAGATTTTCAGAAGGCTTCTTCTGTCTATGTCTACATGGATTATAACGCGGAGGTTATGACCAGGGAAATCATCGAGGAGGCATGGAAACAGGGAAAGAAAGTCGCGGCTCCAAAAGTCGAGGGCGACACCATGACCTATTATTACATAACGTCCTATGAGGATGTGAAGCCGGGCTATTTCGGGATACCGGAGCCCGAGCCGGTAAATCCGGCGAATGACGAGAACGCTCTGGTGATCATTCCCGGCGTGGGATTCGACGGGAACCGTCACCGCTGCGGTTACGGAAAAGGATTCTACGACAAATTTCTGGCGGCCCATCCGTTCCATCCGACGGTTGCCGCGGCGTTTGAATTTCAGATCATGGACGAGGTGATGAGCGATGTGTTTGATATCTGTCCAAAGTATCTGGTAACGGAAGAACGCATTATCGCCGACCCGGACGTGCTGCTCGCGAGCATCGGAAAGAAAGCAAAGCATGTGGAGCCGGAAATCCGGAGTCTTTCCTCAGCGGACAAAGACAGGGCGCTTCTTGCGGTCGCGGACGCGCTGGAAAAACGCCGCGGGGAAATATTCAGCGCCAACCAGACCGATATACATCTGGCCCGTGAGAACCATATGAAGGAGGGGCTGATCGACCGGCTGATGCTGAACGACGCCAGGATCGAGGGAATGTCGGAAGGACTGCGGCAGATTGTTTCTCTGGACGATCCGATCGGTGAAGTGACCGGAATGAAGAAGCGCCCGAACGGTCTTTTGATCGGGCAGAAGCGTGTTCCGCTCGGCGTGATCGGCATCATCTATGAGTCGAGGCCGAATGTGACGGCGGATGCCTTCGGACTCTGCTTCAAGACGGGGAACGTCGTGATACTGAAAGGAGGAAGCGACGCGATCCATTCCAACCGCGCGATCGTGGCCGTTATCCGGGACACGTTAAAAGACTGCGGCATCTCCGCGGACGCGATTCAGCTGATCGACGCGGCGGACCGTGAGGTTACCTCCCGTTTTATGCGGCTGAAGCAGTATGTCGACGTGCTGATCCCGCGCGGGGGCGCCGGACTGATCCGCGCGGTAGTCGAGAACAGTACGATTCCGGTGATCGAGACAGGGACGGGGAACTGTCATATTTATGTGGATGACGGCGCGGATCTCGATATGGCCGTCTCAATCATCAATAATGCGAAAACGCAGAGGATCGGCGTCTGCAATGCCTGCGAATCGCTTGTCGTTCACGAAAACATCGAGAAAGAACTTCTCGGGAAATTAAAGCAAAAACTGGATGAGCATAAAGTCGAGCTGCGCTGTGACGAAAAGGCTCTTGCCTGCGTCGAGGGAGGCGTGGCCGCCGCCGAACAGGACTGGGGCACGGAATATCTGGATTATATTCTCTCGGTAAAGACGGTTTCTTCCCTGGAAGAAGCGATTGCGCATATTAACCGCTATAATACCGGTCATTCTGAAGCGATCATCACAAAGGATTACGCGCATGCGATGAAATTCCTCGATGAGATCGACGCGGCGGCAGTCTATGTCAACGCTTCCACGAGATTTACGGATGGCTTCGAATTTGGATTCGGCGCGGAAATCGGCATCAGCACGCAGAAGCTGCATGCGCGCGGCCCCATGGGACTGCTCGCTCTTACCACAACGAAATTCATCATCTTCGGGAATGGCCAGGTGCGCCCGTAAATTCCGTCCTGCAGTCTGCCGGAAAAGAGGCGCTGTCATCGGCACGGCAGGGAAAGTCTGAAGATAACAGTTTTAACAGGCCGCTGTGAAGTATGGATCGGAAAAAGGACATGGTTCACAACGGTCTGTTTTGTATTGCAGCGCGCAGGTCATACACGGCTGTGTTCACAAGCCGCAGAAAAGTGAACCGGATACCGGAATAAAACAGTTGCTTTCTTTTGTTTTGTCGTTTAAACTAGGAAAGGATAATGAACTATGTATAATAAGACAGAGATTGACGGAATCGATCTTCGCCAGGCTCCTCCTGCGGGCGAACCGGACAGGCAGTATTATTTTATGGCGAAATGCAGGGAATGGACGCGGGATTTCCGGGAGCAGAACGGACGCTCTCCAAGGGCCTGCGTGGTCAATATGGGCTGCCAGATGAACGCACGCGACTCGGAAAAACTGAGAGGAATCCTCGAAACCGGAGGATACGAGCTGAGCCAGAACGAGGAATCCGATCTTGTCATATACAACACATGTACGGTGCGGGAGAATGCCAATCTGAAGGTATACGGGAGACTTGGCTATCTGGGAAATCTCAAGAAAAAGAATCCGGGGATGAAGATTGCTCTGTGCGGCTGCATGATGCAGGAGCCGGAGGTTGTCGAGAAAATTAAAAAGAGTTTCCGCTATGTGGATCTTATTTTCGGAACCCATAATATTTTTAAATTTGCGGAGCTGCTGACAACGATGCTTGAATCTGACCGGATGGTGATCGATATCTGGAAGGACACGGACCAGATCGTGGAGGATCTCCCAGCGGACCGGACCTATTCCTTCAAATCCGGAGTCAATATCATGTTCGGCTGCAATAACTTCTGCAGCTACTGTATCGTCCCCTACGTCCGGGGAAGGGAGCGCAGCCGGAAGCCGGACGATATCATCTGCGAGATCGAACGCCTGGCGGCGGACGGCGTGAAAGAAGTCATGCTGCTTGGACAGAATGTCAATTCCTACGGGAAAAATCTGGAGGAACCGGTCACCTTCGCGGAGCTTCTGCGCCGTGTGGAGCAGATCAGCGGTATTGAGCGCATCCGCTTTATGACTTCCCATCCCAAGGATCTGTCCGACGAACTGATCGAGGTCATGAAGCATTCCGATAAGATCTGCCGTCATCTGCACCTTCCGCTTCAGTCGGGAAGCAGCCGCATCCTGAAAAAAATGAACCGGAAATATACGAAGGAACAGTATCTTGCTCTCGCGCAGAAGCTGAGGAGCGAGATTCCTGACCTGTCCCTGACGACCGATATCATTGTTGGATTTCCCGGAGAGACGGAAGAGGACTTTGAAGAGACGCTGGACGTCGTGCGTAAGGTCCGCTATGACAGCGCATTCACGTTTATTTACTCCAGACGGACCGGTACGCCCGCCGCCGTCATGGAAGATCAGATCCCGGAAGACGTCGTCAAAGAACGCTTTTCGCGCCTTCTGACGCTTGTGCAGGATATCTCAAAAGAGATGTCCGCCCGTATCCAGGGACAGACGCTTCCTGTGCTGGTAGAATCTGTCAACGGACAGGATAAGACTCTGGTGACAGGACGGCTCGGCAATAACCTGATCGTTCATTTTCCGGGGACAGAGGATCTGATCGGCAGAACGGTAAATGTATATCTAAAAGAGTGCAGGGGCTTCTATTACATAGGAGAACCGGCGGCGGACAGATAGATGAAAGAAGCGAGGGGAACATGGCACAGTTAACACCGATGATGCAGAAATATGTAGAAACAAAAGAACAGTACAAGGACTGCATTTTATTTTATCGGCTGGGTGATTTTTACGAGATGTTTTTTGAGGATGCCCTGCAGGCGTCCAAGGCGCTTGAGATCACGCTGACAGGAAAAGACTGCGGGCTTGAGGAGCGCGCCCCGATGTGCGGGGTGCCTTACCACGCGGCGGATGTTTACCTGAACAAGCTGGTTTCAAAAGGTTTCAAAGTGGCGATCTGCGAGCAGATGGAAGATCCGAAGCAGGCAAAAGGCCTGGTAAAGCGTGAGGTGATCCGGATTGTGACGCCGGGTACGAATCTGAGCGAGCAGGCACTTGATGAGACGAAAAATAATTATCTGATGTGCATTGTCTGCATGAGCGACCGCTACGGTATTTCGGCTGCCGATATCACGACGGGCGAATACCTGGTCACCGAGGTGGACGATGAGCGGAAAATGCAGGATGAGATCACAAAATTCGCGCCGAAGGAGCTGATCTGCAATCAGTCTTTCTTCGTCAGCGGCTTTGAGGTCGACGACCTGAAGAACCGCCTCGGGACTGCCGTCTATCCGCTTGACAACTGGTATTTCGACGACGCGCTCTGCACCCGCGGCCTGATGGAGCATTTTCATGTAAAATCTCTGGACGGCCTCGGCCTTGCGGATTACAACTGCGGGGTGATCGCGGCCGGCGCTTTGCTGCAGTATCTGACGGAAACACAGAAAAGCGGTCTGGAGAATCTGACTTCACTGACCGCTTATTCGATTGCAAAATATATGATTCTCGACAGCTCTTCCCGCAGGAATCTGGAACTGTGCGAGACGCTGCGTGAAAAGAACAAGAAAGGCTCGCTTCTCTGGGTGCTCGACAAGACGAAGACGGCGATGGGAGCGAGACTGCTTCGGCGTTTCATCGAGCAGCCGCTTCTGGAAAAAAGTGAGATTGTGCGCCGTCTGGATGCCGTCGGGGAGCTGAAGGACAACGCGATCACAAGAGAAGAACTGCGGGAATATCTGAATCCTGTCTATGATCTGGAACGCCTGATCAGCCGCATCAGCTACCAGACCGCGAATCCGCGCGATATGACGGCTTTCCGCTCTTCTCTTGAGATGCTGCCCCATATCAAGTATCTGATGACCGGGCTCGGCTCTCCCCTTCTGACCGAATTAAGGGAGCAGATTGATGAGCTTGAAGATCTCTGTGATCTGATCCGGCGGGCGATCGTGGACGAACCTCCGGTCGTGATCCGCGAGGGAGGCATGATCCGGGAGGGATACAACGAGGAGGTCGACCGGCTCCGCAGCGCGAAGAGCGACGGGAAAAAATGGCTCGCGGATCTTGAGGCGAAGGAGAAAGAGAAAACCGGAATCAAGAATCTGAAGATCAAATACAACAAGGTGTTCGGCTATTATCTGGAAGTCACGAATTCCTACAAAGATATGGTTCCGGATTATTATATGAGAAAGCAGACATTGTCGAACGCGGAGCGCTATATTACGCCGGAGCTCAAAGAGCTGGAGGATATGATCCTGGGGGCGGAGGACAGGCTCTATACGCTGGAATATGATCTGTTTGTCGAGGTGCGGGACAAAACCGCGAAGGAAATCCTGCGCATCCAGAAGACGGCGAGAGCGGTTGCCGGAATTGACGTGCTCGCGTCGCTGGCCCTTGTCGCCGAACGCAGCGGATATGTAAAACCTGTGATCAATGAGAAGGGCCTGATCGAGATCAAAAACGGCCGTCACCCGGTCGTGGAGAAAATGATGGCGAACGATATGTTCATCGCCAACGATACATACCTGGACAACGCGAAGAGCAGGGTCTCGATCATCACCGGGCCGAATATGGCGGGGAAATCGACCTACATGCGCCAGACGGCGCTTATCGTGCTGATGGCCCAGATCGGGAGCTTTGTTCCGGCGGACAGCGCCAGAATCGGTCTTGTGGACCGAATCTTTACCCGTGTCGGCGCGTCGGACGATCTCGCGAGCGGGCAGAGCACGTTTATGGTGGAGATGACGGAGGTCGCGAATATCCTGCGTAATGCGACGAAAAACAGCCTTCTGATCCTGGATGAGATCGGGCGGGGAACCAGCACGTTCGACGGGCTCAGCATTGCCTGGGCGGTCGTGGAGCATATCAGCAATCCGCGGCTTCTCGGCGCGAAAACACTCTTTGCGACGCATTATCATGAGCTGACCGAACTGGAAGGCAAGCTGACCGGCGTGAACAACTACTGTATTGCCGTGAAGGAAAAGGGAGACGATATCGTATTTCTGCGCAAGATCGTAAAAGGAGGAGCGGACAAGAGCTACGGGATCCAGGTCGCGAAGCTGGCCGGGGTTCCGGATTCCGTGATCGAGCGGGCGAAGGAGCTGGTCGAGGAGCTTACGACGGCGGATATTACGGACAAAGTACAGGAGATCAGCGCGGAATCCCAGAAGGCGAAAAAGGCAAAAACCCCGAAATATGATCAGGTGGATCTGGATCAGATGGCTCTGTTCGACACCGTGACGGATTCGGATGTGCTGCAGGAGCTGCAGGAGATTGATGTCTCGAATCTGACGCCGGTCGAGGCCCTTAATACGATCTACCGTCTGCAGAACAAACTGAAAAACAGATGGCAGAGCGAGAGTTCCGCGAAACAGAGCTCCGGACTGGATGAGAGAAAGAGCGGCTGAGACGGATGACGAGCAGGTGGAGGCGGCGAAAGTGAATACGATTTCAGTACTGAACCAGGAAACGATAGATAAGATCGCGGCGGGCGAGGTTGTGGAGCGCCCTTCGTCCATCGTAAAAGAACTGGTGGAAAACGCGGTCGACGCGGGGGCAAACGCGGTCACCGTGGAGATCCGGGACGGCGGAACCACGCTGATCCGCATCACGGATAACGGGAGCGGGATCGCACCGGAAGATGTCCCGACCGCGTTTCTGCGCCATGCGACAAGCAAGATACGGACAATGGAGGATCTGCAGACCGCCGGCACGCTGGGTTTTCGCGGAGAGGCGCTCTCAAGCATCGCGGCGGTCGCGCAGGTAGAGGTGATCACGAAGACCGCGGACAGTCTGACCGGGATCCGCTATCTGATCGACGGCGGCGTGCCAAAAGGGACGGAGGAGATCGGAGCGCCCGCCGGTACGACTTTTCTGGTGCGGAACATGTTTTACAACACGCCGGCCCGCAAAAAATTTCTGAAATCTGTCGTGACGGAGGCCGGTTATATCAGCGACCTGATGGAACGGCTGGCGCTCTCGCATCCGGAAATCTCATTCAAATTTATGAATCAGGGACAGACGAAGATGCATACGTCAGGAAACGGGCGGCTGAAGGATATTGTGTACGGGATCTACGGAAGGGATATCTCGGCCAATCTGCTGCCTGTGGAAGCGGACTGCGGGTTTTTCAGAATCACAGGCTTTATCGGCAAGCCGGTGATCTCCCGCGGCAATCGGAATTACGAAAATTATTTTGTGAACGGACGGTATGTGCGCAGCAGCCTTATCGCCAAAGCGATCGAGGATGCCTACCGGCCGTTTATGATGAATCACCGCTATCCTTTTACCGCTCTTATGATCACGATGGACGGAAAATACCTGGACATCAATGTGCATCCGACAAAGATGGAAGTGCGTTTTTCGGATCAGGCCGGGATATATGATCAGATTGTCCATACGATCAAGGAAATTCTCGACGGCAGGGAACTGATCCCCGAGGTTTCGCCGGGTCATATCCCGGGAGAGAAAAAGCCTGCCGCCCGAAGCCGGCAGACAGGAAGCGGGCAGAATCCGTCCGACGTGCCGGCTCAGACAGCACGGGAATTGTTCCCGGAGAAAGAGTCCGGGGCCGGAAGCCGACTCCCCGTGCGGTCTTTTGACGCGGCGGAACAGAAAACCGAGGAAGACGCCCGGACGGAAAAGATTCCGAAACAGGACAGGGAGAAAAAATCCGAAGAAATCTGTTACCCGGAACCGTTTGAGGAGGTCAGGCGCAGCATGATCGCCGAACATTCCGGGGAGTTTCAAAAAGACGCGGAGCCGGAAAGCGAACCTGACGGCCGCGGACAGACGTCTGCCGAATCCCCGGACGGATCAAAATCTGTCCAGATGGATCTGTTTGAAGACCGGCTTCTTTCCCGTAAAAATGTAAAGGAGCACAGGCTGATCGGGCAGGTTTTCGATACGTACTGGCTCGTGGAATTCCGCGAAAAACTCTACATTATCGATCAGCACGCGGCGCATGAGAAGGTTCTGTACGAGCGTTTTATAAAACAGCTTGCCGAAAAACAGCAGACGTCCCAGATGATCAGTCCGCCGCTGATCCTGAGTCTCTCGATGCAGGAAGAACAGATCCTCGAAAAATACAGGGAGAATTTTACGGCGGTGGGATTTGAGATCGAACCGTTCGGCGGCCGTGAATACTCCATACGGGCCGTCCCGGGAAATCTCTACGGGCTGGCGGACAGGGAGCTGTTCCTTGAGATGCTGGACGGGCTCGGCGATATTTCAGAGCGCGCCGCGGCGCAGATCATCAACGACAAGATCGCTTTGATGTCATGCAAAGCGGCGGTCAAGGGAAACAGCCGGCTGTCGGTGCAGGAGGCGGATGAACTGATCGGCGAGCTTCTTGGCCTGGAGAATCCCTACAACTGCCCCCATGGGAGGCCTACGATTATTTCCATGACAAAATATGAGCTTGGCAGAAAGTTCAAGCGGACGCTGTAGACGGACGGACCGCAAAACCGGTCTTTTGTAAATCAGACATCTGCAAATGAAAAAGAACAGGGAGTGCGACGGATGAAAGAATTCAGACATGAGGATTTAAGGACGCTGGCGCTGGAACTGCCGGATGAAGTGTTAAAATACAAACTGTGCGGGGATCTGCAAAGCGCACGGGACGCGATCGGCCGCTGGATGGAAAAGCCGGTCTCGGATGAACTGAAAAAACGGATGGAGCTGGAACTGCTGATCCTGGATGAATATCCGGCGCAGTTTCCCTATACGAGAGAGCAGACCGTCAGGCTGATGGCGGAACTGCTTCCGGATTTCACGGGGGATGATCTGGACCGCATCGACCGGGAAGGGCGCGCGGAATGGGTGATTCTTGACGGGGAAAAACATTATATCCATAATATTGTCCGGAATATCACCGGAAACGACGACGAAATCATTGCCCGGATCAGGGAGAACGGGACTGAGCAGGCTAAAAAACGGATTCCGCAGGCGGAGCCCGCGGCCCTTCTGGCACGGGCAAACGCGGACCTCATCAAAAACGGACATGCGAAATGGAGATTTCATATGAGAACCTCCATCCGCCTGAAAGAAGAACGGTTCCGGCCGGGCATGAAGCTGAAGGCACATCTGCCGCTCCCGGCGGAGCATCATCAGATTTCGGATGTGAAAATTCTTTCCTGCTCGGACGGGAAGGTGACGATCGATCCGCCGGATTCTCTGTACCGCTCAATCTGTTTTGAGGATACGCTTTCCGAAAACCGGGAATTTTTTGTGGAGTATGAATATACCGTTACGCTGACGTACCATGATCTTTCCCGCGCAGGAGAGCACGGCGCGGCGCCGGAGGAAGAGTCCGCGCATAAAACCGAAACAGAGTCCGTGATACCAAAACGGCTTGTTCCCGGGACGGCGCAGTGGAAGACTTATACCGGAGAACAGTATCCGCATATCCGTTTTTCCCCGGATCTGGTTTCCCTTGCGGAAGAGATTGTCGGGAATGAAGAACGGCCGCTGGAAATTGCGCGGAAAATCTATGATTACATTACCAGGAACGTTAAGTATTCGCTTGTGCAGGAGTATTTCCTGATCCCGGACATCCCGCAGTACTGCGCCCGGAATCTCCGGGGTGACTGCGGCGTGCAGGCGCTGCTGTTTATCACGCTCTGCCGTATCTGCGGCGTTCCGGCGAAATGGCAGTCCGGGCTGAATGCGCGTCCGAAGCCGGGCACTGTCGGACCGCACGACTGGGCGATGTTCTACGCGGAGCCGTACGGCTGGCTGTTTGCGGATCCTTCATTCGGAGGTTCCGCGTTTGACGACGGAGACGAGGCGCGCAGAGCTTATTATTTCGGAAATATCGATCCGTTCCGCATGGCTGCGAACAACGCATTCCAGCAGCCTTTTGCGGACGCGAAGAAATACCGCCCGATCGATCCGTACGACAGTCAGACCGGAGAGATCGAGTCGGAAACATGCGGATTCGGAAACGCCGATCTGATCACGGAGCAGGTGATGATCTCGGGAGAAAAATGTCTGTGACAGGAATCCGCGGAATCTGCCCGGAAATGCGCCGCAGGACATAACGTTCAGGGAAGGGGAGGGAATCAGTTTATGGAAGAGAACCGGAAACCTCTGGTCGTGCTGACAGGACCTACCGCGGTCGGAAAGACGGAGCTCTCGATCCGGCTTGCCGAGCGGATCGGCGGAGAGATCGTTTCGGCCGATTCCATGCAGGTTTACCGCGGCATGGATATCGGTTCCGCGAAAGTGACCGCTTCACAGATGCGCGGGATTCCTCATCACCTGATCGACATTCTGGAGCCAGATGAGGAATTTCACGTGGTGCGGTTTCAGGAGCGGGCAAAACAGTGCATGGATGAGATTTACGCGAGGGGAAACATCCCGATCCTGGCCGGCGGCACCGGATTCTATATCCAGGCGGTATTGTACGATATTGATTTTACGGCGACGCGGTCGGATCCGGATTACCGGGAAGAGCTGGAAAAGCTTGCCTGTGAGCGCGGAGCGGATTATCTCCACGAAATGCTGCGAGAGGTCGATCCGGAGTCGGCGGAGGCGATCCACGCAAACAATGTCAAGCGGGTGATCCGCGCGCTCGAATTTTACCGGGAGACGGGGGAGAAAATCTCCGGGCACAATGAGGCGGAAAGACAGAAAAAATCTCCTTACTGCTTCGCTTATTTCGTACTGAACGACGAGAGGAGCCGTCTGTACGAAAATATCGACCGGAGAGTCGATCAGATGATGGAACAGGGACTTCTGCAGGAGGTTGCGCGGCTGAAGGAAAAAGGCTGCCGCAGGGATATGGTATCGATGCAGGGGCTCGGATACAAGGAAATTCTGGAATATCTCGACGGGGAGATCACACTTGACGAGGCGGTACGCGTCCTCAAACGGGATACCCGGCACTTCGCAAAGCGGCAGCTCACCTGGTTTCGCCGGGAAAAGGATGTGATCTGGGTGGAAAAAGGCCGGTTCGGATATGACAGCGAGCGGATCCTGGAGTACCTGCTGTCGGTTTTGCGTGAGAAAGGAATTTTATGGAACGATTATACAGTGCAATGGGGATCAGCCCCGAAGTAAAAGCCTTCGGGGACCGGATTCTCGAAAATCTGAAAGAACGATTTGAAGCGATTGACGAGATGGCTGAGTACAATCAGCTCAAGGTGATCCGCGCGATGCAGACCTGCCGCGTGAACGCCGGATGTTTTCAGACGTCAACCGGATACGGTTACGACGATAAGGGCAGAGACACGCTGGAGGAGGTCTACGCGGCGGCTTTCCACGCGCAGGCCGCGCTTGTCCGCCCGCAGATTGCCTGCGGAACCCATGCGATCGCGACAGCGATCGCGGGAAATCTCCGCCCGGGGGATGAGCTTCTCTCAATTTCCGGAAAACCGTACGATACGCTGGAGGAAGTGATCGGTATCCGGCCGTCCGCCGGATCTTTGGCGGAGTACGGGATAACGTACGCGCAGGTGGATCTGCTGGAGGACGGAAGCTTTGACCTGGAAGGCATCCGAAAGGCGGTGAATCCCCGGACGAAGATGATCGAGATTCAGCGCTCCAAAGGGTATCAGACAAGACCGACGCTCTCCGTCGCGCAGATCGGAGAGGCGATCGCGTATGTGAAAAGCATCCGGCCGGATATTATCTGCATGGTGGACAACTGCTACGGGGAATTTGTCGAGGCCATAGAGCCGACGGACGTGGGTGCGGACCTGATGGCAGGCTCCCTGATCAAGAATCCGGGCGGCGGACTGGCGCCGATCGGAGGCTATATCGTCGGAAAAGAAGAATATGTCAGACAGGCGGCCTTCCGGCTGACGACGCCGGGACTCGGACGGGAAGTCGGAGCGTCGCTCGGCGTGATGCAGTCGTTTTACCAGGGATTCTTCCTGGCGCCGGTTGTGACCGCCGCGGCCTTGAAAGGCGCTGTTTTCGCGGCAAATATATACGAAACGCTGGGATTTTCCGTCGTCCCGAACGGAAAAGAGGACCGGCATGATATTATACAGGCGGTGGAATTCGGGACCCCGGAGGGAGT
The DNA here is from genome assembly GCA_947630005.1 of uncultured Lachnospiraceae bacterium. Taxonomy (GTDB): domain Bacteria; phylum Bacillota; class Clostridia; order Lachnospirales; family Lachnospiraceae; genus Choladousia. The sequence continues at coordinate 34,592 of CANRGB010000004.1, forward strand.
CATCGCGTTCTGCCGCGGGATTCAGGCCGCCGCCCCTGTGGACAGCTATGTGACGCCGGAGCCCTGGGAGATGCCGGGATATGACAGCGATGTGATTATGGCGGCCGGCGCTTTTGTGCAGGGTTCTTCCATTGAACTGAGCGCGGACGGACCGATCAAACCTCCCTACGCGGTTTATTTTCAGGGAGGTCTTACATGGCCGCACGCGAAATTCGGCGTTCTGATGTCGCTTCAGAAGCTGTACGAAGACGGGATCGTGAAGTTATAATTCATTTACCTGGGGGACGGATCAGATGAAACGGATCATAGTAATAGGAGCGGGCGCCTCGGGCATGATGGCCGCGATCGCCGCCGCAAGAAACAAGGCGGCCGTCACGGTTGTGGACGCGATGGAACGGGCGGGGAAAAAGATTCTTCTGACGGGAAACGGCAGGTGCAACCTGACCCACATGGACGAACACCCGGAGGATTCCTGCTTTGGCGCGGACCGCGGCTGGATCCGCGCGGTCATGCGGCAGTTTCCGCCCGCAGAGACGCGCCGGTTTTTTGCGGAACTGGGACTCCCCACATTTGAGAAGAACGGATACGTCTACCCGGTCACGGGGCAGGCGTCCTCCGTGGCGGCGGTGCTGACCGCCGAGATGAGACGGCTCGGGGTAAAGCTGAAGCTGTCGGAAAAGATCCTGTTCCTGGAAAAGGAGGACCGGATCTGGAAGGCGCGGACCGCCTCCTGGTGCTACGAGGGGGACGCGGTGATCCTTGCCTGCGGCTCAAAGGCGGCTCCGAAGACCGGTTCGGACGGAAGCGGATACGAGCTGGCCAGGATGACGGGACACCGGATCGTCCCGGTGAGCCCCGCGCTGACGCCTGTCATCTGTGAGGGAGATTTTTTCCGGAGCGCTGCCGGCGTGCGGTGCCGGGCCGAGGTTTCCCTGTATCCGCGCGGGACGGACGGAAAAAGCAGAGGACAGGCGCTTCACCGGGAAAGAGGAGAACTTCTCTGGACAAACTACGGGGTTTCGGGAATTCTCGTTTTTCAGCTCAGCCGCTTCATATCATCCTCCCGCAGACCGGAAAAGGAACTGATTCTGGAAGCGGATCTTCTGCCGGACCTCTCGGAGGACGAGCTCTTCCGAACGATTTCGGCGCGGGCCGAAGCGCTCGGCCGGGAGAGAATTTCCGTGCTGTTTGCCGGGATGCTGAATGAAAAGCTGATTCCCCTGATCCTGAAAAACGCGGAACTGACCGGAAAAGATTCCTGTGAAAAGCTGCTGAGGGAGAAAGGCAGGATCGAAGCTTTGGTTCACGGGATCAAACACGTTTTGCTGATTCCGAAGGGAACCAAATCCTTTGACGCCTGTCAAGTGTGCGCCGGAGGGGTTGACACGGCGCAGACTGACTGCAGGACCCTGGAATCCAGACTGCGAAGCGGCCTGTATTTTGCCGGGGAGATTCTGGATGTGGACGGACTCTGCGGCGGCTATAATTTACAGTGGGCCTGGGCCAGCGGGTATACCGCGGGAAGGGCGGCTGCGTCGGACGGAACGCCCGGACCGGTCTGACAATTCCAGCCAGGAGCTGTTTTTATATAGAACTTATGATTTACACTTTGCGGGTTCTGACTCTGACGCCGCGTCATGATCCCGCAGCACCGCCTTACGGAAAGAGAAAGGAGGAAGCAACTTATGAAAAAAGAGGATTTAAAGAGGATTTTTTACCAGTCCCTGACGGGGTTCGCCTCGCTGGCTCTGGCAATCCTGCTTTTTTTCTGCATTCGGGATTTTAACCGGATTCACGGAGCCCTTCTCTGGCTGATGGGAGTTCTCACACCGTTTATCTACGGAGGGGTTCTCGCTTATCTGCTGAAGACGCCCTGCAATTTTCTGGAAAAGCAGCTTCAGGAAAGACTGCCTGAAAAAATCCGGAAATACGCGCATGCGTCGGCTGTGTTTCTTGTGATAATCCTGACCATTTTTGTGATCTATTTCCTGCTCAGCATTGTTCTGCCGGAGATCGTGAACAGCATCGCCACCCTGATCAAAGTCGTGCCGAGAGAGCTGGACCGTCTTTCCAGATGGCTCATCAAAGAGCTGGAAGGCAACGAAGTCGCGCAGAATTATGTGAGCACCGGAATTTCCAACATCGAGAAAAAGCTGCAGGACTGGGCGGGCAACGACCTTCTTCCCACGCTTCAGGGGATGATGGGGGGATTCGCAAGTACGGTCGGTTCGGTCTTTTCTGTCGTCAAGGACGTGGTCATTGGGATCATCATCTGCATTTATCTTCTGCTTGGCCGCAAAACGTTCGCGCGGCAGGGCAAAGCGCTGATCTGCGCTGTATTCAGCAGGGAATGGGCGGATAAGATTCTGGACGAGCTTGCCTTTATCGATAAGACGTTCGTGGGATTTTTCGGCGGAAAGATTCTGGACAGCGCCATCGTCGGCGTGATCTGCTACGTGTTCTGTCTGATCATGACGGTTACCATGGATTTCAGGAACGCCGTACTCATCAGCGTCATCATCGGGGTTACCAATATCATTCCGTATTTCGGTCCTTTTATCGGGGCGATCCCGTCGGCGCTGCTGATCCTGATCAACAGTCCGGTAAACTGCGTGATCTTCATCATCTTTGTCGTGATTCTGCAGCAGTTTGACGGAAACATTCTCGGACCGAAACTGCTCGCGAACAGCGTGGGACTTACCGGATTCTGGGTACTGTTCTCAATCACGCTGTTCCAGGGACTGATGGGATTTGTCGGGATCCTGATCGGGGTTCCCGTGTTTGCGGTCATCTACGATCTCGTCCGCAGGCAGATCCGCAAAGGACTGCGCAGCCACGGAAGAGAAGAACTGCTGGAACAGGATCCGGCTGAAGAAACCGCGGATTAGAACGGCAGAAAGGGGCCGTCCTGCTCTCAGTGGCCGCGCCGGGGAAACGGCGGCAAAAACAAAGACAGGCGGGAGAATGTAAAATGATACGCATCAGTGAACTGAAACTGAAGCCGGATCACACAGCGGGTGATCTGGAACGGGAGATCCGAAAGGCACTGCGGCTGAAAACAGAACCTTTCACTTACGAGATCATGCGTCAGTCCATCGACGCGAGAAGAAAACCGGAGCTGTTTTATGTCTACACGGTGGATGTGTCGGCCGCGCACGAAGCGTCCATTGTGCGCCGCGCAAAAAACAGAAAGGCGGCCGTGGTCGAGCGCAGAGAATACCGGTTTCCGTACGAAAAAAACAGTCTTCGCCTCCCGGGAGAAGCGCCGGCGGGGAAATCAGACAGACCGGTCGTCGTCGGGAGCGGCCCGGCCGGACTTTTCTGCGCGCTGATGCTTGCGCGCGCCGGACTTTCTCCGCTGATTCTTGAGCGCGGCGAGTGTGTGGAAAAACGGATGCGCACCGTTGCGCGCTTCTGGCAGACCGGGGAGCTGGATCCGGAATCGAACGTACAGTTCGGAGAAGGGGGAGCGGGTACGTTCTCCGACGGAAAGCTGAACACGCTGATCAAAGATACGACGGGCAGAATCCGTTTTGTGCTGAAAACGTTTATCGAAGCCGGAGCGGATCCGAATATTCTCTACCGTCAGAAACCGCATATCGGAACCGATGTTCTGACGGCTGTGGTGAAGCGGATCCGGCAGGAGATCCTGTCCCTTGGCGGCGAGATACGGTTCGGCCACTGTCTGGAGGGAATAGAGCAGAAAGAAGACTGCACGCTGCGGCTTCATATCCGAAACCGGGAGGACTCCTGCCTGCAGCGGGAACGGGAAGCGTTCCCCGAACGGTATGAGATCGAATCCAGAAATGTCGTTCTCGCGATCGGTCACAGTTCGCGCGATACGTTCCGCATGCTGGAGCGGTTCGGGCTTTCCATGCAGGCGAAAGCGTTTGCGGTCGGTCTGCGGATGGAACATCCGCAGGCTGTGATCAACCGGGCGATGTATGGGGAAGACTGTCCGTATGAGCTGGAAGCGGCGCCCTACAAGACCGCCTGTAAATGCGGAAACGGCAGAGGCGTATATTCGTTCTGCATGTGTCCCGGCGGTTATGTGGTGAACGCGTCCTCGGAGCCGGGGCGGCTCGCGGTGAACGGCATGAGCTACAGCAGACGGGACGGAGAGAACGCGAACAGTGCGATCGTGGTCACGGTTACACCAGAAGACTACGGCGCCGCGGATCCGCTTGCCGGGATCCGTTTCCAGGAAAAGCTGGAACAGGCGGCTTACCGCTGCGGAAACGGAAAAATACCGGTGCAGCGGTACGGCGACTACAAAGAAAACAGAAAAACAGAAAAGCTGGGATCCGTACATCCGCAGACAAAAGGCGCATGGGAACCCGCCAATCTCCGTACGATTCTTCCGGAAGAACTGAATCAGTCGCTGATTGAGGGGATCGAGGATTTTGGAAGAAAGATCCAAGGGTTTTCGGATGAGGACGCTCTGCTTTCCGGAGTGGAAAGCCGGACTTCCTCCCCGGTCAGAATCCCGCGGGGGGACGACTGTCAGAGCTCCGTCGCGGGAATTTTTCCCTGTGGGGAAGGGGCCGGGTATGCCGGAGGGATCACCTCTGCCGCGGCGGACGGAATCCGGGTGGCGGAGGCCGTCTGCCGCCGCCTGCTTGGCGATAAGACAAAAGCCGCCCCGCCTTTGGGCGGCGGACCGGCAGAGAAAGGATGAAACGCATGTATGAACTGATACAGGCAGGAGAAAAAAGCTATTATATCAACTGTCCGGCAAAAATCGGCGTCTACGACGCGGGGGACAATAACGTTTACCTGATTGACAGCGGCAGCGACAAGGACGCGGGCAGAAAGGTCCGGCAGATTCTCGACAAAAACGGCTGGCATCTGAAAGGGATTCTGAACACGCACTCAAACGCCGACCATATCGGGGGAAACCGTTATCTTCAGAATCAGACCGGCTGCAGGGTATTTGCCGGAGGAATTGAGGCCGCGTTCACAAAATATCCGGTTCTCGAACCTTCGTTCCTTTACGGCGGATATCCGTGCAAAGATCTGCGGCATAAGTTTCTGCTCGCGCAGGACTGCGAAGTCACGGATTTTTCGGACGAAGCCTTTCCGAAAGAGATCGAGATCATTCCGCTGCCGGGTCATTTCTTTGACATGACGGGGTTCCGGACGCCGGATCAGACGGTATTTCTCGCGGACTGCGTCAGCAGCCGGGCGACGCTTGAAAAATATGCCGTTTCATTTATCTATGACGTCGGCGCTTATCTGAAGACACTGGACATGGCGGAGAAGATGAAGGCGCCGCTGTTTGTCCCCGCTCACGCGGAAGCATCGGAAGACCTGGGAGAGCTCATACAGTTCAACCGGGCGAAAGTGTATGAGATAGCGGAAAAGATCCTTGTCTTCTGTGCGGAGCCGGCCTGTTTTGAGCAGATCCTGCAGAGAATATTCACGGAATATCATCTGGTGATGAATTTTGAACAGTATGCTCTGGTCGGGAGCACGATCCGCTCCTATCTGGCCTGGCTGAAGGACCAGGGAAAACTGGAGGCTGCATTTGCGGATAATCTGCTGCTGTGGCGGACCGCGGATTAAAAACGGAGGGAATCGGAATGAATGACAAACTGGAAGATCTGAAACGCCGCCTTCGGGAGGCAGGCCGCGTGGCCGTCGCGTTTTCAGGCGGCGTGGACTCTGCTTTTCTGCTGAAGGCCGCGCATGACGCGCTGGGAGACGGGGCCGTCGCGGTCACGGCCCGGTCCTGCTTTTTCCCGGAACGTGAGATGCGCGAGGCAAAAGAATTCTGTGAAAAAGAGGGCATCCGGCAGGTGATTGTCAGCGCGGATGTGCTTCAGACCGAAGGCATCGCCCAAAATCCAAAAAACCGCTGTTATCTGTGCAAACGCGTCCTGTTTCAGAAGATTCTGCAGGCGGCAGAGGAGAACGGCGCCGCGTACGTCGCGGAAGGCTCCAACATGGACGACCTGGGGGATTACCGCCCGGGACTGCAGGCGATCGCGGAACTCGGAATCAAAAGCCCTCTGCGCGAAGCCGGTCTTACCAAACAGGAGATCCGCGCGTATTCAAAAGAACTTGGACTTCCGACCTGGAAGAAGCCGTCCTATGCCTGTCTCGCTTCCAGGTTTGTCTATGGCGAGGAGATCACGGAAAAGAAGCTTTCCATGGTGGACCGCGCGGAACAGCTTCTGCTTGACCGGGGCTTTGAGCAGATGCGGGTTCGGATTCACGGAACAATGGCCCGGATTGAACTGCTGCCGGAGCAGTTTGAGAAACTGATGAAGCAGGAGATCCGGGAAGAGATCACAGAGAAGTTCAGAGAATACGGCTTTTCCTATATCACGCTCGACCTGCAGGGCTATCGGACCGGAAGTATGAACGAGATGCTAAAGAGGCAGATACCCCAATGAAGATTCGCAGATTGGAGAAGGTTGAATGGACAAGATAAACACGGAAAAAGCGGAACAGGAAACAAACGCCGTGGCAGAGGAGCGCGTCAGGAAGGCGGAGCGGAGCATCATCAAAAAGTTCCGCCGGGAATTGTGGTGCCGCTTTACCAAAGCGGTCAGAGAGTACGAGCTGATCAAAGACGGAGACAAAATCGCCGTCTGTATTTCGGGCGGCAAGGATTCCATGCTGATGGCCAAACTGTTTCAGGAACTGTACCGGCACGGAAGAAAGAATTTTGAACTCGTTTTTCTCGTCATGAATCCGGGATACAATGAGGTCAATTATCAGCTGATCCTCGACAACGCAAAGCTTCTTCGCGTACCTGTCACGGTTTTTGGCTCGCAGATTTTTGATATCGTCGCGGGCGAGAAAAACTCGCCCTGCTATCTCTGCGCCAGGATGAGACGCGGATTTCTTTATCAGAAGGCGCGGGAGCTCGGCTGCAATAAGATCGCGCTCGGACATCATTACGATGATGTGATCGAGACAATTCTGATGGGAATGCTGTACGGCGGACAGGTGCAGACAATGATGCCGAAGCTGCACAGCGTGAATTTTGATGGGATGGAACTGATCCGTCCTCTGTATCTGATCCGTGAGCAGGACATCATCCGCTGGGCGGACTACAACGGACTTCGCTTTATCCGCTGCGCCTGCCGCTTTACGGAGAAATGCGCGATGCAGGACGGCCCGGTCACAGGTTCCAGAAGAGAAGATGTCAAGCGGCTGATCCGGCGGCTCGCGGAGGACGACCCGGCGGTCGAAAGCAACATATTCCGGAGCGTCGAGAATGTGAATCTTCACACGCTCATCGCCTACAAAAAAGACGGAGTGCGGCATCATTTTCTGGATGAATATGATATTTCCGAAAAATGCTCCGCGGACGGAGAAAACCCCGCGTAAATTCTGACAGGATCTGGAAAGGAACAAAAACCATGAAAAAAATAAAAAAATATCTGAGACGGGCGGCGTTTCTGTTTTTGATTTTTCTGCTTGCGTCCGGCTTTGACGGCGCGAGAGCGGAAGCTGCCGCTCCGTCCGCGCTTCATGTAAAAGGAACAAAACTTGTAAACGCGAAAGGAAAGACGGTACAGCTTCGCGGCGTGAGCACCCACGGCCTTTCCTGGTTCCCGCAGTATGTGAACCAGAAGGCGTTCACTTACATGAAAAAGAACTGGAAGATCAATGTGGTGCGTCTGGCGATGTACACGGCGGAATACAACGGATACTGCACCGGAGACGCGCAGAACCGCAAAAATCTGGAGAAGCTTATCGACAACGGCGTCCGTTACGCCTCAAATGCGGGACTGTATGTGATTATTGACTGGCATATTTTAAGTGACGGAAATCCGACAACTTACCAGAAGCAGGCGGTTTCCTTCTTTAAGAAAATGGCGAAGAAATATAAGAACCGTTCCAATGTCCTCTATGAGATCTGCAATGAGCCGAACGGAGGCGCGGATTGGAGTACGATCCGCTCCTACGCGGCCAGGATCATAAAGACCATACGGAATTATGACAAAAAAGCGGTGATTCTTGTCGGTACGCCTACGTGGTCGCAGGACGTGGACGCGGCGGCAAAAAATCCGCTGAAGGGCAGCAATCTGATGTACACGCTGCATTTTTACGCCGGGACGCACGGACAGTTCCTCCGGGACAAGGCGCAGGCGGCCCTCAAAGCGGGACTTCCGCTTTTCGTATCGGAATTCGGAATCTCGGACGCGTCCGGCAGCGGCACCCTGAACAAGACGGAGGGAAAGAAATGGCTGAACTTCCTTGATAAGAACAAGATCAGCTATGTCGCGTGGAGCCTCTCGAACAAAAATGAGAGCTCGGCCCTGCTTAGCTCTTCCGGCAGCAAGACGACGGGGTGGAGGAAAAGCGATCTCAGCGACTGGGGCAGATGGTTTACCGCCCGTCTGTCCTGAAAAGGAACCGCGCGAAGTCGGAGAAAACGCCTGACCGCGGCAAAAGAGTAAATTTCCGCATGGTAAAAGCATAACCGGGCAGGCCCCCTCATATATTAGAGTAGTATATGCAGGGGGTCTTTTCATGGAAAAATTTGATCTGTACAAAGATATCCAGGCAAGGACGGGCGGAGAGATCTACGTCGGCGTCGTCGGACCCGTCCGTACCGGAAAATCCACGTTTATCCGAAAATTTATGGAACAGCTTGTCCTGCCGGGACTGGCGGAACAGGAGAGAAAACGGGCCACCGACGAGCTGCCTGCGAGCGCTGCCGGACGCACCGTGACGACCGTGGAACCCAAGTTTATCCCGCGGGAATCGTTTCCGCTGAGCCTCGGAGACGAGACGGCCATGCGCGTCCGCCTGGTGGACTGCGTCGGCTTTACGGTTCCGGGCGCGGAAGGGCTGACCGAGGACGGCGCGCCGCGAATGGTACATACGCCGTGGTCGAAAGAACCGATCAGCTTTTCGGAGGCCGCAAAGACCGGGACAAGAAAGGTAATCACGGATCACGCGACGATCGGACTCGTCATTACGACGGACGGCAGCTTTGGGGAACTGCCCCGCCAGAGTTTTCTTGAAGCGGAAAAGGAGACGATCGAAGAACTGAAGGCGATCGGAAAACCGTTTCTGGTCGTCGTAAATTCGGCGGATCCGTACGGAAAGGACGCGAAAGACACCGCGGCCTATCTGCTGAAAACCTACGGAGAAAACTGTGTCATACTGAACTGCGAACAGCTGAAAAAAGAAGAAATCTTTACGATCTTTGAACAGTTTCTCCTGGAGTTTCCGCTGACCAGGATCGTCTTTCAGATTCCCAGATGGATCGAGACGCTGGAGAATACCCACTGGCTGAAACAGGAATTGTTTGAAGGCGTCCGGCAAAAGCTGAAGGGCCTGAAAACGATCCGGGATCTCTACAGGGAAGATCTTCTGGTGCCGGGAGAACACATCAGAAAGACGAAGCTCGAGTCCGTTGATCTGTCGACGGGGGCCGCGGAGGTCGCGCTGTCCGTCGATGAGGCGTTATATTATCAGATCCTCAGCGAGATGACAGATACCGAGATCAGAAGCGAATATCAGCTCATTTCCATCATACGCGAGATGGCAAAGCTCAGAAAAGAGTATGAGGCGGTAGCGCTCGCCGTATCCGAGGTGAAGCAGAAAGGCTACGGGATCATAACGCCCTCCAGGGATGAGATCCGCCTGGAGGAACCAGTGCTGATCCATCAGGGAAATAAGTACGGGGTAAAGATCAAGGCGACTTCGCCCTCGATTCACCTGATCCGCGCGGAGATCGAGACAGAGCTTGCGCCAATTGTGGGGAGCGAATCCCAGGCCCAGGATCTGATCAGCTACATGAAAGAAAACGCCGCTTCCGAGGAAGGGCCCTGGAAAACGCTGATTTTCGGAAAGTCCATGGAGCAGATGGTAGACGACGGAATCAGGGCAAAGCTCTCTGTCATAAGTGAAGGAACCCGGCAGAAACTGCAGAACGCCCTGAAGCGGATCGTAAACTCTTCAGGCGGAAGACTGATCTGCATCATCCTCTGAGAAACCTGCCGCAGAAATCTGCGGCAGCTTTTTGCGCATTTCATTTGACAAATTTAAATATATGGCATATAATACAAAAGTGTTACAGAATTTTTAAGAAATACATAAGGAGACAAGCTATGCGCAAAAAGCAATGGGGGTTGTATACAGGATTGTTTCTGATGATGTTCTTGTTCCTCGCCGTACCGGTGCGTTCTGAGGCGGCATGGACGAGAAATGCCGACGGCACGTATTCTTTCTACCGGAAAGACGGGACGAAGGCCGTAAATACCTGGATCAACAAGACGTACTATGTAAATGCCGAAGGCATACGTCAGACAGGGTGGCTGGTTTATAAAAACAAAACGTATTTTCTTACAAAATCCAACGGGAAAAAGATAACAAAATGCTGGGTGAAGACCAACGGTAATTTCTATTATTTCAACGCGAACGGCGTGATGGTCAAAAACAGGAAAGTCGGCCAGTACTATGTCGGGTCCGACGGAAAGCGTCTGTACAATACCTGGGTTGACGATATATATCTGGGCAGCAGCGGCAAGAGCGTAAAGGGACTGCAGACGATCAACGGCAGCTATTATTATTTTGACAGTTCCACCGGAAAGAAAGCCGTTTCCTGCAGAATGACGCTGAACGGAGTCGTGTATGAGTTTGCGCAGAACGGCGTGGGGATCGTTATCTCCGACGGAAAGATCCCGGTTACCGGAATCAGCGTTGAGGATACCTATTACTCCGATCCTTACGCGGACGATGAGACGCTGCTTGGCGCGATCATTTACTGTGAGGCGGGCAACCAGGCTTACAACGGCCAGCTTGCCGTCGGCTTTGTCATCATGAACCGCCTGCATTCATCAGCTTTCCCGGGATCTTCCATACGGGAGATCGTCTATGCCAAGACGCAGTTTTCCCCGGCGCGGGACGGGAGCCTCACCAGAGCCCTGACGAATCCGTCGATCGTGAGTGCGCAGTGCAGAAAAGCTGCCAAGGAGACGCTGAAGCTGTACAAAAATTATACGGCGGGGAAAAAGATCTATCTTGAGGTCGGTAAAAATATTGAGTTTTCCGAATATATGTTCTTCATGACGCAGCCCGCGTACATACGGCTTGGCCTGAAATCGGAATATCTCAAGATCGGAGATCATGTTTTCTTCAAAAACTGGAAAAAATAAAGCGCGCGCGCAAAATTTAAGGCAAAATCGAACGCATGATTGATTTTGCCTTTTTTTTGTGCTAAAATGCTGAAAGGCAAAACATTTTTTATCCCGGCCGCAAGGTATTTTGACACACGACAAACCGCACAGAAAGAGAGACTATGAAGAAAAAAGCAGCTTATTTTGGAATTTTTACTTCGCTCGCGCTGATATTGAGCTATATTGAATCATTGCTTCCTTTGTTTTACGGGATACCGGGCGTGAAACCGGGACTTGCGAACAGTATGACGCTTGTCATGCTGTATTTTGCGGATCCTCCCACGGCGCTTATGCTCGCGGTGACCCGGATTCTGCTGTCAGGTTTTCTGTTCGGTAATCTTTTTGCCATACTTTACAGCCTGGCCGGCGGTCTGTTCAGTTTTCTGGTGATGTATCTTGTCAAAAAATTCTCGGGTTTTTCCATGATCGGGGTGAGCGTTGCCGGAGGTATCTCCCATAACATCGCGCAGCTTGCGATCGCCATGCTTCTGGTTGAAAACCTGAACCTGCTGTACTATCTTCCGGTGCTTCTGGTTTCCGGTCTTGTGACAGGGACGTTGATCGGCATCATCAGCCGGGAGGTATTCCGGCGTCTTCCTTCCGATCTGTTTTCCATGCGGTAAAAGAGTCTGGGGCCGTGCGGGAAAATGCCGCCGGTATCCCAAGGCTTTCTGCGCGAAACGGCAAAAGCGCGGGTTCGGGAATCATGAATGAAAGCAGGAGAATCTATGTTTGCATATTTAAAAGGAACAGTCGAAGAAGTTTCGGAAAACAGCCTTATTCTGGACGTCGGCGGGGTGGGGTATCAGCTCCTTGTCCCCGCGATGAATCCGTCGGAAATGCCCCGGCAGGGCGAAACGCTCAAGATCCATACCTATCTGAGCGTGCGGGAGGACGCGGTTCAGCTTTACGGATTTCGTTCAGGCGGAGACCTTGCCCTTTTCAGACTTCTGATCTCGGTGAACGGCATAGGACCGAAAGCCGCGCTGGGGATCCTGTCCGCCCTGACGGCGGACGATATCCGGTTCGCCATTCTCTCCGACGATGTGAAGACAATCGGGAAAGCCCCTGGAATCGGACCCAAAACGGCCAGGAAGATCATTCTTGAACTGAAGGATAAGGTCAGCCTTGAGGAAGCGTTTGAAAAAAAACTGGAAAACACACAGGCGGGTGTTTCTCCCCGGGACGAGGCCGCGGAAGCCCTTGTATCCCTTGGCTACTCAAGAAGCGACGCTCTGCGCGCGGTGCGGAGCATTGAGATTTCGGAGGATATGACCGCGGAGGCGATTCTGAAGCTGGCTCTGAAAAAGATTTTTTGACCGTTTGCCGGAATATTTGAAGGACAGGAGAATTTATGGAAAAGAGAATTATCACGACGGACGTCACGGAGGAGGATTCCCGTCTGGATACGGGGCTCCGTCCGCAGTCTCTGGATGAATATATCGGGCAGGAAAAGACCAAAAAGACGCTCAGGATTTTCATTGAAGCGGCAAGGCAGAGAAAAGATACGTTGGATCACGTCCTGTTTTACGGACCTCCGGGCCTTGGGAAAACGACGCTGGCGGGAATCATTGCCAATGAGATGGACGTCAATCTTAAGATCACTTCCGGTCCGGCGATAGAAAAACCCGGAGAGATGGCAGCCGTTCTGAATAATCTGCAGGAAGGGGACGTCCTGTTTGTCGATGAGATCCACCGGCTGAACCGGCAGGTGGAGGAAGTGCTCTACCCGGCGATGGAGGATTTCGCGATTGACATTATGATCGGAAAGGGGGCCGCCGCCCGCTCAATCCGGCTTGATCTGCCGAGATTCACGCTGGTCGGGGCGACGACAAGAGCCGGACTTCTGACCGCTCCGCTGCGCGACCGTTTCGGCGTTGTGCAGCACCTTGAATTTTATACGGAAAAAGAGCTTCAGACGATTGTCATCCGTTCGGCCTCCATGCTCGGCGTTGAGATTGACGCGCGGGGGGCGCTGGAGATCGCCCGGAGGTCGAGAGGCACGCCAAGGCTTGCCAACCGGATGCTCAAGAGAGTCCGGGATTACGCGCAGGTGCGCTACCGCGGCGATATCACGTCCGCGGTCGCGGCGGAGGCTCTGGATCTGCTCGAGGTGGACAGATACGGACTGGATCTGGTAGACCGGAAGATTTTGAAAACGCTGATCGTCAAATTCGGGGGAGGGCCGGTCGGCCTGGATACGCTTGCGGCATCGATCGGGGAGGATTCCGGTACGATCGGAGATGTGTACGAGCCGTATCTGATCAAAAAGGGATTTATAAACCGCACGCCGAAGGGAAGAACCGCGTCGGATCTGGCGTATGAGCATCTGGGCCTGAAAAGGGAAGAATAGGTGCGGACAAAATTTTAGTTGTAATTCCCTCAAAGTTGTTTATAATATGATTTACAGGAAGTTTATCTGTCTGCCAGGTGGACTGCCATAGAACTTTTTTGAGGTAGAAAGGCGGATCGCTATGTCGTCAAAGAATAAAACTCAGGTGATTATCGCCGGAAAAATATATACGCTCAGCGGATATGAGAGCGAGGAATATCTTCAGCGCGTGGCTGCTTATCTGAATGCGAAAATTTCCGAGTTCAAAAGTGCGGACGGTTACAGCAGAATGAGTCCGGAGATGCGGGGAATTCTTCTGAATTTGAATACGGCTGACGATTACTTTAAAGCACGGACGCGGATTGAGGAGCTGGAGCAGGAACTTTCTGCCAAGGACCGGGAGATTTATGAACTGAAACATGATCTGATCACCGCCCAGATCCGGCTGGAGAACGCGGAAAAAGAAAATTCCGCTCTGCAGGACAGAATGCTGGAGGATCAGAAAAAGATCATTCAGATGGAATCCCGGCTGAAGAGTCTGAAATAAGAAAAGAAAAGCGGCAGCTGCAGGGATCTGCATATACTTCCTCGTCAGGCAGGGAAGGGTTTATGGAGATTTTTGCAGCTCTTTTCGTATCTGTTTTGTATACTCGACCGCAGGCCCGTTCAAGGAAGTCAGCTGCTGGCGCAGCATGCGGGCCGCGCGGCGGGCAGGAGGAAAAGCCGCCTCCTGCTCGATTTCGCAAAAGAACATGAGGGGGAGATCAGGATGGAACTGCTTGCGCCTGCAGGTTCTTATGACAGTCTGAAGGCGGCGGTAAACGCGGGGGCGGACGCGGTCTATATCGGCGGACACCGCTTCGGCGCGCGCGCTTTTGCCGATAATCCCGGGGAAGATCTGCTTCTTAGAGGGATTGATTACTGCCATGTGAGAAGGAAAAAGCTGTATCTGACGGTAAATACGCTGCTCAAGGAGCAGGAGCTCGAAGAGGAACTGTATGAATACCTGCTGCCCTGCTACAGGGAAGGACTGGACGGCGTGATCGTACAGGATCTCGGCGTCATGTGTTTTCTGAAGGAAAATTTCCCGCTGCTTCCGATCCACGCGAGCACGCAGATGACGGTGACGGGCACGGACGGCGCGAGGTTCCTCGGCAGTCAGGGGATCCGCCGCGTCGTGGCGGCAAGAGAGCTTTCTCTGGAAGAAATCCGGACGATCATCGCGGAGACGGGACTTGAGATCGAGACGTTTGTACATGGCGCCATGTGCTATTCCTATTCGGGGCAGTGCCTGTTCAGCAGCATGATCGGCGGACGCAGCGGAAACCGCGGACGCTGCGCGCAGCCCTGCCGTCTGCAGTACAGTCTGTGTGATCCGCAGGGAAAGCAGCCCGGACGTCCCCGGTATCTGATGAGCCTGAAAGATATGTGCGCGGTCGGGCTTCTGCCCGAACTCGCGGAGGCGGGCGTCGCCTCCCTGAAAATCGAAGGACGCATGAAACGGCCGGAATATACGGCCGGCGTAGTCAGTATTTACCGAAAATATCTTACGGACTGTCTTTGCGGCGGCCGCTCCCGCGTTTCCGACGAGGATAAAAGAATCCTGCTGGATCTGTACAGCCGGGGCGGCTTCTCGGAAGGGTATTATCACAGGAAAAACGGGCCGGACATGATGACCATGCGGCGGCCGAACCAGCAGGGGAGCAATGCGGCGGACATTCTGAAAAAGGGAGAGCAGGTCCGGGCAAAGGCTCTCTGCCGGATATCGAAAGGAGATATCCTCGAGGCGGTGCCGGATACGCCGGGGCAGAAGGGTCCGGAGATTACCATGAAGGAAACCGTCGGGAAGGGAGATGTCTTTTGTCTTCCGTCTTCTTTTTCAGGACTGAAAAACGGGCAAAAACTTTTTCGCACGCGGAACGAGGCGCTTTTAAAATCCATAGAGCGGGATTTTATACTCACGGAATGTAAAGAAAAAATTAATGGTGTCTTAATTATTTCGCAGGGCAAACCTGTTATACTGAAAGTAGTCTGCGGCATTTTTGAGGCGGAAGCGCAGGGCGGTACTGCTGAAAAAGCAGTCCGGCAGCCCATGACGCGGGAGACGATCCTCCGGCAGCTGAAGAAGACCGGAGATTCTCCGTTTGTCTTTTCTGATATTGAGATCCGGATGCGGGAAGAGGTCTTTTTCCCTCTGCAGATGCTGAATCAGATCCGAAGGGACGCTCTTTCCCTTTTGGAAGAAAAGATCCTGTCCGCGGGAAGAAGAGAAGCGCCGCAGCGGTTCAGACCGGCGTCTGACAGCGCAAAAGAAACGTCGCAGCGGCCCAGACCGGCGTCTGACAGCGCAAAAGAAACGCCGCAGCGGCTCAGACCGGCGTCTGACAGCGCGAAGGAAACGCCGCGGCAAAAGACGGGCGGTTTTCTGCTTACCGTATCGGTACAGGAGGAGGCGCAGCTTGAGGAGATCCTGAAAAAAACGGCGTCCGGCGCGCTCTCTGTGGACACGGTCTATCTGGACGCGCAGTTCTTTTTCTCAAAAGCGGGGAAGCCACTGCCCGAGGAACAGGCAGAAGCGCTGATGAGACGCGTGCATGAGGCCGGGTGCCGCTGTTTTTTCCAGATGCCTCCGATCTTCCGCAGGGATCTTCGCAGAGTATATCAGACGCCTTCCGTGCGCCGGATCCTTGCCAAAGCGGACGGATTTCTGGTGCGGACGATCGACGCGTTTGCCTTTCTCCGCCATGAGGGATACCAGAATCCCATTGTCTCGGAAGAGGGATTCTACGCCTGCAACAGAAGAGCCGCTGCCTTTCTTATGCAGAGCGGCGTGTCGCGGCTTACGCTGCCGGCGGAACTGAACGCGTCCGAGCTTGAAGCTCTGGGCTGCGCCGGCAGAGAGCTGCTTGTATATGGAAGGATCCCATTGATGTTTACCGCGCAGTGCCTGAGAAAGAATACTTCCGGATGTACGAAAATTCCGTCCGTACTGTTCCTGAAAGACAGAAAAAAGATGCTGTTTCCTGTCAGAACGAGGTGCCTGGAGTGCTGCAATGTCATTTACAATTCAGTGCCTCTGGATCTGCGCTCCTGCAGGGATGAGATCCTGCGCCTCTCGCCGTCTCATCTGAGACTTTCCTTTACCACAGAAACGACCCGGGAAACGGGAAAGATACTTTTAGAATACAGTGAATTTTTGTCAGGAGATCAGACCGCGCGCGGCGCCGCTCCGGGGACAAGAGGTCACTTCAGAAGGGGAGTGGAGTAAAGTTATGTCAAATCTGATCATTCAGGTGTCAAAATATCTGATCATAATCCTGATGGCGCTGTATACGTTTCAGTGTTTTACGGTTTTTTCCAAACAGGATGAGGAAGACCGCAATTTTGTGTTTCTGCGGCAGAACACGTTAATGTTTTTTATGCATTTTGTGGCGTTCACCGTGCTCTATCTTGAGATGGGGGACGTGATGGTGCTGTTTTTTTACGGATCTCAGGTGATTTACCTTGCGGCCACGCTGATCCTGTTCCGGAATCTTTACCCGCTCGCGTCGAAGCTTCTGATCAATAATATGTGCATGCTGATCACGATCGGATTTATTATGATCACCCGGATCTCCTACGAAAAATCCGTAAAGCAGTTTAAGATCATAGCGCTTTCCACGGTGGTAGCCCTCATCATACCGCTTATCATCCGCAAACTGCGGTTCATCACGAAAATGTACTGGTTTTATACGATGGCGGGCATCGGCCTTCTGGCCCTGGTCGCGATCATGGCGAGATCGACCTACGGTGCGAAGATTTCCTTTGATCTCGGACCGGTTTCCATACAGCCTTCGGAGTTTGTCAAGATTATCTATGTGTTCGCGATCGCCGGGCTTTTGTCGAACGCCAGGGAATTTAAGCGCGTTGTGATCGCGACGGGACTGGCGGCGGTTCATGTGCTGATTCTTGTCGTCTCAAAGGATCTGGGGAGCGCGCTGATCTTTTTTGTCACGTATCTTGTCGTCCTGTTTGTGGCGACGAAAAATCCGTTTCTTGTGCTCGCCGGAATACTTTCCGGATCGCTGGCGGCGGTCGGCGCGTATTTTATGTTCGGGCATGTCCGTGTCCGCGTCGAGGCGTGGAGAGATCCGTTTGAGGACTATTACGTCAACGGCTACCAGATCAGCCAGTCTCTGTTCAGTATTGCCGCGGGCACCTGGTTCGGCACGGGGCTGTACCAGGGATCGCCGACCGCAATCTCGATCGTAGAGCAGGATTTTATGTTTTCGGCGATCGCGGAGGAGCTCGGCAGCATTTTCGGCATCTGCCTGATCCTTGTGTGCATGAGCTGCTTCATTATGTTCGTCAATATCTCGATGCAGCTGACCAACCGTTTTTACCGTCTGGTGGCGGTCGGACTCGGGGCGACCTACGCGACGCAGGTCTTCCTGACGATCGGAGGGGGGATCAAGCTGATTCCATCGACGGGCGTGACGCTTCCGCTGGTCAGCTACGGGGGAAGCTCCGCGCTCAGCACGCTGATTATGTTTTCCGTCGTGCAGGGACTTTATATGCTGCAGAGGGACGAGGAAAAAAAACAGCGGGAACTAAGCGGACAGGATCCGTACGAAGATCCCTATGAAACTCCTCCGTACGAAGCGTACGATCCGGCAGATTACGGATATCCGGAGGACAATGCGGCATACGGCGGCTATGACGGGCGCATGCCGCAGGACGGGTACGGAGCCCGGGATGGTTACAGCGGCTATTCGGATCCGGGCGGCTATCCTCCGTACGGAGAATACGGGAACCAGGATCCTTACGCGGGGTACGGCGGCCCGGATGATTACGGCGGAAATTACGGACCGGGCTGGCAGTCCGGCGGATACGAAGAAGATTACGGCAGTCAGGGAGGTGGCAGAGGAGATGGCTCAGGGAAGCAAAAACGGAAGAAGCGGAAAAAATGAGCGTTCCGCGAAAAAGATCCGCACCCGGGAAATCCGGCTCGATCAGGATAATCCCGAAATCGGAACGCGCAACACGGAACTCGGCATTATCACTTATACATTTGTGTTTCTGTTTATTATCATGATCGGCTATCTTGTCTACCTGAATATCTGGGAAGTCGATTCGCTCAACGCCAATGTCTATAACACGAAGCACGACGTCAACGTGGACAAATATATCCGCGGATCGATTTTGTCCGCCGACGGCACGGTGCTTGCCGAGACGCAGGTGGCGGACGACGGGACGGAAACGAGAGTGTATCCCTGCTATAATATGTTCGCGCATGCCGTCGGCTATTCGACAAACGGAAAGTCAGGAATCGAGTCGGCTTATAATTCCGATCTCCTTTCCTCCCACGCGTCGCTTCTGACGCAGATCCGGGATGAATCGAACGAACAGAAGGCGCACGGAGACACGCTGGTCACCACTTTGAATTATTCTCTTCAGAACACGGCTTACCAGGCGCTTGGGGGGTATAACGGCGCTGTGGTGGCGCTTGAACCGGATACCGGCAAGATTCTTGCCATGGTCTCCAAACCGGATTATGATCCGAATCAGATCGGAGAGCTTTGGGAAAGCCTGATCAGCGACGAGTCAAGCAGTGTGCTTCTGAACCGCGCGACGCAGGGCCTGTATCCGCCGGGATCCATATTCAAGATACTGACCGCGCTTTCGTACATGAGACAGAAGCCGGGCGCATACAGGAATTTTTCTTATGAATGTACATCGGAGCTCACCAAAGAGGGCGTCACGATCAGCTGCTATAATCATACCGTGCACGGCAGGGAGGATCTGAAAGCGGCGCTGTCCCATTCGTGCAACACGGCTTTCGCCTCGATCGGCCTGGAGCTGGATACCGGCGCATTCCACTCTCTCTGCGAGGAGTTTCTGTTCAACAAGGCGCTTCCGACTACGCTGATGCACAGCACCTCGAAATTTACTCTTGAGGACAACGCATCCTACGGAGAGCGGATGATGACGGCGATCGGGCAGGGCAGCACGCTGGTCACGCCGCTTCATATGGCCCTGATTGCGGCGACGGTCGCCAACGGCGGCATTATGATGAGGCCCTATATCGTGGATCATATGGAAACGTACGACGGCGATCCGGTATCCTCCACAAAGCCTTCGTCCTACAAGCGTCTGATGACGGCGGAGGAGGCCAGGATTTTGAAGGAATTCATGACCGAGACGGTCACGGCCGGCACGGCAACGGCGCTTAACGGCTATGGATTTACGGCCGCCGGGAAGACAGGATCGGCTGAATTTGTCCTGAACGGGACCGAAGGAACCCATTCGTGGTTTATCGGATTTTCCAACCTGGAGAATCCGGATCTTGCGGTCGCCATCATCGCGGAGAACGGGGGAACCGGAAGCGATACGGCGGTTCCCATCGCGGCTCAGCTCTTTCGGACTTACTACGGGGTATAGGCGGACGGCGCCGCTCCCCGGAGCAGATGATTTTTGGCCCCTGTTTTTGGAAATTCCCCAAAATTTCGGGAACCGCGGAGGAATGAACCGGAATATTTATCTCTTGCGTGATTCACAAAAAAGAGTTATACTGTTTTCAGTCATTTTTGGCACAACGCATAGCAGGAGGAATTGCAATGATTGAGGCAACAAG
>CANRGB010000005.1 GCA_947630005.1 uncultured Lachnospiraceae bacterium
ACGGAGTCCATCAGCTGCAGCATCTCCATGACGCTGCGGAAGAGGACTTTCCGGTTGCCCTGGACCCAGTGGATCTGTCCCTGCCAGGTGCATTTCTGATGGTTTATGATCTCGACGATAAACGTCTGTTTTTCATTTTTTCTTATGTCCATGGTCTCCCGCCTGATCGTTTTTTATGGTTATACCCCCCCCCGAAGTCACAAAATGGTCATTTGGAGTTAATTTCTCAGGTGTTTCGGGGAAAAAATTCAAAAAAAGTCCCCCCCTCAGCCGTTCCGGGTTTCCTTTCCTGTCTGCTGCCTTATATGGACGGTTGACGTTACAGTTCACACATTCACTGTCCCGCGAGGTGATTTCTGTGCGTTCTGCACAGAAATCCCGAGAATTGCGGCGCGAAATGCTGAGAAAGCAGCATTTCTGTGCGTCGTGAAGCGCTGTTACGTTCACGACCCGCAGGGGAGTGAACAGTAACTGGTTGAGCAAAGGATCATGGAAAGAGTCAGTCAGGCCGTCAGCGTCTGTCTTCTATACATCAAGTACATCTGTATAGGCCGTACCTTCTTCATCCATGCCGCTGACAGAAGCTTTGCTGCCGATAGTCACATCCCTTCTGCCGATGATAACCGCCTCATAAGTAATCACTGTTAAAAATCAAATTTAATATGGACAGAATCATAAATATATGTTATGATACGTCTGATGATCATCAAGAGGCTCGTTCATTGTTAACTATTTATCATCTTATTATCTGTTGAATCTTATATTACATTTCATTGAGGATTATCTGATTTTATCCCACAACATACTTGTAATTACATATCAACACTGCTAAAATAAGGGGGAATGATTATTGAATCAGAACACAATAACTAAAAAACAGACAGGATATCCAGGATCCGATCCGGCAGACCGGCCGGATAACAGCGGCCAGACCGTACCGGACCTGAACCGCTGCTTCAAGGACGGCATCTTTCGCATCGTCTTCCGCGAAAAAGAAAATCTTCTCAGCCTTTACAACGCCGTCAGCGGCACCAGTTACGATAATCCGGAGGATCTCATCATCTATACGCTGGAGGATGCGGTATATATGGGGATCCGGAACGACGCCGGCTTCCTTCTTCATGCACAGCTTGGGCTGTACGAGCATCAGAGCACCCTCTGTTATAACATGCCCCTGAGAGGTCTTCAGTATTTCGCGGCAATGTACCGCGCGTATGTAAAGACAAACGGATATGACCCGCACCGAAGGAAAGTGATCCCGCTGCCAGTTCCCCAGTACATCGTCTTTTACAACGGAGAAGAAAAAAGCCGGGAGAGCTGGAAGATGAAGCTGTCGGACGCATTCCTGCTCCCGGAGGGGCAGGAAAACAACGGGCGAAGCACTCTCCTGTCTTCCCTGACCGCTCCCGGAACGCCCGCACTGGAATGCACCGCCCTGGTGCTGAACATCAACTACGGGAAGAACCGGGAACTGATGGAGAAATGTGGGAGGCTTGGGGAATACGCGCAGTTCGTAGCCTGCATGCGGAGGCACATGAAGGGAAAGACGACGGAAAAGGAGAAGCTGGAGGCAGTGAACGCTGCGGTGGACGAATGCATCCGGGAAGGGATCCTGAAAGATATCCTGATAAAAAACCGGGCGGAGGTAGTGGCGATGAGCTTTTGGGAATACGACGCGGAGAGGCACCTGAAGATCGAGAAGGAAGACAGCTACAATGATGGATTCCTGGCCGGAATAAAAAGCGAACAGAAAAATACCCTGCGTGAGAGGAACCGCGCGGACGCTGCTGAGAATCGTGCAGATACTGCAGAAACTCACGCAAACGCTGAGAAGAATCGCGCAGACGCTGAGAAAAACCGCGCAGACACGGCAGAGCAGGAACTTGCCCGGCTGCGGGAAGAACTCCGCAAACTGCGTGGAGAATCTGAAGACTCTGAAAACACCTGAAAGTTTTATTGGGTTTTATTTCACAGCAATTTTGTTTTCTGAAATGACACGGCGGACCTGCCTGAGCAGATCCGCCGCTTTCTTACATTATAAAGCTTTGCTTCGCAGTTAGAGCAGAATTTCGCGCTGGGAGACAGTCCTGTTCCACAGGCAGGACAAGTCACAATCAATTTCCGCTGCCGCCCGTATCCGCGGACGGCAGCCCCCGCCTGATCTGTTATTTGGCCTGACTGTCCAGGAAGTTATCCCGGGACTTTTTATTCGTCAGGGAAGAACAGTGCTCCTGATAATACTGTTCGACGTCCGCCTCCCTCAATGTACAGGGGACAACCGGCGACAGGAGACTCACGCCTTTCTTCCCCTGCATCTGCACATTTTCGTAGGATTTCCCGCCCATCGATTTCCCGTCTTCCTGCGTCCGGAACAATTTCAGATAGGACTCCCTCGTTTTTACCTCGTCGATCAGACCCGCACGTGTCAGTCCCACAAAGATCGCGCATGACCGTGCCTGACAGTTCAGAGATTTCGTCGCCAGATCCGTAAAAGCCGTATATCCTCCTGCCAGCAGCTTTTCCGTGACTTCCGCGTTCTCCGGCTCCAGAAGAGCGTTCAGATACAGGAAATCATAAAACTGAGAAATATGATAAGGCGGAACATAGAATTCCATCCCGTCAAAGAGATATCCGCAGGAAATCATTCCCTTTAATTCTTCCTTCACTTTTTTCTTACACTCTTTCCCCGGAAGAAACAGATATTCCGGAAACGGTCCTGTGGTTTCATCTTCGGACTTACCGATCTTGGATGACTGAAACGCGCTTTCCACCGACGTCAGTCCGCTTTTCGTCCTCTTCTGCAGACTCATCGCGCTCAGCTCGGTTCCCAGCAGATAGAGCGAAGAAGAAGACACTTCAAGAATTTTCTCTTCCGGATACGCCGCAAGAAAATTCCTGTGCAGACCGATCTGACATTTTCTCTTCTGCGACAGAGCAAATCCTCCGAACCAGTCAAATTCCACATGGATCTCCTCGAAAAACGGATACTCTGTTTTACTTACAAATACGCTCCTCTTTGTCATTTTCCATTCCTCCCGTGTGATTTATTTTTCAGGAAGATAACTTTATCACACGGGAGAAATTTTATTTTTTTCGTTTATCCTGCCCTATGCAGATGCCGGCGCAAAATCCGTTTCTGCCCTCGCGGACAGTTTCGCGCTGTCCGGTATCCTTGACGGGTATCCGAAATATTCCGGCTCCTCTATCTCCGGGTTATTCATCTCCGGATTTTCCATTCCTGAATCTTCCGCTCCCGGGTTCTCTACTTTCGGGTTCTCCATCTCCGGGCTTTCTGCTCCCGGGTTCTCCATCTCCGGATCTTTCGTCCCCTGTTCTTCTATTTTCAGCTCTTCCTGTTTTACAGTATCCAGGAAAGCATTCATATTCCTCACAATTTTTTCTACGCTGGTCCATGTAACCACGAGTGCCAGCAGAGCCAGTCCTATTACGACCCTCGTCGACATACGTTTCAGCGTTCTGTCTTCCGGATCTTCGTCGTACGCTGTAATTCCGAACAGTTCCTCTGCCTTTCGCTGTCTGATCTCCTTTCTCTCTCTTCTTCTTCTTTCTTCCTCTTCAAATTCCTCCTCAAGTTCGTCTTCAAACTCGTCTTCCGTCTCTTCTTCAGACAACCGGACACTCTCCAAGAACTGTTCAAGCACGCCCTTTTTTCTCTCGTTTCTCTCCCCGTTCACAGGTTCCTCCCCTGTTCCTTTTCCTGCCTGTCCGGCTGTCTGCTCTTCTTCCTTTTCATCCTCGTCCGCCAGTTCCCAGTACGTTTCTTCCGACTGATCTTCTTCAGGCAGCCGAATAGTCTCCAAAAACTTTTCAAGCACACCCTTTTTTCCCTCGTTTCTCTCCCCGTTCATTAATTCTTCCCTTTTTCCTTTCCCGGCCTGTTCAGCCGTCTGTTCTTTTTCCTTTTCATCCTTGTCCGCCGGTTTACCACACGTTTCTTCCGGCTGCGCTTCCTCGCTTTCCAGTTCCCAGTATGTTTCTTCCGTCCGCGCTTCCCCGCGCTCCGGCCCCCGGCATGCTTCTCCGCCCGCCTCCTGGAGGCGCGCCTTTTCTGCCTGCGCGTTTTCCCATGAGCACCAGAGCAGCAGCACAAGCGCGGCCGTATCCAGGTAAACCGACTTCGCACCCGCAAAGGGCAGGTTGATCGGAAGCGGCAAAAGTCCCAGACTGTAAGGAATCCCCGCCAGAACCCGGAGTGCAAGCGACCACCAGGCGGCATGATAGATCAGATAATTTTCATTGTACTCCATACTCTTCCCCAAAAGCTTCCTCGTCGCAGCCAGGAACACAAACAAAGCGAGCAGGATCTCCAGAACCGCCTTCCATCCCCAGTAATACAGCGCGCTTTGCAGATAATCGTTGTTATTAAAAAGAAATTCGTAAATCCGCATGTTCGTCTGCAGAGCATACGCCGGCCCTGAGATGGCCGCGTTTCTCATCAGAAAGAACACATTTTCCATATAACGGCGCCAGCTTCCATCCGCAATATACTGCAGAAGACCCCGGCCTGAATTATGGAGCAGGAGCAGCAGCCCGAACCACAGCGCCGCATAAAATACCGTGAAATGCACGGTGTTTTTTCTCTTTCCGTGAGATTCCCCTGTGTACTTCCTTACAGCTGCGGACAGAGTCAGCAGATCGACCGCCGCCAGTTCGAGCATCCAGATACCGCTATGTTCCATGTACAGCAGAAACTGCATGACAGTCAGCATTGTCAGCTGCAGACAGGCGGAAATGACGCTTGTATAATGAAAGTTTTTTTCCTTCATTCCTTTAAAGATCACCTGTGTCCAGAGAGGAAACGCAAAGATCAGGATCACATCATAAAGGTACGTCTTGTCCACAGCTATAGCTCCGGCAAAAATGTAGTCCCTGTCCACGTAAAGAGAAAACGACGTGGTGCATACTTCCAGCACCAGCATCACAAGAAACAGCAGAGAAAGCGCAAATACCACGAGCAGCGATTTATAAAGTGTGCCGGAACCTGCTTCGAACGTCTCATAATCCTCTTCCATATCCCATATATCATAGTCCTCTCTGTTTTCCGCCACGTCCCCTGCTGCGCCCATCGCTTTGCTTCCCGCCGTGACTTCCGCTGCGCCCATCGTTTTGCTTCCTGCCGTGACTCCTGCTGCGCTCATCGCTTTGCTTCCTGCCGTGACTCCTGCTGCGCTCATCGCTTTGCTTCCCGCCGCGTCCATCGTTTTGCTTCCCACCGCGTCTTCTGCCGCGCCCATCGCTTTGCTTCCCGCCTCGCCCATTTCATCGTCGAAAGACAGCAGCTCGTCAAGCAGCTCATCGTCCATATCCCAAGGCCAGTTGTAGTCAAGAATTTTCTTAATGGAAATAACACTGCAAATAAAGAGGATCAGCAGAATCAGCACGGCCGCGGCGCGCAGCAGATACCCCAGGTTACCCGCGTGATCCTCAAAATTCACCCGGTAAACAACAGTGTGAAGCACCAAAAATATAAGCCATGTTCCGAGGGCCGCAGCCAGAGGCAGGTTACATTCCCTTACTTTTTCAATCAGTTTTTTCAATCTTCTCCCCTCTTTCTGTCTCTGTTTTTACAATCTTAATCCGATTTCTGTCTCTGTTTTTACGATCTTAATCCGAATTTTCATGTCCGCCGTGCGGGCATCCGTTTCCGCTTATTCAAGATCATCTCCTTTGATCCGTATCACTTTTCCCCAGGGCGGCTGCACTTCGCTGTCAATGATAATCCACAGCACGGGGATTCCCAGCGTCTCGCTTTCCTGCGGAAACTCCGCATACCCGTCTGTCATCACAACGACCGCCTCCGGGAGATCTCTTGTCATATGTTTTTTCATGTACCAGAAGATTGATCTGAAACTCGTTCCCCCGCCGCCGGCAGGCCTGCATTTTTCCAGATCCTCCTCTGATTCAAACTCTACCGGTTCCGTCACATCCCAGTCAAAGAACGATACTTTTCCTTTAAAATGGCGGAACTGAAGCAGGGCCTGCCTGACTTCCCCGAACAGCACCGTCAGCTCTCTTTTTGTTATGGAGCCGGAGGCATCCACGCAGAACCATATGTTTCCGACGGAATCTTCCTCCTCAAAATGAAACATCGGTATGATAAGATCCGTATAGCTGTATCTCCGGTCGTTCGGGATAAAGCTGTAATCCGCCTTGTCCAGAACCTGATGCAGAAAATCATGCAGTTCTTTTTTCCAGTCAATCTTCGATTTTCTGTAGCCTTCAAAGATCTCTCTGGCTTTCAGACAGACCCGGTCTCCCGCCATGTGCGATTTCGCCCCATGAATGTTTTCCTGCCATTCATAGCTTTCCGCGCTCTCAGGTTCGAGACGGGTCCACGGATCATGCCTGTCAATCAGTACATACTTCCCGCCCTGACCCGAATCGGAAGCAGAATCCCCGGAGCCGAAGCCTTCTTCGAACACGAAACCGTTTCCCGGCGTCGTCCCGGAGCCGCGCAGCAGCATCTCATATACTTCCTCTGCCGTGTACAGCCTGCCTTCTTTCCCGTTGGGCGCCAGATGCGGGATCATTTCCCCTCCCACCTCAAACTCACAGTATCCCATGGTCCAGAGCAGCATCGAATTTACCACGATATCGCATGCGATATTATAGAGATATCGGTAATGATTCCGCGCTCTCAGACAATGCGACAGCGCGCAGTGCATCACTTCATGCATCATGACCACGGCTGTCTGCTCGTCATCCAGCCGGCTCACAAACTCCGGATCGAACACGAGATGTCTCATATCCGTATAAGCCGTCTTGCAGTCCGCCAGCCCAAGCTGCAGATGCAGCAGAAGGGTTCCCCAGAACGGATAGCGGAACAGCAGTTTCGTCCGGACCGCATGCAGCCGCCCCATGACTCTGATCTTTTCCTTCTGATCCATTCTCCTCCCCCCTTTACATAAATTTCCGATTGCGCTTCATCCACTCCCGGTACGCCGGCACGGTCATCAGCCGCGTCTTCATGCTCTCCTCGGTCATGATATCCCGGTAGAATTTCGCGGCGAAATCAACCGGAAGCCCCCTGAGATACTGACAGATATTTCCCAGATTCCGGTCGGTGATCCTGTCCGGATCCTCCAGAATCCTCGATGTGAGCGAAGAAATCAGCGCGCACATAACGTCCGGCTGTCTGGGACAGTCACCGCCGCGTCCGTCAAATATCTCATCGATATCCGGCAGCGTCTGGTATACTCTGCACCAGCCTTCAAATTCCAGCGCCGCGCCAAGGCCGACGCAGCCGGCGATCATAGGATGAATATCCGACGGCAGCTTCGCGCCGGATGCTTTCAGGACATCGCTGACAAACTTCCAGCTTCGCGGCGTCGGAAAGGCCTTATCGTCCGCATCTGTCTCCTGATAAAGCTTACTGCTGTCAAAAGAAAGGTAACCCAGGACAAGCGGATGCAGACGCATCTTTACCGCCCACTCTCTGAAACTTTCAAAATCCACTTTGATCTCAAAGTGCATCAGGCGGTTCGCCAGAGCTTTCGGCATCTGATAGGCGACGCTCCGGTCGGTCACCCGGTTTCCGGCCGCGATGACGATCGTATTGTCAGGAAGGCTGTGCTCCCCGACCGTCCGGTCCAGCGTGATCTGGTAGGCCGCCGCCTGTACGGCCGGAGGAGCCGCCGAGAGCTCATCCAGAAAAAGCAGATTCACAACGTCCTCGTCCGCGGAAAGGTCAAACAGCTTCGGACGGAGCCATTTTGTGAACTCCCTCTCCGCGTCCGGCACAGGGACGCCGCGCAGCTCGATCGGCGAAAACAGCAGCAGACGGATGTCCGTGACATGTGTCTTCTTCCCTGTAGCTTTTTCAATATTATCCGCGATCTGCCGGACCGCCGCGGATTTTCCTATACCGGGCGGTCCCCAGAGGAACACAGCCGGCACATCCGTCATACGCATATTCTGACGGATCATCGCCACATACAGCGCGCTGAGTCCATTTGTTAATGCCGCAACAGATAGAGCTGAAATATTTGTACCCATAACATTCCTCCTGACTATTCTCCCGTATATTTTTGTGTGTTCCTCGCTGGTCTCTTTCGTTTTTTTTCCGTGTCCCTGGTCCCTCACCGGTCTCTTCCGATTTTCCGTGTCCCTGGTCCCTCACCGGTCTCTTCCGATTCTTTTCCGTGTCCCTGGTCCCTCACCGGTCTCTTCCGGTTCTCTTCCGTGTCTTCCCCGTTGGCCTCTTCCGGCCTTTCTCAGCATCTCAGTTCCTCATCAATTGCATCCAGTTCATTCATGACAGCCTCTGTCTGCGCGTCATAGGCATTGCCTTTTTTCAGTTCTTCCCTCACTTCAAGAAGCTGCCGGCGCAGCGCCCTCAGTTTCTTCTCATGCCGGCGCAGCGTCTCCGGCAGGTGAGTCAGCACATAGTCGATCCTGCGGCTGACGCCCGCTGTCCTGGCATCTCCCATCTGAACCGTATAGTTCCTGCCGTCCTTCTGCCTGGTCAGAATAATATGCGGCCGCTGCGGATCCATCCGCGCCGGAAGCAGCACTTTAAATCCCTGATATTCGGCGAAAAACCGCTCGGAAGGTCTGGAATCATTATCCTTAAGCGCCTCCAGAAGCTCCTCACCGAACGCCGTCCTCTCTTCCTCCGGCACCCTTTCCCTGTGTACGAGACAGAAATCCAGATCTTTCTTCGTGAGCCGGATCGTCTCTTCCCGTTTCTGAATCTCCTCGCAGAGCGAGCTTTCCATGCTCCGCAGCTCCAGCAGCTGTCTTCTGCGCTGTTTCTGCGCGATCCTCAGTCGTTCCAGATGATTGGAAACCTCCACCCGCTTCCGGATCAGAGGATTGCCAATGGCCAGCGCCTTCGCCTCGGCATACGACAGGACCGTGTCCGCGATATCGGACTCCGACCGGTGAACCTCATCCATCGTGCCTTCCAGGAACGAGCTGATGAACTTCTGCTTGTTCTCAAGAATCTGCCAGGAATAGCTGTCAAAGGAGCCCTCTGTTATGTATCGGTAGATAAAAACCTCCGGATTCTGATTCCCCTGGCGGATCAGCCTCCCCTCTCTCTGTACGACATCCGAAGGACGCCACGGGATATCGAGGTGATGAACGGCCAGCAGATTCCTCTGCACGTTGACCCCGGTTCCGAGCTTCTGCGTGCTCCCCAGCATGATCCGGATCTTCCCGCTATTCATATCTTCCAGAAGCTTTCTCCGCTTCTGCTCGGTCGTCCCCTCGTGGATAAAAACAACATCTTCCGGGGCGGCGCCTTTTTTGACCAGCACATTTTTCAGCTCATCATAAATATTGAACGTCTTTTTGGGCGTCGAACTGTCGCAGAATACGATCTGTGAAGTCCCCGGATATTTGACATAGTTTTCAAATACTTTGGCAGCGCACGCGTCGATCCTCGATTCCTCCTCGCTTTCCTCCCAGAATTCCGGATCAACCAGCCTCATATCCAGTGCGCATTTTCTCCCGTCGACCGTCACCAACAGAAGATTGTCCTTTTTCCGGTCCGCCTGACCGAGATGGATTTCTTCCGTTCTCCTTCCGATATCCTCGATAAACATCCGCTGCAGTTCATTCCTCTTTATCAGAACATCCGTATATCCCCTGAAAACCGGCAGCCTGTTGTCGTCCGAGACCTGATAAAAATCACAGACACTGGAAAACAGCGCCATCAGCTCCGGAAGGTTGTGGAACCTGCTGTATCTGGACCGGACGCGGAAGTTCTGGCCGTCCACATCGATCTCAAAGGCCTCGTCCATCTCCCCGAACACCGTGATCCATTCACTGAAATATTCAATGCCGCAGCTTTTGAGATCCTCCGGCTGGAGATACAGCTGCAGCACATACAGATCCGTCAGGCTGTTGGTGAGCGGCGTTCCTGTCGCAAAAATGATCCTGCCCCCGGAGTTCTGCACAAAACGCACCTTCTCCAGCATCGCGTCGCATTTTCTGCTCCCCGTTGTGTGGAACCCCACGATGTTTTCCGCGGTGCCTTTGACCGTGACATTTTTGTAATTCTGACATTCGTCCAGGATCAGAAGATCGATCCCCAGTTTGTCAAAACAGGACTCATCCGTATCTTTAAGCTTCTCCCTGAGCTTTTCATACTGCTTATTCAGTCTCCCGTGTTTCGCTTCCAGCGCATTCTTTTCCACTCTATTGTGCGCTTTTCGGATCTCCTCCGCGCACTGAAAGATCTCTTTCTGCTTCAGATCCAGATAATACTGTCTGCTCATCTTCAGCATGTCAAAAGAAGAATACGCCATGTAGACCGCCACATATCCGCCTCTGCGGATCCGGTCAAGGATCTCCTTTCTGCCCGCCACCGTAAAGCTCTTCGGATAGACTGCCAGGATCTCGTCCTGCGGATACAGCCTGCGGTGATCCTGCACAAACGCGTCAAAAATGTTGTTTGGCACGACCACCATCCCTTTGGAGATCAGTCCCATCCTGTGCAGCTCATGGACGCTGCAGATCATCTCATACGTCTTGCCGCTGCCGACCTTATGCGCCAGAAGCGTATTCCCGGACATGATGCATCTGGCCACCGCGTCCTTCTGGTACGGATAAAAAGAGATGTCTTCGGCGGCATCCTCCAGCCGCAGCCAGCTTCCGTCGTACGTCTGAACACGGTATCCGAACCTTCTGCTGTACAGCTCCGCCAGCCTCACACGCCTGCCGGGAACCTTTCTCAGCCATTCCTGAAAGGCTTTCAGGATCGCTCTCTGTTTTTCCTGCGCTTCCAGTGTATCGTGATGGTTCACCACGTACTCCGTTTTTCCGGTACTACAGTTCCTCACAGGATCTGTGACCTTGATCTCCTGCGCGTTCATGGTATGCTCCAGAATCTCGACCGCCGACATCCTTCTGGTTCCGTAAGCGTATCTGTTCAGAATCCAGTCCGGATCTCCGCATCGGATTATCCACTTCCCGAGATACCCGCTCACGACCACCTCCGGATTTTCCCCCGTTCCAAGCAGTTCTCTTATAAAATTGACATAATAGGAGGGCGGCACCCACATCGCGCCCAGGGAAATCCGAATATCCTCCGCGTCCGGCGATTCAGGCAGAACCGCTTTCAGCATCCGGATATTCTCCTTGAAAACACCCGGATATTTCTTCTCCATTTCCTTTGCTTCTTTCAGGAGTCCGTAAATATTGCCGCGCGCATACATGTTTTTCGTCAGCCATTTTGTGCGCGCCGCACAGTCCGGATCATAACCATGCGGATCCGGCCAGACCGCGTGCGCCTCCCACAGTTCCCGCATCAGTGTGTCCGCGTCTTTTCCGGCAAGCTTTGCCATATATTCGACACGCACCTCCCCGTACCGGTTCATGGACATGACCAGAGCATCCTCCGGCGTCAGAGCAAAACCTCTCCCGCCATCAGAAACAGATCCCCCCGCGTCGTCATCAAAAGAAGACAGCGCTTCTTCATCATCCAGTTCGTTGTCAAATGTCTCAATATCAAATGATTCTGTGTCAAACGTCTCAATATCGAACGTTTCATTGTCAAATGTCTCAATCTCGGACATTCCGGAATCGGAAGGTTTGGTATCAAATGTCTCACTTCCAGACATACTGGAATCGGACAGTTTGGTGTCATATGTCACAGTCCCGCTCATCCCGGAACCTCCGGCGCCGGACTGTTCTATGTCATATGTCTCAATCTCTGATGATTCTTTGTCAAATGTCTCAATCTCAAATGCGGCTCCCAGTCCGCTCTGTGTCTGTCCGAAAGACAGGCAGTTCTCATGCGCAGCAAACATAAACACCCCTCCTTTATACCCCTATTATCTCATAATTTCTCTGATTTTTCCTCCACCAGAAGATTACCTCAGCAGTTCAGAGCGACAGCAGCTGGTTTCCATGCCTGGGCCTGCGCATAAGACAGTCCAAAAAAGGCGGTGGTCAGCCGCCTTTTTCAGGGTCTTCAAAACTGCAGATCATCTTCTGGCCAGAAGCTTAATATCCGAGACAGCCAGTTTCCCGGTAAATTCCTCGGAAGTCAGCCAGCGGTATCCGGTCGAATACGTCCCTCTGCTGGTGGCTCTGTAGGAATCCAGGATCAGGTATTTCCCGGTTTTGCTGTCATAGTCAACAAGCGCCATCAGATGTCCCGGAACGCCGATCACCGCAACTCCTCCGTTCTGCAGGTGCGTTCGGGTATTCTTGACCGAGCTTGCGGTACCGGCATATTTAAATCCGTAGGAAGCGCCATAGGCTTTCGCATAAGCCTCGTACAGATCGTGCGACGTTCCTGCATCGTTAATGCGGTATCCGTGTTCCACCGACCATCTGGCGAGCGTTTCCGGCTGGATAAATCTGCCGTTCATGTAATAAACCGCGTTGACATAGGCAAGGATTCCGCAGCCCGAAGAAGAAAGGGTCGCTTCACTCCCGTTGCATTTTCCGTAAGAAACATTGGCCCATCTGCTGTCATGCTGACTGTATACCGTGATCGTTTTGTTTCCCCCGCCGGCAGGCTCATCCGACGGCTTTGTCGTCGACAGATACTGCAGAGAAGCGTATCCGGTCTTTCCGTTATACGTGCCGTATGCCCATCCGTTCTTCGTGGATGTCACGGAAAAAGCCGCTTTGTAAGGCATCGACGTCACTCTCGAGGACGAAGTGGACGCACTGCTTCTTAAAACCAATCCCGCCTTCGTCGTCACATAGTAGGTCGTCGCGCTCGCCGGCTTATCTTCCCCGGACGTTCCCGTGATCTTGTCTTTCAGATCCGCATTCTTCACGAACGCAAATTTGTTCCCCGTACTCGTCGGATATCTCAGCTGAGTATACCCTCCGCTTTCTCCAAGCACAAGAACTTTGTCCCCCTTCGCCACATACCCATAAGAGGATCCTCCGGGCCTGCGGTACGTCGTCGTCTTTGCCCTGGCCGTGTATTCCCAGCCGCTCATCGCTGTAAAAAGCGCGCTGGTGCGGATATAACCGGTCTTCGTCCGGCCTTTCGTTGTGGGGTAAGTGACTTTCACATAAGTATCCGCGATATAATTGATCGTAACCTCATCGGAACCGTAGATCGTTCCGTAGCTCTTTGTCAGGGCCGTATTGCTGTACACTTTCGTGTTGCCGGAAGTTATCGTATAGCCCTTGTCCGCCGCCATAGCCGAGACCGGGAGCCCCAACAGGCAAAGCATGAAAAGCAGCAGCCCGGCCAGACTTTTCCTCGTATTCTTACTCATTATACAACGCCTCCTTTTTCTTCTTTTCCTTTTCTTTCTTCTCTGTTTTCTCTGTCTTTTCTGTCTTTTCCGTCTTTCCGTCTTTTCTGTCTTTCTCTTTCTTTTTCCTGCTTTTCCGTGTCCGCATTCTCTTCAGAGCGCTTCTGTTCTCACGAAAAGCTCTGCCGCAAATAAAAACCGTCTTTCGTTTTTCCACCATCCCCTTTCGTTCCCGGCAGTCGTGTGCCTGCCTCTTCTGACCTTTTAAATCATAGCACGGGGGGATTATTTTATTTTTTTACGGAAAATTAAAAAATGCCGCGCCCATTTTTTTCAGGCATCGGCACTTTCACTTTTCTGTTTTGAAAACCCCGGACAGAAGACATCAGCGGGCATGGAGAGTGCGTAAGTTCGCGGCTGATGACTTTTGACTCCGATATCATAGAAATAAGGCCGTGAAAAATGGTCTGTAAACAACACCATTTTCCACAGCCTCTGTCTGCGCGCCTCTAACCGTACTTGGCACCGCAAAAGTTTTCTGCAGATCTGCTGTTTCTTATAAGCCCGGACAATAATAAGAACATTAAACCATATTCCACAACAAATAAAAAACAACACAACAATCCGTAACCATGAACCCTTAACTAATATATAGGATTTATAATAAGAATGTTCGACAGTCCTGCACGGAAAAATCAGCAGACACCCAGACGGCATTCACCAGACACACGCCCTGAAAGACCAGCTTCGCCTTACAAACGTGTGACGGTTCACCTCCCATGAGCATCAAAATTCCAAAGAGCTTTGCAGATCAGATATCCACCTCAAACGTCTCTGTCTGATTGTGGAGATCCAGCGCCATCTGCATCTGCATGATCTCTTCCGAAATCTTCTCATAATCCGCTTTCACTTTATCCATATCATAGTTTATGTACATGTACTCCGGAACTGACTTTCTAGCCTGATATCCGCTGTATTCCACCCTTATCTTCGGAAGCTGCCGGCGCATGTTGTCGAGCGTACTTTTTCTGTTGTTCAGCTGGGACATCTGGATGAGAATCATATCAACGCTCATCTCGCGGCCGTTCACAGGAATCCGGGCAGAGATATTGCTCATATTGAGCGCATGTTTGATCCTGCAGATCTTCTCATCGATCGCTGCAACTGCCGCAGATGTCTCTTCATAATCATATTCCGGAATAACAGGCGTTTCATCTATTGCAGCCGTGTACTGCATAGAATCACGCTCTTTTTCCAAAATGTATGATTTTTCATCTTCAAGTGACTTGATCAATTTATTTGCGTACGCTGATGTTATTTTCATCCGGTTTCTCCTCCTGTTCTGTACAGCTGGTAATTTTTAATCAGACTTTTTCTTAATCCATACCGGTCTTTTTGTACATACTATAAACATAATTCCCTGTTAAGTCAAGGTTTTTCCCTCGTATTTCTATATATTTCAGCATGCCACATCGCTGATTTCGAAAGTATACGTACAAATGAAGTTTTCTTCCGCATAATAATCCCCTGAATCTCTTTTCGATTCTTTATCTGCGCGAAACTGAATTAATTGCCTGTTCTAACATTTGCGGGCCTTTTTAATACTCCAAACTATCCAGATTTAAAAGAAAATACTTCATCCCCATGATCACAAAGCCTTCTTCATTTCTCCATGGTTTCTTAGCCCCATTAACAATGACGATCTTCTTGAAAGAATCCGGGATATTCCGCAGTGAGTTAAACTCCTGAGTCTGTTTTGCTTCTGAATCCATATCATAAGCAGCCTGAATATAGTATCTCCTGCTTCCCTGATTTGCCACGAAATCAACCTCCAGCTGTTTACGGACACGCCGGCCGCCTTTATCCTTATCAAAAACTTCCATAACCCCCACATCAACAAGATATCCTCGGATCAGCAGTTCGTTATAAACGATATTCTCCATGATATGGGTAGGTTCCTGCTGACGGAAATTCAATCGGGCATTTCTGAGTCCCAGATCTGTGAAATAGTATTTCAGATTGGCGCCAATGTATTTTCTTCCCTTAATATCATAACGACAGGCCTTTGAGATCAGGAAGGCCTCCGTCAGGCAATCGATATGATTAGAGATCGTTTTGTTGGTATAGCTCATCTGCCGTTCACTGGCAAACGTATTTGCGATTTTCGACGGATTGGTCGGCGCGCCGATCGCGGATGCAAGCACGTCCACCAGAATACTGATCTCCTCCACGTTTTGAATCTTGTTTCTTTCAATAACATCCTTCAGATATACATTAGCAAAGATATTTCTCAAATATTCCGCTTTCTGACGTTCACTCTGAAACCCCGCAGCCTGCGGCAGGCCGCCATAAGTCATATATTCTTCCCAGGCATCCTCATAGTCTCCATCATGTCATTCCTATTTTTTGTGCATTTGCACGTTTTTTAGTAATGATATTCTAACACGGGACATCTTCTACTTCAAGTCCCTTTCTATTTTCCCCGGGACAAACGCATGAATGATTCTTATCCCCCTGATAACGGATATACGGACATTTTTGTTCATAAATTATTTGCTCATGCGTTTGTCCTGTCGAAAAACAAGATCTCTCGATACACTGTCAATAAATATCCAGGAGAAAAAGCCTGCCGAACACCTGTTTTCATGGCTGCATATCCGCAAACACATCCGCAAGCGCCGCAAACTGCTCCAGCGTCAATGTCTCTCCGCGTACATTCTCCGGCAGTCCGGCGCGCACAAGCGCATCCAGAATATCCTCCCTGGAATACGTCAGCTCCGGCGAATTTTTCAGGCCGTTCAGCAGCGTCTTCCTACGCTGGCCAAATGAAGCCCGGATCAGCCGGAACATCAGTTTCTCATCTTTCACACGCACCGGCGGCTTTGCATACCGCGTAAGACGAATGACCGCGCTCCCCACATTCGGCCTTGGTATAAAACAGTTCTGCGGCACATTCGCCGCCAGATACGGCTCCGCATAATACTGTACCGCCAGCGAGAGCGCGCCGTAATCCTTCGTGCCCGGCCGTGCCTGCATCCGAAGCGCAACCTCTTTCTGTATCATGACCGTAACGCTCAGAAGCGGAACGCCGCTTTCAAACAAACTCATAATGATCGGCGTCGTGATATAGTATGGAAGATTCGCGACCACCTTGATCGGCAGGCCGCCGTTCTTCTCCCGCGCCAGCCCGGCAATATCCAGTTTCAGCACATCCATGTTGATGATCGTCACATTGTCGTACTCCGCCAGCGTCTCCTGCAGGATCGGGATCAGCTTCCGGTCAATCTCAACCGCCGCCACTTCGCACGCCGCCTCGGCAAGCCGCTGCGTCATCGTCCCGATTCCGGGACCGATTTCCAGGACAAAATCTTCTTTCGTGATTCCGGCGGCCGCAATGATTTTGTCAAGCACATGCTCATCGATCAGAAAATTCTGTCCGAATTTTTTCTGAAAATCAAATCCATGCTTTTTGATAACTTCGATTGTCTTCTGCGGATTTGATAATTTTTCCATAGGATCTAGTTCCTTCTTTCTTTTTATATACGATATTTCTGATCCCCATAAAGATCATCAAAGCTCACAACAAACCGATTAAGTATCTGCTCCATATTAAGTTTTCCATCCTGAACAAACTGCTCTTTCTCTCTTGAGGCAATCCTGCACATCTCTGTTTTCTGCAGTTCTTCCGTGTTCAGGAAAAAATTATACAGCCTGGTCTCGAAAATCCGGTTTGCTATTTTGATAAACCCATTGTCATTTCGTATAAATCCATACATTTGTGCATCGCTGACTGCAATATTATCCGGATTATACGGAATCGCTTCTCCTGCAAATAAAATTCTCTGAAGTATATTCTTCAGCTCAGAATTATCATGTACTTTTCCCATCAGAGACTCAAATAATGTACTCCTCTCCATGAGAATTTTTCTCACAGCTTCTCTGACTCCATCTTCTGTCCATGCTTTCTGTGGATTCTCAAACCGGTCTTGAGAAGGAAGATCCTCATCAATCAGCTGACAGATTCTTGAAACGAGAAAAGGATAGCCTCCTGTATAATCATAGACTGCCCGCGCAATTTTTCCCACATTCATTCCTGTATGAAAGTCAGCTTCATACTCTCCCAGCATTCCTTCAATGTCTCTTACTGTAAAGCTCATCTCAATATTAAAGTCTGCCGCAATATTCCACGGACTGTTAAATTTATGAGCACCTTCATGTCGGAGTTTGCGTCTGAGATTTTTTATATCGGTAACTCCCGCAAGAATTACAGACCAAAACGCAGGCAGCGTATTTCTTTCGATATAATTACTCC
Organism: uncultured Lachnospiraceae bacterium; assembly: GCA_947630005.1. Lineage (GTDB taxonomy): Bacteria > Bacillota > Clostridia > Lachnospirales > Lachnospiraceae > Choladousia. Next base: position 17,506 of record CANRGB010000005.1, read on the forward strand.
TCAGCTGGGCGAGAAAATCAAGAAAAACCTGATTGTCAGCCGCACTGTCTACCTCATCAATCATTAATACAATCGGTTTTTCCGCTTCTCTGCACCATCGCATGATTATTCTGAAAAGATCATCCATATTTACGTCGGAAGAAACACGGTCGTTCAATCTGCGGAAAGCTTCCAGAAACTCCTGCGGAATTTCCATGCCCTGAAATTCATTCGCATCCAGCAGCAGCCTTGCAAATGTCTGGGAAAATTTCCCTACACTCGAAAAAGCATCGCTGTCAATTCTCTGAAAATCCAGACTGACTACAATATACTCATCCTTCAGATATTTCTCCAGTGCTTTGAGTGTTGTCGTTTTCCCATACTGTCTTGCCCGGTTAATTGTAAAATATTTTCCGGAATCCACCATTCGTTTTATTTTTTGCAGCCGTTCCGTCAGATCAACCATATAATGGAGCTCCGATATACACACCGCAGTTGTATTAAAAACTTTCATTGAAAAATCTCCCCGCTGATGTCCCTGACCTGCAGCATGCCGTCACGGGCATCTTTCTAATTACGCTTTTTATCTCACAGAACATAATTCCCTGTAAGATAAAAAACATGGCTGCTGCATATTTCCGCCTTTCAGTCCATAAACAATCTCTCCGCGTTCTCATACGTCACCCGCTCCACTTCCTCCGGTGTCACTTCTTTGATCTGCGCGATCTGCGCGACGACAAGCGGAAGCAAGAGCGAGGAGTTGCGCTTTCCCCTGTGCGGAGCGGGAGCAAGATATGGGCAGTCTGTTTCCAGCAGAATACGCTCCATCGGAACCGCGGCGGCGACCTCTTTCATTACCCGCGCGTTTTTGAAGGTTACCACACCTCCGATCCCGATGTAATAGCCCAGCTTCACGTATTCCATCGCCATCTGCGCCGATGCGGAAAAGCAGTGGATCACTCCCCCGGTCGTCCCGGCATGTTCTTTTTTCATCAGATCAAACGTATCCTGCGCCGCGTCCCGGCTGTGGATAATGACCGGAAGTCCTGCCTCCTTCGCCATGGCAAGCTGAGCCGCAAACCATCTCTTCTGCAGTTCGTGCGCTTCCTTGTCCCAGTAATAATCCAGCCCGATCTCTCCCACGGCCACCGTCTTCTCTTTTTTGCACAGCCCGTGCATCCACTGCATCTTTTCATCATCCAGATCCCCGACATGATCCGGGTGCACGCCTGCCGCCGCATAGATGAACGGGTATTTGTCCGCCAGATCCTGGCTTGCCTGTACGCCGTCCAGACTGGCCCCCACATTTATAATCCGGCCAATCCCGGCCTCTTCCATCCCTGCAAGAAGCTCATCCCGGTCCGGATCAAACGCTTCATCATCATAGTGTGCATGTGTATCAAAAATCATGTGCTTTCTCCCTGTATTCATTCTTCACCGAAGAAGCACGCCTGTATAAGCGTGCTTCCTGCCAAAATTCTATAATACCCTTTTTGTTCCCGGGCGCCAGAAGGCGAAAATTCGTCTTTTATCAGTTCTGGTCTTCCCCGACGTTTTCTGAACTGGCCGTGACTCCCGCCTCCGCGGTTTCTTCTTCCATGGCCTCAGTCTGTCCGCCGATATCTGTCTTATCCAGAAAATCGTCGGTTTCCGGTACAGGCCCGGCATTTGATGCTTCCGCGGTCTCTTCCTGCCCGCCGATATCCGTCAGGACTTCTTTTTTACCGCTTTCCGCGGCTGGTTTCTCATCCTCATATACCTGAGCGGCAGGTTTTACCGGTTTCTCATGGATCCTTCCGGTATCTCCGGACGGCTCGTTCTCGTCGATCCCCTCGACTCTGCGGAAGATCTCCATAAATTCCTTGCCGGTAATCGTCTCCTTTGTGATCAGGAAATCCGCGATCTGATCAAGCGTATTCCGATGCTCGGACAGGAGACGCTTGGCCTCCTCGTAGGATTCTTTCAGGATGTTCATGACTTCCTGATCGATCTCAGCCGCCGTCACGTCGCTGCAGTTCAGGATCGGGCGATGATCCAGATACTGCGTCGCCTGCTGCTCCAGCCCGACCAGGCCGAAGCGCTTCGACATGCCGTACTGCGTCACCATCGCACGGGCCACCTGCGTCGCCTTCTCGATATCGTTTGCCGCGCCTGTCGTGACCGTATCAAAGACGATCTCCTCCGCCGCACGTCCCGCGACGAATTCCACCAGCATGGCGCGGATCTCTTTCTCCGTATTGAGGAACTTCTCCTCCTCCGGGACATTCATCACATAGCCAAGCGCTCCCATCGTACGCGGCACGATTGTGATCTTCTGCACCGGCTCGGAATGTTTCTGCAGAGCGCTGACAAGCGCGTGCCCCACCTCGTGGTAGGATACGATCCTGCGCTCCTCCTTGCTGAGGATCCGGTCTTTCTTTTCCTTGCCGACGAGGACGATCTCAACGGACTCGAACAGATCCTTCTGGGAAACGGCATTGCGGCCCTTCTTGACCGCGAGGATCGCCGCCTCGTTGATCATATTGGCAAGATCCGAACCGACGGCTCCCGATGTCGCAAGAGCGATCGCGTCCAGATCGACCGTCTCATCCATATGGACGTCTTTCGCATGAACTTTCAGCACGTCGATGCGGCCTTTCAGGTCAGGCTTGTCGACAATGATGCGCCGGTCGAAACGGCCCGGGCGCAGCAGCGCCTGGTCAAGCACTTCCGGCCGGTTCGTCGCCGCCAGCACCAGCAGGCCTTTTGAAGTATCAAAGCCGTCCATCTCCGCGAGGAGCTGGTTCAGCGTCTGCTCGCGCTCGTCGTTGCCGCCGCCGTACCGGCTGTCACGGCTCTTTCCGATCGCGTCGATCTCATCGATAAAAATAATACACGGAGCGTTCTTCTTCGCCTCCTCAAACAGTTCGCGGACACGTGAAGCGCCGACACCGACAAACATCTCGACAAAGTCCGATCCGGAAAGCGAGAAAAACGGACATTTCGCCTCCCCCGCGACCGCTTTCGCGAGCAGCGTCTTGCCGGTACCCGGAGGGCCCACAAGCAGAGCGCCCTTTGGCAGTTTTGCGCCGATCGTCGTATATTTCCCGGGATTTTCCAGGAAATCAACCACCTCCTGCAGAGATTCCTTCGCCTCGTCCTGTCCCGCCACATCCTTGAACAGAACTCCCGTTTCCTTCTGCGCGTAAACCCGTGCTTTGTTCTTTCCGACGCCCATCAGACCGCCGCCCGACTTCGACATACGGCGCATCGCGAGCGCGAAAATCACCCAGATCAGAATCAGAGGCGCAATGCTCAGTATCAGATTCAGAATGATATTCGTCGTCGTATCCGGGATCTCCTGCTTGACCGAAACGCCCGCGTCAAGCAGACGGTTCACCAAATCCGGATCTTCAATGCGCCCGGTGTAATAAGTCTCCACTCCCTGACGGTAAATCGCGTCGCCCTTCGGGGTAATCGTGATCTGCATGCTGTCCATTTCGACGCTTTCCACGACGCCGCTCTCTACCATATCAATGAACTGATTATATGTGACCTCGACCGACCTCGAATCTGAGGTTACATTGTTCATAAGTCCCATCACCAGAAGAGTGATCAGAGTCACAACCAGGAAGATCATGAGCGTCGAACTGTTCTTGTTGCTGCCATTGTTGTCGTTCGGCCCTCCGGGTCCCTGTCCTCCATTCCCTCCGGGACGGTTATCTTTTTGTTGATTATTATTCATAGATTCCTCCTCATCCGATCCTTCAGCTCCCGCGGGGGTACCGCCCGGTTCCCGGAAGCAGGAGCTTCTTCCTCTTTCTGCACGCGAATCGGCCCGTTCTTCCTGAATCCGGCGCTGTTTATCCTGCTGATTTTCTGTAAATCCCCCTCTGACGGCGCCTGCGATCCATATTATTATAAGTATACAATTCTTATAAATCAATACCGGAAATCTAAATGTTTTCTAAAAATGAAGGAAAGCGGCCGCCGCTGATATTTCCGATTGACAATATATTTTATTAACTTTATAATGGCTAATGCTTTATTCAGCATCCGGGAGTCCCCGATTCCCCTGCTGATGCAAGTTCCGTCTTTTGAGCGGATCCGTTTCCCGTAATCCACACAAAACAGAAATGAGGTTTTAAGCTTATGAAAAAGCAAGATGACACACTTCAGAAAAAGCCTCTTTCAGATGAAAGCGGCAATTCCGGCTCTGCGCCGGTTCAGGAAAACAAGATGGGCATCATGCCGGTTCCCAGGCTTTTGTTCACGATGTCCCTGCCGATGATGATCTCCATGCTCGTCCAGGCGCTGTACAACGTCGTGGACAGTATCTTCGTCTCTCGGATCAACGAGAACGCGCTGACAGCCGTATCTCTGGCCTTCCCCGTGCAGAATCTGATGATCGCGGTCGCTTCCGGTACCGCCGTCGGTGTAAACGCCCTGCTCTCCCGCAGTCTCGGCGAGAAGAATTACGAGCAGGCAAACAAGGCCGCGAACAACAGCATTATCCTGACAGTCCTCAGTTTTCTTGTATTCTGTCTGTTCGGAATTTTCGGTTCGCGCCTGTTTTTCTCATCGCAGACGGCCGATCCGCAGATCCTTGAATACGGCACACAGTACCTGAGTATTGTCTGTACTTTCTCGTTCGGCGTATTTATGCAGGTAATGCTCGAGCGTCTGCTGCAGTCTACCGGACGCACGATCTTCAACATGATCACCCAGGGGACAGGAGCTATCCTGAACATCATTTTCGACCCGATCCTGATCTTCGGGTATTTCGGTTTCCCGAAAATGGGCGTCGCCGGCGCCGCCGCCGCTACCGTATTCGGCCAGATCGTCGCAATGCTGCTCGGTATTTTCTTTAATTTCAAGTACAACACCGATATTCAGCTTTCCTTAAAGCGCATGCGCCTTGACGCCAGAACCGTGAAGACCATCTATGTAGTAGGTATTCCTTCTATACTGATGATGTCCATCGGCTCCGTGATGACCTTCGGCATGAATAATATCCTGCTGATGTTCTCCTCCACGGCCGCCGCTGTGTTCGGTGTATACTTCAAGCTGCAGAGCTTCTTCTTCATGCCGATCTTCGGACTGAACAACGGCATGGTTCCGATCATTGCCTTCAACTATGGCGCAAGAAAGCGGGAGCGCATCACGCAGACGATCCGCCTGAGCTGCATTTTTGCCTTCATTCTGATGATGATCGGCCTCGCGGCTTTCCAGCTCATCCCGGACACGCTGCTGCGGTTCTTCAACGCTTCCGAAAACATGATCGACATCGGATCAAAAGCGCTGCGCACGATCAGCTGGAGTTATCTGTTCGCGGCGTTCTGTATCGTTTTCGGATCCGTCTTCCAGGCGCTCGGAAACGGCGTCTACAGCCTGATCGTGTCCGTCGGCAGACAGCTCGCCGTCCTGCTGCCGGCCGCCTATATTCTCGCGAAGCTGTTCGGGCTTGACGCCGTGTGGTGGTCCTTCCCGATCGCGGAACTCGCGTCCATCTCGCTCTCCGTGCTGCTGATGAAGCGCATTTACGACCAGAAGGTGCGGGATCTGTAATCACCACTCCCGGGCACGGCCATGAATGAAAGCCGGCTGCTCCGGGAATTTTACAATCGAGTAGGAGGCAGCTTTTCCTCCTGCTCGTCTGCGCGGCCCAGGTGCTGCGTCAGCAGTTGATTTCCATGCCTGGGCCTGCGCATAAGCAGGAAACGAGCAGGAGGAAAACCTCCTGCTCGTTTCATTCATAATAAGAATCCATGATTTCTCCCCATCTCATTTAAGGCGTCTTCCATATTAAGGCCTTTTCCTTCTGCTATCTGCCGACGAGATTCAGCAAGGTCTGAGGCCACCTGTTTTTCGCTGACTGGAGTAAACGGATTTGCCGGCTTTCTGGAAGTAAAAAGCTTCTGTGTAAACTCAAATACCCTTATCCTCGCCTCTTCCGGCATCGCTTCCAGCATAGATACAGTCGCATCTAATGTACTCATGAAAACCTCCCCTCATGATCAGGCAAAAGCCTGTATTATCGTCACGTTTTCACACAAACGCGTTTCTCACCTCATCATACTCATAATTGATCCCCCGCAGCTTTGCGGTGATCTCATCCTTGTCCGCCGTCAGCGCCGCGCACAGCTCGTCAAGCGAACTGTAATTGTCGCGCAGCTGCGTGTTCACATAGCTGAGCAGCATGACCGGATCCTGCGGTAAATTCATGGGAAATCCCTCCTTCACAAACAACTTCCTTTTTCCTTATCATACCATCTTTTTTCTGATATATCCACCTGTTTTTCTGCCCGCGGACAACTTCAGCATACGTCCGCGGGCTTTCATTCTCATTTTTTCACACGTGCCGTCAGCGCTCCATTTTCGAGATCGATCAGGATCGTATCCTCCATCGACACGCCGCCCGACAGGATCAGCCTTGCCGCGATCGTCTCCACGTTCTTCTGCAGGAACCGCTTCAGCGGCCTTGCCCCGTAAACCGGATCGTACCCGCCGTCTATGATAAAGCTCTTCGCCGCCGGTGAAAGCTCCAGAGAGATCTCCTGGGACGCCAGCCGTTTGTTCAGATCCTTCATCATCAGATCCACGATGCCTCCGATATTGTCTTTCGTCAGCGGGCGGAACATGATGATCTCGTCGAGACGGTTCAGGAATTCCGGCCGGAAACTCGCACGCAGCTGCTCCATGACCATATTCCGGCTTTCCTCACGGATGCTGCCGTCCGGCTCAATTCCGTCCAGCAGATACGCGGAGCCGATGTTCGAGGTCATGATCAGGATCGTATTCTTGAAATCGACCGTCCTGCCCTGGGAATCCGTGATGCGGCCGTCGTCGAGCACCTGCAGCAGTACGTTGAACACATCCGGATGAGCTTTCTCAACCTCGTCGAACAGAACGACCGAGTACGGCTTCCTGCGGACGGCCTCCGTGAGCTGGCCTCCCTCCTCATATCCGACGTATCCTGGAGGCGCTCCGATCAGTCTCGACACCGAGTGTTTCTCCATATACTCGCTCATATCGATGCGGACCATATTCTGCTCGTCGTCGAACAGATTCTCCGCGAGCGCCTTCGCCAGCTCCGTCTTGCCGACACCCGTCGGCCCGAGGAACAGGAAGGAACCGATCGGCTTGGACGGATCCTTGATACCGGCTTTCGAGCGCAGAATCGCCTCCGTCACGCGTGAGACTCCGTCGTCCTGCCCGATGACCCGTTTATGCAGCTCCTCGTCAAGTGCGAGGATCTTTGCGCGCTCGCCCTGCGTCAGCTTCGCGACCGGGATCCCGGTCCAGCGGGAGATGATCCGCGAGATCTCTTCTTCCGTCACGCTCTCATGCACGAGAGACATTTCCCGCTTGTTCACGCGCTCCTCCTCGGCCGCCAGCTGCTTCTGCAGCCTCGGCAGTTCACCGTACTGAAGTTCCGCGGCCTTGTTCAGATCATAGTTGCGCTGCGCGAGCTCGATCTGCTTGTTCATGGCCTCGATCTGCTCACGCAGAGAGGAAAGGTTCTCAACGGCTTTCTTCTCATTGTCCCACTGGGCCTTCTGCGCGTTAAATTCATCGCGCAGCTCCGCAAGCTCTTTCTGAAGCGCCTCCAGACGCTCCTGGCTCGGCTTGTCCGTCTCCTTCTTCAGAGCGGCCTCCTCAATCTCCATCTGCATGATGCGGCGCTGCAGCTCATCCAGCTCGCTCGGCAGGGAGTCCAGCTCCGTCTTGATCAGCGCGCACGCCTCGTCGACGAGGTCAATCGCCTTATCCGGAAGGAAACGGTCCGAGATATAGCGGTGAGAGAGTGTCGCGGCGGCCACCAGGGCGCTGTCCGTGATCTTGACCCCATGAAACACCTCGTAGCGCTCCTTCAGTCCGCGCAGGATCGAGATCGTATCCTCGACCGTCGGCTCATCCACAAGCACCGGCTGGAACCTGCGCTCGAGCGCCGCGTCCTTCTCGATATATTTCCTGTACTCATCGAGCGTCGTCGCGCCGATACAGTGAAGCTCGCCGCGCGCCAGCATCGGCTTGAGCATGTTGCCGGCGTCCATCGCGCCCTCGGTCTTCCCGGCGCCGACGATCAGATGAAGCTCATCAATGAACAGGATAATCTCTCCCTCGCTCTTCCTCACTTCCTCGAGAACTGCCTTCAGACGCTCCTCAAACTCTCCGCGGTACTTCGCGCCCGCAACGAGCGCTCCCATATCGAGCGCAAAAATCTTCTTATCCTTCAGTCCTTCCGGCACATCCCCGCGCACGATCCTCTGCGCAAGGCCCTCCACGGCCGCTGTCTTGCCGACGCCCGGCTCGCCGATCAGGACCGGATTATTCTTCGTCTTCCTCGACAGGATGCGGATCACATTCCGGATCTCGGCGTCGCGCCCGATAACCGGATCGAGCTTCTGATTCCGCGCCCGCTCCACAAGATCCTGCCCGTATTTGTTCAGCGTATCGTACGTCGCCTCCGGATTGTCCGAAGTCACGCGCTGGTTCCCGCGCACGGTCGAGAGCGCCTGCAGAAAGCGCTCCTTTGTGATCCCAAACTCTCTCCACAGAGTTTTCATCGTCGGACTCTGGTGATTCAGCAGCGACAGAAACAGATGTTCCACTGAGACATACTCGTCCCCCATCTGCTTCGCCACGTCCTCCGCACTGACGAGCGCCTGGTTCAGATACTGGCCGATATACGGCTGCGCCCCCGCCACCTTCACGCGGGCATTGAGCATCTGCTCCACTCGATTGTCAAAATACTCTTTCTGTATCTCCATTTTCTCGATCAGCTTCTCGATCAGGCTGTCCTCCTGATGAAGCAGCGCGTACAGCAGATGCTCCTGCTCAACCTCCTGATTCCCGAACTGATACGCTATTTTATCCAGATCATTCACAGCCTGCATGGACTTCTGTGTAAATTTGCTGATATTCATAAACACTCCTCCTCCCCGCTGCCGGTCAGACCATTACCGTCCGCCTCCGGCGTCATGCTGAAATTCTCCGTTCCGCGGATTTTCATTCTGCCTGACAGCGTTTGTTATACATGTACTATAACACATATTCAGAAAATTGCAACCCCCATTTTAAATAAAATCGAGCAGGAGGCGATTTTTCCTCCTGCCCGTCCATGCGGCCCGCGCACCGCGGCGGCATTCCCTTACATGGCCTGCGCGTGAAAAAGGGAAACACCCGCGTGCTTCCCTTCTCCCGTAATGATTTCAGAATTGCTTCTGTTCTGTTTTCATTCTGCTTCCGTTTCTGTTCAGCTTTCGCCCGGGCATCCCTGCCGCATTGCAGACACAGTCCCGCGAAGCGTCATTCATTACCGCCGTTTCCTGCCCCGTCTGCCGGTTCGGCGGTTCCATCCGCGGACTGGGCGGCTTCGCCTGCCGGCGCTTCATTCTCCCCGGTCTCGCTCTCCGTCTCCGCGATCTCCTCAACCACCGCGTTGTTCCTGACAAAGTCCATGACCTTATCCTGGAGCAGGCCAAGACGAACTACTTTCTCATCATATGCATCCAGAAATTCCTCACTGGTTTCAAAGCCATATTCCTCCGCATATTTTTCGCAGCCTGCCGTAAATTCCTCCTCCGAAATTTCCATCTCTTCCGTCTCCGCGATCGCCTTGAGAAGCAGTTCCTGCGCGAGCGTCTGCTTCACCGCGGAGTCAACCTGCGCCTCAAACTCCTCCTCTGTCATTCCCATAAAACTTTCAAGAAATTCCGCGAACTCCATGCCGTACGCCTGCGCGTACTGCTCGTAATAGGATTTCATATTCTCCGCACTGTACGCGACCAGATCCTCCGGATAACCTTTCACCTCGCTGACATTCGCGATCAGCGTCAGCAGCTCGCCGTAGATCCTGTCCCGCTTCGTGGAATCCATGTCCGCCTGCAGCTCTTCCCCAATATGGGCACGATAGGAAGCGGCGTCCGGATACTCATTTGAAGACGCTTTTCCGGCCAGTTCGTCCGTCAGCTCCGGCATGCGCTGGATTGAGTTTACCGTCACGGTAAATACGACATCCTGGCCCGCCAGATCCTCGTTTCCGTAATACTCCGGAAAAGTCAGCGGAAGGTCAACCGTATCCCCGACCGCCACGCCTATCAGGCCGTCCTCAAATCCGTCGATAAACGTGTGGGAACCGATCTCCAGGTCAAAACCCTGCGCCGTTCCGCCGTCGAACGCCTCTCCGTCCAGCTTGCCCTCATAGTCGATGTTCGCGATATCTCCGTCCTGTACCTGTCCGTCAGAGATCCTGTCAAACAGATCCGCGGCCTGCAGCTCTTCCCGGACGCGGTCCGCGATATCCTCGTCGGTGACTGTAAATTCCGTCGGATCAAATTCTATCTTCAGTCCTTTGTACTCGCCAAGCTTCACATAATCCAGCGCCTGGTAGTCCGGCCTTTCCTTCGGGACTTCCGCGCTCTCCTGCCCGCTTTGTTCCGAACTTTCCTCCGCGGCCTCCGTCACATTCTCCGTCTCCCCGGCAGACGCCGTTCCCGCGAAGGAAATCCCTGTCAGGCATACGGAACACAGAAGCGCCGCCATCAGATATTTTTTCTTCATGATCACAGTTCCTCTCCTTATTTTATTGTCGTGGTTCCGGAGCCGAAAGCCTGAGATGAAACGAATTATCAGAAAATGCCTTCCGGCCCCGGCGTCTTATCATCCCTCTGAGGAAAACTCCGCCGCTTCCTCCTCCGCGGACGGATCATAGGACACTTCCGTGACGTCCGCCTGCTCGTACAAAGCCTCTGAGAACCGCGACTCATACATGGTCCACACAAGGGACTCCCGCCCGTAGATGCTTTCAAAGGAAGCCGCGTCCGGCTCTCCGTAAAGGAACGCGTTGTCCTGGAGATAGGACACATACTCATCTTCTGTGACCTCAATCCCGTTCGCGAGGCAGTACGCGCTGACGAGAAGCCTGCGGTTCACCAGGGAAAGAACCTCCTCATTGATGTCTTCCTCCGTGATGCCGAACATCTCATAGATATCTTCTTCTTTCTCCGCACCGCTGAAGGAAGCGTAGAATCCGACGGTCTCCTCCCTGCACGCGTCATAGAGCTCCTGCGGATATTCCTTGAACTCCGTGCGCGCGATCGCCTCGTCAAAGAGCACATCAACCGCGTTGGTATAGCTCATATCCTCATATTCCTGTGTGATCATCTCACGGATATAGCTTTCAAACGCCGCCTTGGTCTCGAACCCGAGCGTGTTCACGACAAAATCTTCCGTATATTCGGGCACGTTCAGACTGTAGACGCCCGTCACCTCGAAGACGAAATCGACGGTCTTTCCGGCCCACTCGATCATCTCGTCATCCTCGGAATAGCTGATCGAAAATTCAAGCTTATCCCCTTTGGAAGCGCCGGTTACCTTCTCGTCAAACTCCGCTCCGTACTCCTCATAACCGATCGTGAGGAAAAAGTCCTTTTCCTGGTACGGTTCCTCCTCCGAATCCCGGATCACATAGGAGACATTTCCATAAACCGTATCCCCTTCCTGCGCGGGACGCTCTTCCTCCTTCTCCTGCGCGTACGTCTCAAGCTCCTCCTCGATCCGCTGCTGAACCATCTCATCCGAGATCTCATAGACCGTCTTTTCCACCGGAATCCCCGCGTAGTCGCCAAGCGTGACGTAATCCGCCGCGTCCTTGATCAGATATTCCGACGGATTGATCGGCTCAAGCGGAGTCTCCGTCTCGTAAAGCAGTTCCTCCGGTTCATCCGCTGTCAGAATCTCTTCCTCACCGGTTCCCATATCCCCAATTTCCGCGTTCTGGTCCTCGGCCGCCTCATTTGCCGCTTCCTGCTTCTGCGTGTTCCCGGAAGAACCGCCCTGGCAGCCCGCAAGGGAAAGTCCCAACGTACCTGCAAGTAAAAATACCATCCATTTTCTTCTCATCTATCTGGCCATTCCTTTCTTTGTGCTGGCGTTCCGCGGCAAGCGCGCATATACGCCGGTTTAAAGTTGTCAATCCACGCTCGATAATTTCACGGAGTGCGGCTGCCGCATGTCCTGACCTCATGTCAGTGGGGGTACCGATTTCTCTCCGCCCGCCACCGAGTGGAGACGCGCACGAATTTGAAGCGGAAAAATGCCGCTTGAGCGGCACAAATTCGGCGCAGGGAACGAGCAAAACGAAAATCATTTTGTCGTTCCCTATAAATTTGCGTCTGGCAGCTCATCCCGCTGTCTGCAGAGACAGGGGAATTCCTGCAGGATTTCGTTGAAATCAGCCTGCATTATACCATTTTCGTCTCCCCTTTGTAAATATATTTCCGTAAGAACATACTTTTTTCATTTTTCTATACTTTTTTATTTCCCCCTTTTCATACTTCCGAAAGCTATGCTATGATAATATCACTGTGGCAACAGGAAAGGAGGAACTGTATGAACTATATTGAAATCCCTGCCCGGGCGGAAAAAATACTCGATACCCTCCATGAGGCCGGATACGAGGCATTTGTAGTCGGCGGATGCGTCCGCGATTCCGTACTTGGCAGGACGCCGGGGGACTGGGATATCACGACGTCCGCGCCGCCGCAGGAAATAAAGGGGTTATTTTCGCGGACGATCGATACCGGTATCGCACACGGTACGGTAACTGTCATGATGGACGGAGAAGGCTATGAAGTTACCACTTACCGAATCGACGGAATCTATGAAGATTCCCGTCATCCAAAACAGGTGACCTTCACCTCCAGTCTCCGGGAGGATCTCCAGAGACGGGATTTTACAATGAACGCGATGGCATATTCCCATGAGAGCGGGATCATAGATATTTTCGGCGGAATGAAAGATATGCAGGACAAGGTCATCCGCTGTGTCGGAAACGCGAAGGAGCGGTTCGGAGAAGACGCCCTCCGGATGCTGCGGGCGGTGAGATTTGCGGCTCAGCTTGGCTTTACGCTCGATGAGGGGCTTAAGGAAGGCATCCGCGGCATGGCGGACCAGCTTGACCATATCAGCGCGGAACGGATCCGCACGGAGATTGTCAAACTGCTGATCTCTCCCCATCCCTCCTGGTTCCGCCTGGCTTACGAGACAGGCATCACCTCTGTCATCATGCCTGAGTTCGACCGGCTCATGGTGCAGAGCCAGAACAACCCGCACCACGCCTACACGACCGGAGAACACACGCTGCTCGCGATGGAAAATATTCCCGCGAATCCTGTTCTCCGCCTCGCGATGCTCTTTCATGATATCGGAAAACCGGACGTCTGCGTGACCGACGAGAACGGCAGGGATCATTTCCGGAATCACGCCTCCCGCAGCGAGGAGATCACGTACCAGATCATGAAACGGCTTAAATTCGACAACTACACGCTGTCCAGAGTCTGCAGCCTGGTAAAGAACCACTCGCTGTACCCTCAGCTTTCCGCGAAAGATATCCGCTTTGCGGCATTTCATATCGGACCCGATCTGTTTGACGACTACCTGCTGGTAAAGCGCGCCGATATTCTGTCGCAGAATCCGAGTGTGATCCCGGATAAACTGAACTATCTGAACGAAGTGGAACGCATCTGGAACGAGATCCAAATGCACGGCGACTGTCTCTCGGCAAAACAGCTGATGCTGAACGGGAGCGACCTGATCAGCGACGGAATGAAGCCTGGGCCGGAAATGGGAAATCTGCTGAATCATCTGCTCTTTGAAGTACTGGAACAGCCTCATCTGAATACCAGGGAGTATCTCCTTACAAGAAGCCGCCAGCTCAGAGAACAGGGCCGGCCGCGGAAAGATCCGGATATTTCCAGTGAACCGTAACGCCGTCCGCGCGGCCCAGGTGCTGCGTCAGCAGCTGGTTTCCATGCCTGGGCCTGCGCATAGAAATCGAGCAGGAGGTGGTTTTTCCTCCTGCTCGCCCGCATGTTCTTTCGTATGATCCTTTTTATCCTTCAGCTTCAGCCTTTCCTGCCTTTCTTTTTCTTTGAAGATGCCGCCTCGGCTTCCTTTTTTGCCTTTCCCGAAACCTTGTCCCTCATGTTCGCAAAAAAGCCTTTTTTCTTCTTCGGGGTCTCAAGAGGCCCGCGGACACCCTTCACTTCCATAATATAGATGCCGCTGACAACCGCGCGGACTTCCTTTTTTACGGGAATCGTGTCGAAGATTGACGCGTCGCTGATGAGCGTCATGATCCTGGGCCCTACTTTTGCCTTGACAATCGGAAGCTTGGAGCGGCGCATCATTTTGGGCGTCTGATCGATCACCATCTGCGGAAGGCCCGAATCTTTTATGGGCATCCGTTTCTTATCGATGATCAGCATGGATACCGTCTGCTTCGCCGCCTCCATCTGCTGCTGCTGCGCTTCCTGCTTTCTCTGGAGCCTGCGTCCCACAAAATACAGGGCAATGAGGGCGATCACAAGAACAATCAGAATACCCAGCAAAACATAAAAAAATGTCTTCATATGTACCTCCACACTGTAATAATCGCATTTCATTCTATCATCCTTTGAGGGAAAGTGCAATTGATAATTAAATCAAATTCATAGTTGACTTATATTTGTTTATACTATATAATAGCATCTTGTGCTCTGTCTGAATAATGGTATATTAAAATTATTGGAGTAATATTGCCGCCTGTCCATTTACGACATTTTTTTTATCTATTTCTTAAAAAAAATCGTGTATTTTACTTGACAGCACCGACAGAAGAGCTTATAATAAATGTACTGAAAAGATTTATAGTTTATATATTTCACTGGCTATTATAGATTATAAAAAATTTATATTTATAACCTTTTATGGTCTCTAATAGCTGGTGAAGTTTTTTAAGCGGAATCTTATTTCACGTAATCTATTGTATGGGAGGTGTTCGCTGTGAATAAGGGCACGGTTAAATGGTTCAACGCGGAGAAGGGCTATGGCTTTATTACGGGTGAGAATGGTTCTGATGTATTTGTCCATTTCTCAGCTATTCAGGGTGAGGGATTCAAGACCCTGGAGGAAGGACAGGCAGTTTCCTACGATTTGACTGAAGGCGCTCGCGGAATGCAGGCTGCGAATGTAATCAAACTTTAATCAAATGTTTTGACACGCCGAGGGGCGGAGCAGGCGGCTCCGCCCTCTTTCTGATTTCTCTTATGTTTTCCTGGTTATCCTCCTCCGGAGGTTTTCTTTTTTCCGGTTGCTTTCTTCTTCCGACAATTTTTTCCTATTATTTTTTTACATTTAATGCTTGACAATACGGCAATATGATGTTATCTTATAGTTAGATTAAACTAACCATAGTTTTTCTGTTCTCGTTCGTCCTGCGGTGCAGGACATAAATTTTACGCAGGAGTTAGATTATGCTAACTCGCAGATCCCGATTCTATGTCTTACGGAGGTGTTTTATGAGTATTGTGATCATCGGCGGAAATGAAGGAATGGTTTGTCAGTACGAAGGAATCTGCAGAAAGCACGGCTGCAGAGCGAAAATTTTCGCAAAAGAAAACGGGCCGATCCGAAAGAAGCTCGGATGCCCGGACATGTTTATCCTGTTTACCAATACGGTTTCCCACAAGATGGTGCGCAGCACGCTTCAGGAAGCCCGGCGGAACAATATTCCGGTGCTTCGCTGCCACAGCAGCAGCGCGGCGGCGCTCCAGGAGCTCCTAAACGAGCATGTCGCGCCGTCCTGCTGACTGCCGGAAGCCGGTCCCTTTGCGGTTTTCTCAGTTCAGCATAATTTCTTCCCCGTAAACCACCGGCGGCAGCTCTGTCGGAGGTTCTGTCTCCGTCTGCTGCTGCTGTTTCAGTTCTCTTCTGCGTTTTCTCTCCAGTCTCTTGTAGATCTTCACCGCCTGCTCCTCATGGCCTTTTGATACATAGACCTGAGAAAGCTTCCCGATTATGACAAACCTCGTCGCTTCATCTCCGGTACAGGTAGACAGGGTGACTACGCGGTCCTTCTCCGTCACCGATACGTCCGAGTTTTCCAGCAGAGAATTTTCAAACGCGGTCTGCAGGAATTTTTTGTATTCATCGCCGCGGAATTCGGTCTGATAGGTAAGTCCCGTCTTGGCGACCTCCATCCCTGAGAAAATGCGGTACTGATAGATCAGGTGCGGCGTAAAGATCCAGAAATATTTGCTCTTCTCAAAAACGCCTTTTTCCCGGAACTTTTTCAGCTTGCCGAACATGGAACCGTTTCTCATGTTGTGGCCGTACACGACCGTATTGGTGTCCGTGAAATCCGGTTCATTCTCATAATTTATAAACAGGCAGCCCGCGATATTGTCCTCCCCCTCAAACGTTTTGTGGAGGTAATAATCGTTGTCTTCTCCCTGAACCAGCGGATACGAGATATCGACCGCGCTCAGCTTCAGCCATCCCTTGATGTCAGGATTCACGGCTCTGAGCTCCTTGAAATTGATCGGACTGCTCATGACCGGGAGACCGATCTCTTCCCCTTCTTCCACAACATTTACCAGTTCCCTGCCTTCGACCGCCTGCGCGGCATCATCCTCAAGCGCTTCAAGATTCTCCGATTCCTTCGAGGCATAGCTGCTCTCCAGATTATCGTACTCATCCGAACCGCGTTTGTACTCTTTATAAAAAGTGTACAGCATGTATCCCGAATAACAGAAGACCCCCAGCGCGATCACCATCAGCAGAATACGCACAATATCTCCGATCCTGTTTCTCCTCACATTTCTGCTGTTCATTCCTGCCACTCCTTTTCCCGTCTTTGTTTCTTTTCCTGCGCGCAAACCGGCGTCATGATACCGGGAACAGAAAGTATTTTCTGAATAAATTATTCCAATTCAGACTTTTATCCCAGATATCATGGCATCGGCGCGCGGCCGCGGCGGTTCTCACACGACGATCTCTCCGAGAATCTCTCCGATGCTTCCCTGTACCAGAAGATCCGCGTACCGATCCCTCGGCGTCGGGGATTTGTTAATCACGACAAGATACTTCCCCTGGAAATAATCGATCAGCCCTGCCGCAGGGTACACCGCGAGGGAAGTCCCTCCGATGATCAGTGCCTCAGCATTTGAAATATACTGGACAGAGTCCTGCATCGTTTTTGTGTTAAGACTTTCTTCGTACAGAACGACGTCCGGCTTGATCACTCCATTGCATTTCCCCTCACCTTTCGAACATATGCAGCGCGGAATGTCTTCCGCCTTCTGTATAAATTCCGCGGGGTACTCTTTTCCGCATTTCTGGCAGTAGTTGCGGTGAATGCTTCCATGCAGCTCCAGTACCTCCCTGCTGCCCGCTTTCTGATGAAGACCGTCAATGTTCTGCGTGATTACAGCTTTCAGCTTCCCCTTCTCTTCCATCTCGGCCAGTTTCCGGTGAGCCGCGTTCGGTTCTGCGTCAAGGCACAGCATCTTATCCCTGTAAAAGCGGAAAAATTCCTTCTTGTTCTGAACAAAGAACGAATGGCTCAGGATTGTCTCCGGCGGATATTTATACTTCTGATGATACAGTCCGTCGACGCTGCGGAAATCCGGAATCCCGCTCTCCGTCGACACCCCCGCGCCTCCAAAAAACACAATGTTGCTGCACTCCGATATGATTTCCTGCAGTTTTTTTCTGCTGTCTTCCATTCGATTTTCCCTCCCTTGCTGTTTTACCGCTCTCCTGCGGGCAGAGTTACGATAAATCTCGTATGCCTGCTGTCGCTCGCCGCCGTGATCGTTCCCTCGTGCAGCTCCACGATCTGTCTTGCTATGGCGAGTCCCAGTCCGGCCCCTCCTGTGCGGCTCGACCGCGCGTCGTCCATGCGGTAGAACTTCTCAAAAATCATTTCCAGTTTCTTCTGCGGGATCTGCGGTCCCGTGTTTGTAAATATGATCGTGACAACTCCGCCTCCGCATCGCGCCTGTATCAGGATCTCTGTTTCCTCATAGCTGTACGCCGCGGCATTGCGCAGCAGATTGTCAAACACCCGCGCGAGTTTGTCCGGATCCCCGTACACGATCAGGTCTTCCTCCACATCCACCGCGCACGTCATCTTTTTCTCGCTGAGCATCCCGTAGCTTTCGTCCGCAAGCTGTTCCAGCAGAATTGTGAGATTCAGGGGTTCCTTCTCCAGAACAATGTCCTGCAGGTTAAACCTTGTGATCTCAAAAAACTCATTGATCAGCTCCCCGAGCCTGACTGCCTTCTCCAGCGTGATATGCGTATACTTCGCGCGCTCCTCGAGCGCCATATCCGGATGCTCATCCAGCATCGTCAGATAGGCGATCACCGAAGTAAGCGGCGTCTTCAGATCGTGCGCCAGATAGACGACCAGTTCATTCTTGCGCTGCTCGCTCTCGGCCGCCTCCATCTCCCTGCGCGCCAGCTTCTGCTTCAGTTCCGAGAGTTTCCGCGCCATTGGCTCCAGCTCCGAATCCAGCGTGACCGGTTCGTCCGAGGCGTTCAGGATGCTGTCGATCTCATCGCTGATATCGTTCAGGTACCCCGTCACCCTCCCGATCGAAAAATAAAAAAGCACCAGAAATAAAAGCCAGAATCCGCCGATCAGAAACAGCGTTTTGTTTGAGACAAAAATACGCCCGTACAGATACTTCGCCGTATCGTAGTTCGCGCCGAGCAGCGTGAAAAACCGGACCGCCAGCCTCGCGCAGACATCCTGAAAAATGTCGTCCGTCAGTATCAGGATCCCGTATCCGATCAGCGCGGTCAGCGCCGTGATCAGCATCGTGCGGAGCAGAATCGCTCGTTTCAGTTTCCTGTAACTGTTCTTCACGCCCCCACGCTCCTTTTACTTTTCAACCTTATAGCCCACGCCCCACACGGTCTTGATGAAGTCGCTCTTGTGGTGCGCGTCCCCCATTTTCTCCCGCAGATGACGGATATGCACCATGACCGTGTTGTTGCTGTTCTTGAAATATTTTTCCTTCCAGATCTGTTCAAAAAGCTGTTCCGAGCTGATCACCTTGCCCCGGTTCTCGCACAGCAGCCAGAGAATATCAAATTCGATCGGCGTCAGAGACAGTTCCTTCTCATTATAAATGCAGCCGTGCGTATCCCGGTTCATCACAAGACCGGCAAAATCCAGGATATTGTCCTGCGTCTTCGTCTGCTCATTATACTTCGTGCTTCTGCGCAGCTGCGCCTTGACGCGCGCGACCATCTCAAGCGGATTGAACGGTTTCGGGATATAATCGTCCGCCCCCAGCGTCAGACCCTCGATCTTGTCCGTGTATTCCGTCTTTGCCGTCAGCATGATCACCGGAAACCGGTACTTCTCACGGATCTTCCGGAGCACCTTAAACCCGTCGATATCCGGAAGCATCACGTCCAGCAGAGCCAGATCCGGCGGTTCCTTCTCGATCGCCGCCAGCGCCTGCCGTCCCGTTCCGACAACCTGCACTCCATAGCCTTCATTCTTTAGATACAGCGCTATGATCTCCGCAATCTCCTTCTCATCGTCTAAAACCAGTATCCTGCTTTCCATCCGTCACCTCCTCCACAGAATAAATTTCCTTTTTCTTCACGCGCAGCGGCGCCGTTTCCCCGCTTCGTGCTCCCGAAATCATCCGGTCTTTCGGAGCGGCCTGCCGGCAAACAAAACCTCAATCCCCGCTCCGCACTCCCGGAACCACGACCTGCGTCGAAAGGCCGGACTTTATTCGCAGTTCCCGACAGTTCTCGGATAAGGAATCACGTCGCGGATATTCGACATTCCGGTGAGATACATCACGCACCGCTCAAATCCCAGTCCGAATCCCGCGTGGCGCGTCGTCCCGTATCTGCGCAGATCCATATAATAGCGGTAATCGTCCGCTTTCATCCCAAGCTCCGCAATACGCGCCGCCAGCTTGTCGAAGTCGTCCTCCCTCTGACTGCCGCCGATGATCTCCCCGATTCCGGGAACGAGGCAGTCCATCGCGGCCACGGTCTTCCCGTCATCGTTCTGCTTCATGTAGAAAGCCTTGATCTCCTTCGGATAGTCGGTCACGAATACCGGACGCTTAAAGATCTGCTCCGTCAGATAGCGCTCATGCTCCGTCTGCAGATCGCAGCCCCAGGATACCTTATACTCAAATTTATCGTTGTTTTTCTCAAGGATCTCAACCGCCTCCGTGTAGGTCACATGGGCGAAATCCGAATTCAGGACATGGTTCAGGCGGTCAAGCAGTCCCTTGTCCACGAAAGAATTGAAGAACTTCATTTCCTCCGGCGCATGCTCGAGCACATAAGAAATGATGTACTTGATCATCTCCTCCGCAAGCTTCATATCGTCATTGAGATCCGCGAACGCGATCTCCGGCTCGATCATCCAGAACTCCGCCGCGTGGCGCGCCGTGTTGGAATTTTCCGCGCGGAATGTCGGTCCGAACGTGTAGACATTGCGGAACGCCTGCACGAACGACTCCACGTCAAGCTGACCGCTGACCGTCAGGTTCGTCATCTTTCCGAAAAAGTCCTGCGCATAGTCGACATTTCCTTCGCCGTCCCGCGGAATATTCGCGAGATCCATCGTCGTCACCTGGAACATCTCGCCCGCGCCCTCGCAGTCGCTGCCCGTGATGATCGGCGTGTGAACATAGACAAAGTCTCTTTCCTGGAAGAACTTATGGATCGCGTAGGCAATCAGGGAGCGCACGCGGAACACTGCCTGGAACGTATTCGTTCTCGGGCGCAGATGCGGCACCGTGCGCAGGAACTCCATCGAGTGGCGCTTCTTCTGCATCGGGAAATCCGGCGTGGAAGCTCCTTCCACCGCGACGGACTCCGCCTGAATCTCAAACGGCTGCTTCGCTTTCGGCGTCTCCACAAGCACGCCCTTCACAATGATGGCCGCGCCCACGTTCAGCTTTGATATCTCTGCAAAATTTTCCAGTTTGTCCGAATACACGATCTGAAGCGTCTCAAAGAACGTGCCGTCATGCAGCACGATAAAGCCGAATGTTTTTGAATCGCGGATGCTGCGCACCCAGCCCCCGACCGTCACTTCCCGGCCGACATAGGCCGCGCGGTCCCGGTACAGTTCTCTCACAGTAGTAAAGTCCATTTTTCCATTCTCCTTTGCTGTTTGTTTTCTGTTACTGAAAACTCTGTTTCCTCGATTATATCCATTTTTTCTCATTATAGCAAGGCAAAAAGAGCGCCGCCTGCTCTCCTTTGCCTATACGTGTTACTGTTCACTCCCGCGCGCTCCGAATAATTTCTTCACTTTCCGGTAGAGCCGCCACACCTTCGTCTGCTCCATCCAGCGGATTCTTCCGTCCTGCGCGAGCGCCGTCTCCCGCAGGATCCCCTCAAGAGGCTCCCGGTAAAATGCGATCTCAACCGGTCGGTCTTCCTCCCACAGACGCGGGATGACAAATTCCGCTTCCGCGTCGTCAAACAGATAATCCCCGTTCGGCGCCCGGTGTCCGGCCGTTTCACAGGGAAGCGCTCTTCCCGCCTGCTCCATTTTTTCGATCCGCACAACGCTCCGCCTGCCGCCGAGAACAGCCTTCACCGCCCTGGTTCCCGCCGGCAGAGCGATCGTCAGACTTCTCTTTTCGCCGCAGGCCGGCCGGTACCGACGGCTGTCCTCTTCACAGAATCCGTTCCCCCGGTCAAACCAGACCTCCACCGGCTGCACTTTTTCCCGTGCGGACGCCTCCCGCACCAAGGGCTGCACCGGTATGACTCCTTCCGAGATCGCGTCGTACAGCTTCCATGCCGGCTGGTACTCTCCCAGCATATACTGCTGGAACCGGGTCTCCATCGAATCAAACCACTGCCGCATCCGCGGCGTGATCCCAAACTTTGCGAAGAGGTCATATCCGCCAAGCAGTTCTTCCCGCCTGGTATTTCCATAAATATAATAATTGAGACAGCGGTATTTCAGAAATCCCGCCGGCACCGGGAAGTCAAATGTCCACTCGTAATCGATCAGCTCATACCCTCTGTCCGTTCGGATCACGTTGGAAAAAATCATGTCAATATCCGAGATCTTCCGGGACTTCTGCCCGTCCTCTCCCTGCGGACACTTCCCGAACACCTGCACAAACCCGTCCGTCTCCCTGAACTCCTCCCCGCCGTCCTCAAACAGGGAAAAATAATCCCGGATCTTCCCGATCACCTGCTCTGTTCTGCCCGCGAAAAGCTGTTCGTCCAGCTCCTCCTCCAGCGTCGGGCCTTCCAGCCATTCCAGATAAGCGTCCCCATTCTCCATCCGGCAGCGGTTCACAAAAAGCCCCGTCCCTTCCAGATCCCCGGCAAGCTCCTGGTATTTCCTGCCGATGGAGGCGATATGCTCCGCCGCCCGCGGATCCGCCGCGGTCTTTCTCACCACACGGCTTTTGTCCGCGTATTCCAGGATGTCCGTCCTGATGCGGAAGCGCGGATCCCGCTCATTCGAATATTTCAGACCGATCACCGTCAGAGAAGCAGCGTCTCTCTCAGGTGCCGCGGTCCCATTCCGGAACACAGCCTCATCCTCCGGTGCCGCGATCCCATTCCGGAACAAAGCCTCGTTCTCCGGCGCCGCGATCTCATTCCGGAACACAGCCTCATCCTCGGACGCCGTGTTTCCACACCGGAATCCGGCTTCGTTCTCCGGCGCCGCGGTCCTCTCTGCCGTCCCCACTTCGTCTCCTTTCACAGCGACCACGAAAAAGGAATTCGCATACAGCGGATACAGTCCGCTTCCGACAAGGGAATCATACACTTTCTCCTCGCTGAATACCTGCATCCTCTGCCGGTCAAAATTCTGAGCATTCCGGTTCAGCTCCCCTTTGCGGGGCAGACAGCGGTCCGAATAAATGCGTTCCGGCAGCTTATAGTCCGGATACGGATAATAAAATTCCCATTTTGCAAATTTAGACTTTGCAAAAAGATTCTCCAGCTCCGGCTTCGCGAACGTACGCACATAGTCGGTCGTCGGATAACCCTCCAGTCCCTCAAAGTAAACGCCCGTGTGATCCTCCGCGGCTCCGGCCCAGTATTTAAGTCCCAGACGGTTCTCAATCGCGACGACCAAACGGCCTCCCGGAGCGAGAAGACGCCGGACCGCAAGCAGATAGTCGGCAAACGGATCCGGAGACTGGATCGAAAACTGCGCGTATTCAAACACGCCGATCAGCGTGATCAGATCAAATTTCTCCTCCAGGCTTTCTGCCACATCCTGAAAATTTCCGACCAGAATGCGGATATTCTCGCGGTCCCGGTTCCTGTACGCATTGATGAGGCTGCGCCGTTTCGAGAGATCGATACAGGTCACGCTTTTCGCCTTCCCGGCCAGGATCCCCGTGACCGCGCCTGGCCCCGCGCCGATCTCCAGCACTCGTTCCTGTCCGGTCATCGGCAGCCACTCTATGATATTTCCGCGCACATGGGAAAAATGATACAGAATCGGCCAGTTCTTTTTCTCGGCGATCACCTGACTGTAATCGCCTCCTCCGTACAGCTTTGCCAGCTCCAGCATCTCATCCTCGATCCCGCCGTCGCTGTACGTGTCTTCCCCCGGATAAAACCGGTAATCCAGCGTCACCTTTCCAATCTTTTCCTGCATCTGACTCCTATCTTCCATACCAGTTCTCCATTCTGCCGTCTTTTTATCTTCTTTGTCCAGTCAGGCTCTCCGCCATTTTCAATCCTCCGCGGCCGATTTACATCCTCTGCCCTCTTTGTTCCGTCATGCGTCCGGCTCCACGGACACCCGCGCGTTCATATCGTAATACCCCACGGTATTCTTCGTGGAGATCACAGTCAGGCTGCAGGCATCATACAGTCTGTGATATACGACAAACTCCCCGCCCCGGTATCCGGTCAGTCCGAATGAGATCAGATATTCTCCGCCCTGCAGGTTCACCTCCTGCACGTAAGTGACCACATCGGCCTGCCCCGCTTTCCGCGGTTCCACGGTGACACGCTCATACATCGTGTTCGTTCCTGTAATCTCCGTTCCGCGCATATCCTTGATCGTGTACGCAAAGATCGGGTCCTCAATATCCTCATGATAGCGCACGCGCACTTTTATCGTCAGATCCGTTCCTTTCTCGATCACATTGGTCGGGATCCCGTCTTTGTCCAGCAAGCAGAAGCCGGTCATCTCCGCACGCCGGTCGCCGTATTCCAGCGCCCCCGGATTCATCTCAAGCGGCGTGATCCAGCGGATGCCGCCGGACTCCCCGCCCGTTTCATTCTCCGCCCCGCCGTCTTCTGTCTTTCTGGAGCGGACAGCCGTCCCCTCCTTCTCCTCCGGCGGTCCCTGATGTACGATCACGCGCTTATACAGGTCCACCATCTCTTTCGGAGAACCCTCTGCGAGCTTTGTCCCATGATCCAGCAGGATGACCCGGTCGCAGTATTTGCTGATGCTGCCCAGATCATGGCTGACAAACAGGATTGTCTTTCCCTGTTTCTTGAATTCCTCAAATTTTCGGTAACACTTGGCCTGGAAAAACACGTCTCCGACCGAGAGAGCCTCGTCCACGATCAATATCTCCGGATCAATATTGATCGCGACAGCAAAAGCCAGCCGTACGAACATACCGCTGGAATAAGTCTTGACCGGCTGATGCACAAAGTCCCCGATGTCCGCGAATGAGAGAATATCGTCCATCCTCGCCTCGATCTCCTCATCGGAAAATCCCATCATCGTGCCGTTCAGATAGATATTTTCAATGCCCGAATATTCGTAATTAAAACCCGCGCCCAGTTCCAGAAGCGCGGAAATGCGGCCGTCTGTCACAACACGGCCGCTCGTCGGATTCAGCACTCCGGTGATGATCTTCAGGATCGTGGACTTCCCCGCTCCGTTTGTGCCGATGATCCCGACTGTCTCGCCCTTTTTTATCGCAAAGCTGATATCTGAGAGCGCATGGTGCTCCCGGCTGTATTTTTTCCTGGAAAAACCGAGACTCTCTTTTAACCGGTCCGAAGGCTTGTCATATAATTTATATACTTTGCTCAGACTTTCTATACTGATCGCCGTTTCCTTATCCACGTTACTCCTCCGTTTATTTCGATCCACGTTCCGCACACGGCTGTACTTATGATGTTGGGGTCAAAAGGGATTTTGCCCCCATGATGCCGCGGATTTCTTCGCACTTCGTGCTCCCTCTTCATTGTCAGCGTTTCCCGCGCGAAAACAACAGCGCCGTTTTACAGCACATCCGCGAAATGCACGCGCAGTCTCCGGAACACCCACCGTCCAAACAGCAGCATTCCGCCCGTAAAGCACCAGAAATACAGCGTCCACAGCGGTTTCTCCCAGAACCAGCGCCTGCTGATAAACGCGTCGCGGTAGCCTGACACGACATAATAGACCGGATTCGCCATCAGAACCGTCCGGATAACCGGGTGGGCGGCCAGCCGGTCTTCCGCGATCCACATGATCGGCGTGATCCAGACGCCCACCTGCAGCGCAATCCCTATGATCTGCGACAGATCGCGGAAAAAAATGACGACCGCGCTCGTCGCATAGCAGAGTCCCAGCACCAGAAGCGCCAGCCCTCCGCTGTAATAGAAGACCTGAATATAGTACAGATTCGGGAAATATCCGTACAGCAGATACAGAAATACCGTAAAGCACACAAAGAAAGCGTGTACATACATGGCGGAAACGATCTTGACCACCGGCAGGACCTCAATCCGGAACACAACTTTCTTCACCAGGTAGCTGTATTCCAGCATGGAATTTGTGCCGCCTGTCAGAGAATCCTGAAAGAAGAACCACGGCACGATGCCGGCCACCAGGTACAGCAGAAACGGCACAGTCAGCGTACTGTCCGCGGCCGGATTGCGAAAGCCGATCTCGAACACAAACCAGTACACCAGCACGGTCACGACCGGCTGGACAAACGCCCAGACAATCCCCAGATAGGAGCCGGCAAACTTCGTTTTGAAATCGTTTTTGGCCAGCTTTTTTACCATCTTCGCGGTTTTGACGAATTCTCCGCGCTCAGCGAACCGCCTGCTCATCCGGCACTGTCCCCTTTCTGCTGCGCGAGCGTCTTCCGGTGTCTGTCCGCCTCGGAGAGAATCGGCTCCATCCCCTCCGGAACCGGCCACTCAACGCCGATCTGCGGATCATCCCACGCGATGCCGCACTGGTCGTCCGGATAATAAAACTCCGTACATTTGTAGGCAAACTCCGCGTAATCCGAGAGCACAAGGAAACCGTGGGCAAATCCTTTCGGGATGAAAAACTGCTTTTTATTCTCTCCGGACAGAACGCACCCGTACCACTGTCCGTAAGTCGGAGAGCCTTCTCTTAAATCCACGGCGACATCAAACACTTCACCGAAAAGCACGCGCACCAGCTTGTCCTGCGGATGTTTCCCCTGAAAATGCAGGCCGCGCAGCACGCCTTTTTTCGACGCGGACTGATTGTCCTGCACAAAGACATAATCCAGGCCCGCTTCACTGAAATCCCGATAGCTGTATGTCTCCATAAAATAACCCCGGTCGTCTCCGAACACCGTCGGGGTAATGATCTTCAGCCCCTCAATATGGCATGTTTCCACCTTTATCTTTCCCATAGATTATCTGTCCCTTTCTTTTTGCCGATCTCTCTTTCACTTCCGCCGTCTTTTTGCACTCTCTTTCGCTTCCGTCGCTTTTCTGCGCCCTCTTTCGCTTTTGCTGCCTTTTTGCGCTCTCTTTCGCTTCCGCCGCTTTTGCGCTCTTTTTCCCGCCTCTTCCGGCACGCGGATCTTAATTCTGCCGGTACATCTCCTCGTAGTACTTCTGGTAATCTCCGCTCGTCACGTTCCTCATCCATTCCTCATTCTCAAAAAACCATCGGATCGTGCGGCGGATTCCTTCCTCAAACATGGTCTCCGGCTCCCAGCCAAGCTCGGCGCGGATCTTGTCCGGAGCGATGGCATACCGCCTGTCGTGACCTTTCCGGTCCGTCACGTATGTGATCAGATCCTCGCTGATATGCGCTTTCCGCGGATCATCGTCCGGCAGCATCTCGCGGAGCGTATCAAGAATGATATGTACGATCTGAATATTCTGCTTCTCGTTGTGCCCACCGATGTTGTACGTCTCAAAAAGGCGGCCTTTCTCCTGCACCATGTCGATCCCTTTCGCGTGATCCTCCACATAGAGCCAGTCCCGCACATTTTTTCCGTCTCCGTACACCGGCAGCTTCTTTCCCTGAAGCGCATTGTTGATGATCAGAGGGATCAGCTTCTCCGGGAACTGGAACGGCCCGTAATTGTTGCTGCAGTTCGTGATGTTCGCCGGAAAGCGGTAGGTATCCATGTAGGATTTTACCAGCATGTCCGAGGACGCCTTGCTCGCGGAATACGGACTGTGCGGAGCATACGGCGTCGTCTCATAAAAATATTCGCCCTCATGTTCCAGGGAACCGTATACCTCGTCCGTCGATACGTGGAGAAACTTCTTTCCCTCCTTAAATGTACCGTCCGGAAGCTCCCAGGCCGCCTTCGCCGCGTTCAGCATGACAAGCGTCCCAAGGACATTCGTCCGGACAAATACCTCCGGATCGCGGATGCTGCGGTCCACATGGCTTTCCGCCGCGAAATGAACGACGCGGTCTATCTCATTCTCCTCAAAAATCCGGTTGATCGCCTGCGTATCGCAGATATCCGCGCGGATGAATGTATAGTTCTTTCTGTTCTCAACATCCCTGAGATTCTCGAGATTGCCCGCGTAAGTCAGTTTGTCCACATTGATAATGCGGATCTCATCCCCGTACTTCCTAAACATATAATGAATATAATTTGAACCGATAAAACCGGCGCCTCCGGTCACAAGATACGTTCTCATGGTTATGATTATCCTCCAACATCATTTCATGATGCCAGGGCCGCGCAGTCATGCGCTCCCGGCCACCGGGAAAAGCATGCGCCGCGTCTTGGAGAACAATGTCTTTCGTCCCCGGCATCCCTTATAAACAACCAGTTACATTTCCGGTACCGGCTCAGGCCGCGCGCTGTCCCAGACGCTCTTCACGTCAAAGAGGTCAGAAAGCATGTCCGGATTATAGTACATACGGTAGCCGTCAAGATTCCGGCGTCCCTGCCTCATGAAAGTATCGCCGAACTGCACCCAGTACTGAGAGGAATCCACGTTGCAGAAGATCGAAAATCCCTTCCCCTTAAAGTAAGTGAACAGTTCGTTGTCGCTGGTATAAGGCTCCCAGCCTCCGATATCCGCGCCGAACGCGAAAATGATGATATCCGTATCTCCGACAATAGGGGCTACATTGTTCAGCCAGCGCTCCGTGTCCGTCATCGTCGCCTCAAGTCCTCTGGCGGACGGGGAGATATGCCCCCAGGTATGGCTCGCAAATTCCCAGCCTTCAGCCTTCATCGCATCCGCCACGGCTTTTGCCTGATCCACCTCATTCTGCCAGGCAGCCTCATCGAAATCCGGATTCTCGTCAAAAAACTTCTGCTGATATTCTGTCACGCGGGAGGCTTCCTTCGTCCGGTAAACCTCATCCGTCCGGTAGCCCAGCACGCCCTCATAGCCGGTCAGGGCCACCACGCCTTTATGACCATGATACGAAAAATCGGGATGCTCGCCGACAAACGTATCGATCCAGGGCACCATATCGTAATCTCCCAGGGAGACGGAACCGTCGTCCTCCCGGTAAGAATTTTTAACATTTCCGTTTTCATCGAGGACCAGCTTCTGCGCGAAGCCGTCCCCGTCCATATAATGATAATAGCTCACATCATCCTGCGACAGCACGAAGGGAATCTTGCCCGGCGGAAGAAGAATCTCCCCGCGCGAGACGGTTCCGTCCTCATTCACCGTACACATATCATGAAGACTGACCATGACATAACCCTTCTCGTACATACTCTCCATGATGCCGGCAAACTCGCTCATTGTCGTCATCACCTGATTATAGCCGCCCTCATCCTCGTCCCCGTCAAAAGCCTTCGCGGTATCCCGGATCATCGTGTGGAAAAACACATGCGTGATCTGATCGAGAGGATAAGATTTGCAGATATCTTTCGTCTGCTGATAGCGCGTCGCCGCGTCCTGCATTTCCTGACTGGACGCGTACCCTGCCTGCGACTGCAGATATCGGACCGCGCCGTCATAATCATACTGCGACGCCATAAAATCCGCCTTCGCGAGAAGCTCCGCAGTGCTCCCGTCCTGCGCCGTTCCCTCTGTTTCCGCCGGCCGTGCGGCGCCGCCTCTGCGCGCGTTCTCCTTCTCCTGGGCGCGCTCCTCCAGCCGCGCCGAAATTTCCGGTATCACAGCTTCTTTGATCAGAATGACCGACAAAAATATGGCGATCAAAATCAGCAGCGCGATGACGCTTTTCAGGATCAGCTCCTGTCTTTTATGTTTTTCTCTGCGTGTTCTGGTAATAAGCTCTCTGTCATCCATTCCGTACTCTCCCGGGCTTTCGTATCTTTTTCCGCAGTCCTGTTCCGCGAACCGCTGTTCACGTCCGTCCCATCCTGCTTCGCTGTCTGTATCTTCTCAGCCCGCCTCCGTCGGTTCCTGTTCCGTCTGTACGGACAAAAACGCGGTGTTTCCGGACGAGCCGCTGCTCCCCTGTTTCCCGTATATTCCGACCTCGGACACAAAAGCCGCGATCAGCGCCACAAGCAGCAGTACAAGTATTATGGTCAGGATCCGCAATTTGTATACGTTCTCCTTCGGCATATTCTCCCATGTGTACGTTTCCGCCGCGTCTTCCCGGGGCGTTCTGCGGGGCGCCGTGCGCTCTCTCCTGCCCGCGTCCGCGTTCTCCGGGCTCTTCCGGGACGTCCTGGCCGCCTGACCGGTGCGCTCCCTTCGGGTCGTCTGTGCCGTCTCTCCGGTGCGTTCTCTTCGGGTCATCTGTGCTGTCTCTCCGGTACGCTCCCTTCGAGTCATCTGTGCCGTCTCTCCGGTACGCTCTCTTCGGGTCGTCCGCGCCGTCTCTCCGGTACGTTCCCTTCGGGCCGCCTGTGCCGTCTCTCCGGCCCGGGACTGCCGTATTTTCTGATTTTTAGTGCTGTCAGCCTGCAGCAGCGGATTTTCAGAGCTTCTTCTGCGTCCTTCCGGCTCTGCCGGCATTTTTCTTTCGTCCATTTTTACACCTCCTGACTACACTAAGAATAGTTTATTGAAGGCTTTTTGTCAACAAATCAGCCCGATAGTTTTTAAGGCGGGAGTTGTAATTGCCGTCAGAATATACTATACTGGTACTGCTGTACCTGAGTCGGAAGGAGGGATTTCATGCAGTGGGGCGACAAGCCGTACCATTCGCTTGACTATGAGATGAAAAAACGCTTCGGAGAGAAAGTTTACCGGCTTGCTCTGAACGGGGGCATGACCTGTCCCAACCGCGACGGCACGCTCGGAGACCGGGGCTGTATTTTCTGCAGTCAGGGGGGATCCGGTGATTTCGCGGCCTCTGCCTCCCTTTCTGTCACGGAACAGCTGAACCAGCAGAAAGCTCTGCTTCTTCAGAAGCGTCCGGTCCGCCGTTTTATCGCCTATTTCCAGGCGTACACAAACACCTACGCTCCGGTTGGCTATCTTGAGAAGATTTTTTCGGAGGCGGCCCGCTTTCCGGATGTCGCCGTTCTCTCCATCGCCACGCGGCCGGACTGCATTCCCGACGACGTGCTTGCGCTGCTGGACAGACTGAATCAGGAGCTTCCTGTTTGGGTCGAACTGGGACTGCAGACAATCCACGAACGCTCAGCCGCCTTTATACGGCGCGGATATCCGCTTTCCTGCTTCAGCGACACGGCCGCCCGCTTAAGAAGCTGCGGCATCGAGGTCATCGCGCACACGATCCTCGGTCTCCCCGGAGAATCCGAACAGGATATGCTGGATACGATCGACTATCTGAACCAGGCGGATATCCAGGGAATCAAACTGCAGATGCTTCATATCCTGGAAGGAACCGATCTGGCGGACTATTACCGCCGCACCGGTTTTCCCGTCATGAGCCTTGAAGAATACTCGCACCTCATCATCCGCTGCACGGAGCGCCTCTCGCCGGATATCGTGGTGCACCGTCTGACCGGCGACGGCCCCGGCCGCCTGCTGATCGCGCCCGAATGGAGCGCCGGAAAACGGAACGTCCTGAATTACATTCACGCGCAGTTCCGGCAGCAGAAAACATGGCAGGGCCGGTTGTTCACGGCCGGCGCAAAGGAACCGGAACGAACCTGCTCCCTGCAGACCGCAGCCGCAAATCAGCCAAAGGAGGATACGGAATGCCAGACTCTCTCACAATATATAAACTGATCGTGCTCTACATGCTCCGACAGGTAAAATTTCCGCTCACAAACGCCCAGATCTCGGAATTTATTCTGGGGAAAGAATACATGACTTATTTTACTCTGCAGACCGTCCTCTCAGAGCTGTCCGAATCAGGACTTCTGCACACGGAGGCCAAGAGCAATACTTCCTATTATTCTCTGACGCCGTCCGGCGAAAAGACACTGTTTTATTTTAAAAACCGTATTCCGAAGTCCTTCCTGGATGAGATCAATCTGTACATGAAGGAAAACCAGATAAAACTCAGGGACGAGGTCTCCGTCCAGGCGGATTATTATAAAAATACCGCCGGAGAATACTCGGTTCACTGCGTCGTAAAGGAAAAGTATGTGGATCTGATCAATCTGACGATCAGCGTTCCCGACGAAGCGCAGGCAAAATCGGTCTGTCTGAACTGGAGCCGGGAATGCCAGCCTTTATACGAATATATCATGAGAAAACTGCTGTAGTTTTAAGAATCGTACAAGAATCCGGAACCTGGCAGGCTCCGGATTCTTATTTTTATGCGCAGGCCCGCCATAAGGAAATCAGCTGCTGACGCAGCATGCAGGCCGCGCACGGGCAGGAGGGAAACCGCCTCCTGCCCGATTTTGTCTTATATCTTCGGATCAGTGATCTTTGGCCGCGCTGTCTTAATAGAACTGCTGACCGTCAATGATCTCTCCCTCGCCTGTGCCTGAGTTGAAATACAGCACATCGCCTGCCGGACACTCGCCGTTGAGAGCTGCGAGCGCCGCCTCGTAACATTCGCTCGGTACGCCGTTCTCAAGCGCATCCTCAAGTGCTCCGCTCTCTGCCGGTGAAAACTGTCCGCTCTGATAGATCACATCGCTGATCGTATCCGGGAAGTTCTCATCCTTCAGGCGGTTCATAACAACCGACCCTACGGCTGCCATGCCGTCATAGCTCTGGTCTCCGGCTTCGCAGTAGATCAGGGCCGCCAGGAGCGCCGCGTCGTCCGCGCTTACTTCCGCTGCCTCTCCATCTCCCGTGGAGACCGCATTGCCGTTTGCGTCGTAGTACGTATCCGTGTCCGCGTCGTACCAGCCTCCGTCTCCTGCCTCATCGTCTGCGGTATCATCATAATAGGTCTCCTCCGCAGTGGAAGCCTGCACGTCTTCCCCTGTGGAAATCACATTGCCGTCTGCGTCGTAATACGTATCCGTATCCGCGTCGTACCAGCCTCCGTCTCCCGTCTCTTCATCCGCGGCGGGTTCTGCGGATGCGGTATCGTCATAGGTCTCCTCCACAGCGGAAGCCTGCGCGTTTCCGCCCTTGGAGATCACATTGCCGTTTGCGTCGTAGTACGTATCCGTGTCCGCGTCGTACCAGCCGTCATTATCCAGATTGACGTCGCCTCCATTATTTTCCGGGGCTTCTGTCTGAGGCGGCACATACTCGGTCTGAGGCGGATCCGTCTGAGGCGGATCTGTTTCCGGCGGTATGTACTCCGTCTGAGGCGGCACATACTCAGTCTGCGGCGGCGTGTATTCCGTCTGAGGCGGCACATACTCAGTCTGCGGCGGCGTATACTCCGTCTGAGCCGGATCGGTCTCCGGATCCGTATATCCCGGATCTTCCGACGGATCGGTCTCCGAATCTGTATAATCTTCGTCTTCGTAGTATTCTTCCTCAGAGTACTCTTCCTCGTAATACTCTTCCTCAGAGTACTCCTCCGTCTCGCCCTCCGGAGCGCTGTACTCCTCGTCAAGTCCGTAAGCTGCGTCCAGAAGGAAGGCTCTCTGTACGTCGTCCTCCGACACGTAGGCCTTGTCCTCACCGTACTCGACCGTCAGCCAGTGCCCGTTGTCCTCAAGCACCACCAGATCGTCGCCGGTGTTCAGCTCGCCCCATACTTCGGCGTCCCCGCTCGGCTCCCCGTACACGCAGACTCCGTCCCAGATCGCCGTGATGCCGGCACATCCGTACTCCTCCGCGATACTCTCGGCGTCCGCTCCGTAAAGCAGATAGTCGTTGTCTACAAATCCCTCGATCTCGCCGGAGGAAATCTCTGTCCACTTCTCACCCTTATCAATAACCCATACGGCGCAGCCCGGATAAATAAAGCCTACAACCGCACTCTCTTCGTCGGCCTTCTCACGAACGTTCACGCCCGTCAGCACTCCGTCGTAAGTCATCGCAAGCTTTTCCCATGCAGCTTCCTTCTCGTCCTCGCGTACTGCGATCCACTTTGGCACTTCCCTCGCCATAGCAGTGGAACCGATCAGCAGGGAGGATAAAACAGCCGCAGAACATAACACTGCGCAGTTCATTTTCCTTCTCATAGGAACCTCCTGTTCTGATTTGTGCCGCAACCCTTATTATACTCACCCCAGAATCTCCGATTCTGCTGTTAACCCGCCGAACGGACGGACACAAACGCCCTTTCTCCCGGCCGGTCATACTCCCTCAAGATTTCGTCACAATCTGTCAAAAAACTTTGTCGTCATTTTTTGTTTACATATTACAAATTTGTTAATTAATATTACAAGTTTATTCTAATATGTTTTCCGCACTTTGTCAATAGGCTTTTCTCTTTTTCTTCTCTGACGGGCCGCCTCGTACATGAGAACCGCCGCCGCCACCCCGGCATTCAGGGATTCCGCCCTGCCGCACATCGGAATCTTCACGCAGACATCAGCGGCACGGGCCGCTTCATCTGAGAGCCCCCGGCTCTCGTTCCCGATCAGAAATCCGCCCGCCTGCGTATAATCCTCCGTGTCATAGGAAACGGAGCCCGCCAGATGCGCCGCGTAAAACCGGATTCCCCGGCGCCGCAGTCCGCGCAGGGTATCGCACAGCCTGTCCACATAGCAGAACGGCATCCGGTAAACGGAGCCCATTGTGGAACGGATCACTTTCGGATTGAAGATATCGACACAGCCTTCGGAGAGAAGAACTCCCGTCGCTCCCGCGGCCTCGGCCGTCCTTATGATCGTGCCCAGATTCCCGGGATCCTGCAGATTTTCCAGCACAATAAGGAGCTGCGGACCGCCGCCGGCTACCGGCGCGCACACCTCCTCAAGACTGTAATGATACTGCCGCACTACGCAGAGGATCCCCTGCGGAGTTCTGGTATCCGCGGCCGCCGCAAAAGCCGGATCCGAGAGAATCACGGGATCCGGCCTTCCAGATTTTTCAAATACGGG
The DNA here is from genome assembly GCA_947630005.1 of uncultured Lachnospiraceae bacterium. Taxonomy (GTDB): domain Bacteria; phylum Bacillota; class Clostridia; order Lachnospirales; family Lachnospiraceae; genus Choladousia. The sequence continues at coordinate 51,789 of CANRGB010000005.1, forward strand.
TCCGTGCGCGCGCCAGAAGCTCTCCGAGACAAACGTCTGAACAAGTCTGTCCAGGGGGGCCTCCTCATACATCTTGATTCCCTCGACAACAAAAACGTCCTGCTCGCCGCGCGCTTTCGCTTTTTTCTGAAGCTGTATCAGGTTCTTAACCTGCTGGTTTGAAGTACTGGTAATCATATCAGATCGCCATCGCCCTGCTGACGCGCACCATGTAATCGGAAATGCTCTTCTGCATACTGAGCGCCTCGTCAATATCAAAGTCCGTGAACTCGCCGTTCCTGTATCCCACCACGCGGTTGCTCTTGCCCTCCGCAAGCAGATCGGCCGCGTAAGCGCCCATCATCGACGCGTAAACCCTGTCCTTGCAGGTCGGACTGCCGCCGCGCTGCATGTAGCCGAGAATCGTGGCCCTCGTCTCCATGCCGGTCGCCGCCTCAATCCGGCGCGCCATACTCGTGGAATGGCCGATACCCTCGGCATTGATCACGATGAAATGCTTCTTGCCCTTCTTCCTGCTGTCGATAATGTTGTCGATCAGCTTCTGCTCGTTATAATCGTACAGTTCAGGGAGAAGAACCTCCTCGGCCCCGTTCGCGATTCCGCACCACAGCGCGATATACCCCGCGTTGCGGCCCATGACCTCAATAATACTGCATCTCTCATGAGAAGTGGATGTGTCACGCACCTTGTCGATCGCGTCCATCGCCGTGTTTACCGCCGTGTCGAATCCGATCGTATATTCGGTACAGGCAATATCAAGATCGATCGTTCCCGGAACGCCGATCGTGTTGATCCCGCGCGCGGCCAGCTGCTGGGCTCCCGCGAAAGAGCCGTCCCCGCCGATGACCACAAGCCCGTCGATCCCGTGTCTGCGGCAGATCTCCGCGCCCTTGTTCTGTCCTTCCGGCGTGCGAAATTCGGAACATCTCGCCGTATATAAAATCGTGCCGCCCTTGGAAATCGTATCTGACACGTCCCTTGCCGTCATATCCACAATCTCTTCATTGAGCAGGCCGCGATATCCCTGATAAATACCCTTTACTTTCAATCCATGCGCCAGCGCCTTGCGCACCACAGCGCGGATCGCCGCGTTCATGCCCGGAGCGTCCCCTCCGCTCGTAAGTACGCCTATTGTCTTTACCTGATCTGCCATACTGCACCTCCATGGTTTATTCCTGCGTATTATCTGTCATATTCTAAATCAGAAGACAAAATCTGTCAAAATCCGTCTTTTCTATTTTAATCCATTTTGCAATATTTGTAAAGGCGTTCACACAACCGATTGTGACAGATATTCCAGTATTCCGTCGCAGACTGCCCGCGCCACCCGATCCTGGTACTCCTCCTGCTGCAGCTTCGCCTCCTCCTGCGGATTCGTCAGAAACCCGCACTCGACAATCACCGTCACCGAGCTGGAACGCTTCAGTATATAATAGGTAGTGTTACCTTTCTGAGTCCGCGGCCTCTCGATCCCCAGTTCCTGATTCATCGCGCTCTGAACCGACGACGCGAGTTTTTCCGCCTCTTTTGAATGTTCAAAATAAAATACCTGCGGACCGGAAACCGACGCGTCCGGATAACTGTTCTGATGAATGCTGACCGTCAGCAGCGGCGCGCTCTCCTCAATGATCTTCACTCGCCGCTCCATATCCTGTGCCTTTTTGTTGGGCTGATCCGCATCATACAGCCCATCTTCCGTCTCCCTGGTCATCACGACCCGGTATCCCTGCGCTTCAAGGAGTCCCTTCAGCTTCTTCGCGTAAACAAGATTCAGCTCCTTCTCGTTTACCCCGCCCGGACCGATCATTCCCGGATCATCTCCGCCGTGGCCGGCGTCAATCACGATCGTCCCCTTCTCCCCGCCGGATCCGCTTCCGCCGGGATCATTTTCCCGCAGCTCCTGCGAACCGCCCTGACGGACGCTCTCCCTTGCCGTTCGCTTTGCGCCTGTTCCCGGAAGTATAAAGCAGAGCACCAGAAGAATACCTAACATAAAATACTGAAGCAGCTTTACTCCCGTCTCCTGATCCATGTTTTTTATCACGCCGTCTTTTGCGGAGGCCGCGCGGCGAAATACCCGAGATACACATCTTTTTCGATTTTTCATGTATTGCTCCCGGTATGCTTTTCTATAAATCTATGTTCCGCGGCGGGAAAAAAGAAGCCGGCCGTTCCTTTCTGTGAACTACCCATTGACTTTGGACAATAGACAGTTCTCCGTATGATACCGTTGAAGAATCATAGTAAACGGTAGATAGTGGGTACCTGTTAAAACCGTATAAAATATGAGAGAATAGTCTTACGATAACCAGTCAAA